>CAZOIC010000058.1:0-9617 GCA_964579945.1 uncultured Syntrophomonas sp. | reverse complement strand
TACATCTGAATCTGTGGGTGATGAAAAACCATGATCCGCCGCCCATTTCTTCCCCGGACATAGAATTTGCGTGCCGGCAGGTTCAGAGAGTTCAGGGATCATGTTATACCGGCTGAATTTTAGATAAATCAGATTGATACTATGTTGATTATATCACGGCAGGATAGTGCAATTAACGTAGTTTGTCTAACCATGCCCGGATTCCGGATGAGTTTCTGAAAAGCTGTTTCAAATTTAACGGAATCGGCAAGATACCCTTCACTCACCAGCTGCACATTCCGCAATATGATGAAATTCCGACCCCATTTCTTTGATCAAGTATGTATAACCATTATTTTCTATCTTGTGGTATACTGATCTGGAAAAAGCAAATTCCTATCCAAAACCAAAGTCTATGTGACTCAGCTACTGGTTCTGTATCTATTAGCCTTGTATTTAGCACAGGAAAACGATACCCTACTGGCAGAAGAGCTTAAGGCCTATATTAATGCTATTACCACCATTGACCAACAAGTAGAAAAAGCCTTGAGTCAGCAACCTGCCATCAAAGAAATAGCCAGCCAATACCACAATGCCAATAATGCTTTTTTCCTGGGTCGCGGTTATGATTATCCCGTCGCTATGGAAGGGGCCTTAAAGCTTAAAGAAACATCTTATGTACATGCAGAAGCATACGCTGCCGGGGAACTAAAACATGGTCCCATTGCCTTGCTCAATGGTGACGTTCTGGTAATGGCTCTGGTTAGCCAGGATGCTCTGGTTGAAAAGACTATGCCTAATATTAATGAAATAAAATCTCGGGGAGCCACAATAATTGTTATATGCAAGGAGAGTTTGCAAGAACATTGTCTTGAATATAAAAACAGAATTGTCATTCCCGACACCAATCCCTTGCTGGCACCCATGGTGGCAGTAATTCCTCTACAACTATTCGCCTACTATATGGCTGTCTTCCGGGGTACCGAAGTAGATAATCCCCGCCACCTTACCAAGGCAGTTACGGTGGAATAAGGATTACAGTTAAAATCTCGAATTATAATTATAGCCCGCTACCAGCGGGCTTTTTCTTTATCCTCTCCCCACTCCCTCGCCAACCAACTATTTTTGCTCCATAAGATTATTGCTGGTACGATAAGTCGTATGTTGGGGTCAGAGCAACAGGTACTGGGATTTACTATGGTTTTTCAAGACATTACCGAACAACAGCAACACCAGGCGCAGCAGGCGTTATCACAAAAGCTGGAATCTATTGGTCAGCTTGCTGCCGGCATTGCTCACGAAATCAATACCCCTATGCAATATGTAGGAGACAATATCCACTTTATGGAAGATGCATTGGCCGATTTAATACCTTTAGTGGGAGAATACCGGCAACTGGTTAATGAATGCGAACTGGTTGGAAACAAAATAGAGCTGGTCACAGAGATTCATCACCGGGAGCAACAAATAGATTTGGATTATCTACAGGAAGAATTGCCCCGTGCCTTGGAGCAATCAAGAGAGGGTATAGATCGGGTACGCAAACTGGTGCTGACCATGAAGGATTTTGCTCACCCTTCCAGTGGAGTCAAAGCTTTTGCAGATTTAAACAAAGGGGTGCAAAGCACTATTCAAATCTCCATAAATGAATGGAAATACTATGCCGAGTTACAAACAGAACTAAGTCCAGATTTACCTCTGGTGTATTGTGTTATTGACGAAATTAACCAGGCGGTACTGAACCTTATCGTTAATAGTGCTCATGCCATCAGAGATGCGGTCAATACTGGAAGGTACACTAAAGGACTTATCCAGGTTAAAACCAGACGAGCAGGGGATGATGTAGCCATAGAAATTGCCGATAATGGAGGAGGAATTCCAGCTGAGGTCAAGTATCTTATCTTCGACCCTTTTTTCACCACCAAGGATGTAGGGAAGGGTACCGGACAGGGACTGACTATTACCCATGATATTATGGTAAACAAGCATGGTGGTAGAATTACCTTGGAATCAGAGGAAAATAAGGGTACGCGCTTTACCCTTTACCTGCCAGTGAAAGAAGAGGTGGGTAGTGATGAATAATAAAAATATGGCTAAAAACACCATTCTTTTTGTGGATGATGAGACTTATATTCTGGACAGTTTGCGGCGTTGCCTGCGAAACATGAACCAGCGCTGGCAGAGTCTGTTTGCTGACAGCGCCAAAGTTGCGCTGGAACTAATGGAACAATACGATGTTGATGTGATAATTACTGACATGGTAATGCCGGAGTGTAATGGTGTTGAGCTGCTGGAAAAGGTAGCCCGTACCCATCCCCATGCAGTACGCATTATTTTATCTGGAAATACCAACCAGCTAGCTGCTCTCCAATCCACTGAGGTAGCTCACCAGTTTATTAATAAGCCCACTTCAGCTGAGCAGCTTAAAATACTGGTTGAACGTATCTGCCATTTACGGGATTTACTGGATAACCAGAAATATATTACCCTGGCCACCAAAATCCGAAATCTACCCAGTCTTCCTACAGTCTACTACGACCTGCTTCAAGAAATTAATGCCCCCGACCCATCTATCAAACGTATTGGTAACATCATTAATAATGACCTGGGCATGACTGCTAAGATTCTACAGATAATTAATTCTGCTTTTTTTGGATTACCGCACCGGGTAAATAGCGTTGACCAGGCCGTTGCCCTCCTGGGTTTGGACACTTTGCGGGCTCTGGTTCTACATGTAAACATATTCAGTTCCTTTCCGTCGGGACGTACGGTGGTATCATCGATATCGTCTTTACGGGATCATAGCCTGTTGGTGGGTTGCCTGGCTAAAATGATTTTACAGCAGGAGCAGGTGCAAAAAGAATTTACCGAAAAGGCAATGTTAGCCGGGATTCTACATGATATAGGCTACCTTCTATTAGCTCAGATGCCTGATATATCCCGGCAGGTTATACAGATGAGTCGGGAGCACAATTGTTCATTAGTGGAAGCCGAATACATGGTGACCGGGATATCTCATGCCGAAAGCGGTGCTTACCTGCTCGGTATCTGGGGATTCGAAGAAGAGTTGGTTGAGACGGTAGCCTTCCATCACCAACCCTCTCAGGCGCCACATCCTGGTTCAGGTACATTAATGGCTCTATATTTAGCCGATACCCTTCTCAACTGGAGCGGAGAAACAACTGGTAGCAAGAAAAAACTAAACCTGAATTATTTACAGAATCAAGGGATAGCACTGGATGTAGATTATTGGATAAACGTAGCCGATGATTTGCAAAGGAAGGTGAGGACAACCCATGAATAAGAAGGTATTGCTGGTAGATGATGATGTCAATATTTTGGCTGCCTACAGACGGGTTTTGCGAGGAAAATTAGAACTTTCCGTGGCCAATAATGGAAAAGAAGCCTTGAATATTCTAAAAAATTCGGGCCCTTTTGCTGTTATTGTGTCTGATTATCGAATGCCGGAGATGGATGGAATTGAAATACTGGCCCGAGCACGAGATTTATTTCCAGATACGGTGCGAATTATGCTCACCGGCCAGGCTGATATGCAGGCAGCTATTGATGCCATCAACCAGGGTAATATCTTTCGCTTCCTAACTAAACCGTGCCCGTCAGAGGTATTTCTGAAACAGGTTTACGTAGGCATTGAGCAGTACCGTTTAATTCATGCGGAGCGTGAATTGCTTGACCAGACCCTGAAAGGCAGTATCAAAGTGCTGGTGGATATCCTGGCCCTGGTCAATCCCATGGCATTCAGCCGTCTGGGCCTGATTCGCAGTCTGGCCAAAAATCTGGCTATACAACTGCAGGTAAAGGATATATGGAAGGTTGAGCTGGCAGCCTTACTTTCCCAAATTGGCTGTGTCACTGTACCACCACAAATCCTGCAGCAGGCATTTCGCCAAGAGGACCTGAATCCCCAGGAGACGGCTCTATTTTACAGTCACCCCCAAATCGGATGTGATTTGCTAAAATATATTCCCCGCATGGAGGAGGTTGCTGAAGCCATTAATTATCAGATGAAAAATTTCGATGGTAGCGGTTATCCGCCTTCTTCGCTGGGTGGAGAAGATATTCCCCTGGTATCACGCATTTTAAGAGTTGCCGGAGACTTTGAAGTCTTGATAAGTACATCCATGCCGGAAATGAAAGCAATCCGTATTATGCAAGAAAAGGAAGGTGTTTACGACCCCGTTATATTGGATTTATTAAAAGCGGAAGTAATAAAATTAGAACAGGAAAGAACGCCAGTTCTATACGCCATATACGAACTACAACCGGGAATGATTCTGGCAGAAGATATTTTGGACGGAAATGGCCTGGTTCTAATTACAAAATATCAGGAAATCACCGATGTTCTAATTACCCGCCTGAAGAATTACTCCCGTATGGGAATGATTCAAGAACCTATCAAGGTAATAAGTCAAAGAACGGTATCCTAACTTAAGCTCTCATTTGATGTTGATTATCTCATAGCCTGGTTTACGAGGCTAAATTTCAGAATCTTTGCTCTTAAAAGCCAGACGGGTAAAAAAACGTCCCCCATGTAACAGGTAAAAACCAAATAATATAGAGACTAGCATGGCTAAAGATCTTTCTGCTATTAGTAGTTGCTGGTCAATAGTATCTATACCCAGGGGACGGTAATAGCCTATGTATAAAGCGTTGGAAAGAACCCGCAGTAAATCCGGAATAAAATAAACTATGAGTACCATTCCGGTTATTTTCATGGCCAACGAAAATACGGTTTGAGCAGATTCGGTAGCTATCTCCTCTTCCTCCGGATAAAACTTTCTTACCAACCTGCCAGTAGCGCTTAACAAATATATACCTATTAATAATAAGGCCAGGGGATACACCAGGGTCATTATCTGCATGTGCATAGCCCAACCGGGATAATTATGACCAAATAGGGAAGGTACAGTCATAATCAAAACTCCTATAGCCTTAATAATAGCCAATATACCTATAATCCTGGTACCCGCAGCAAACAAATCAGATGCCTTCATAAATGAATACCCCTTCCGTTTTTACTATCTAAATAATACCAGAGATTACCTTTGTTTTATACCCTTCTATTTCCAGCCAGCAGTATAAGTTTGCCAAGTGTATCCGGGAGGTGAGGTAAAGGTAAACAAAGGCCATAGCTAATGAATAAAGTTGTGATACGCCTGCTTTCGTCTGCTTTCAAGTATTGACGTGCACAAAGACGCATGATATCTTGAATATGAAAAACCGCATTGGGCAGGTCAGGAGCCATTACTATCTAATATAATGGAAAGTAATAGTAAATAATAATAAGGACTAAGAAAATCTACCATGACCAAGGAAGAAGGGAACATATGAACGAGATAAATAATGACAATAGCATCAAAATTTTAGTGTCAGGGGATTCAATCTCTAAAGGGGTAATATATGATGAAACTAAAAACAGATATATTGTGCTGCAAGACAATTATGTAGATACAATTAGCTCTAAAATCAGATGTTCTATTAAGAATGTATCCAAGTTCGGTAGCACTATAACTCGAGGAATTAGTAAACTGGAAAACCATATAGGTAAAGAGAATCCAGATATCGTTTTAATTGAATACGGTGGCAATGATTGCGCTTTTAATTGGGATGAAGTGGCAGATAATCCAGATACCAATCATCTGCCCCAAACAGAAATCAGGCTATTTGAAACAGCCCTTCGCGAGACCATAGAACTGCTAAAAAATATTAAGGTTACTCCCGTGCTTATGACCTTGCCGCCACTTAATGCCGATAAATATTTAGAATGGGTTAGTAAAAACAATCCTGTTACCAAAAATAACATTATTAAATGGATTGGAAGCGTCTCTGAGATTTATTACTGGCAGGAAAAATACAGTTCTGTCATTACAAAAGTTGCCGAAGAAACTCATACCAGGCTAATCGATGTTCGAAGTTCATTTTTGCAGTTACCTGATTTTACCAACTTTATTTGCAGAGACGGGATGCATCCCAATAGAAAAGGGCAGAAGCTAATTGCTGATAAAGTTATGGATTATATTAAAACAGGTTATGATTTTTTGCTAATAGAGAGAACTTCGAGCATATGAGGGTTTATTAAACTAAACCGATACCCTGACAGTAGTTGGCGTGTATGTTGTTACGAAAGATAGGAGTGATATTTATGTTAGTCCAAAAAAAATACATATTATTATCTACAGCTTTTATTGCAGTCCTGGCAATAATATTATATTTTAATTCACCAGTTCTTGCCGATACTGATATTAAGATAACTATATGTGACCCTGACCGCATTAATGCGGACGGCCCGCAAGAGGGCAATACGATAAACACGGTTTTATCGTCGCCCTGTATTTCCTATGGCGAAAAAAGGGAGCTGGGCACAGTACAGATTATTGGAAAACCTGGCATAGCCATACCGGTGCAAGAGGGCCAGAAAATAATGGTTATACTTCCGCCAGGGATAAGCTATATGCAGGTTCCGGATGCTAACAGTTATAAACAATATATAGAGTGGCCGGACCAATTGAATGGAAAGAAGAATCAAATTTGTGATTCCGGTAGTAAGCCCGGGATAAGCTTTGTAGCTGCCACTCCTCGTTCCCTGACGGTAGAGGTTAGCCATGTAGATACTACCGGAGATATTATGGTGATTAATTTTGTCTTTAACCAGGATAATTATAGTAAGGTGAGAGTAGCTCCGTTTATAGAAGTAGCAGAAGAATACTCCACAGATACAGAAACTGAAATCAGTCGTCTGGAGTTTTTCACCTGTTTGGCCGAGCTGACCTGGCCATTTAGTGATTCACCGATTAAATTAAGTGATAGTGATATGATGCCTGAAGATTTATTCATTGACGTTACCGGCAACGAGGCAGGTATATATAAAATTATACCCCTGATTGAAAGCGACTTTATCAAGGGTTATGAAGATGGCTTATTAAAACCGGAGCAAAGTATTTCGCGGGCAGAAGCAGCCTCATTGGCAGGCATGATATTTGGAACGGCTACATCGACTCCCGCTCCCTTTAAAGATCCGTTGCCCATTTGGGGGCAAAAGGGAATTAATATTGCCTATAATGCCGGAATTATTCATGGCTATCCAGATGGAACTTTCCAACCAAATAACCCATTGAGCAGGCCCGAAGCCATTATTATTCTGCAAAATTGCCTGGAAAGCTATAGCAAACACTGATGAAAAGGTAGCAGGCATCGCCCATTACCTGAAAGGCTTTTGTTTCGCTGTCCTGGGCAGAGTTAGGAGTAAAGGTACTAATGAAATACCATGTTAACCTAATAATATTTGACTTCGATCTTCGAGAGAATATAAGGTAATTGGTTATATATCATGGAGAGGTTCTTTTGATATATTTTGATGCAATCGTTGGTCGGGTATGCTGTTCTGCTATCACCTGGCTGGAATCAAAAACCCTGTAATTGCTATATCCGTCTCCGCTCCAGGTTATTTCCCGATAGTATCCCATAGCATCATCAATAACATCGGCATAGGTGAGGAACTCAATGCTTTGGTTAGTATAGCTTTCGGTCATCTTTTTCAGGATACTTAAATCAACCGTACCATAATAATATAACAAACCCTGGGTAAGCTTGACCCAGTGAAAGTACATGCCAAAACTAACGTACAGTAAGTAAGTCACTGAGTCCTCCAATCAAAGCAAAATTACATCAAAGGGGAGAGAGGGTTTGACAGAATTAATCATTACTCTTATCGTTTGCGCTCTGCTTTTCGTTACCGGTGTATTAATAAAATACTTTAAAGCCTATAATTTAATAGCCGGATATAATACTGCACCACGTGAGGTAAAAGAGCAGATAGACGCTAAAGCCCTGGGCGATTTTACCGGACGGCAATTAATGATTGCAGCTTTCACTCCACTTCTGGGTTACGGTCTGAAGCGAGCCGGATTGGTCTGGGGGATGGAAGTGGGAATTGGCCTTTTAATTCTTATTATCATCTATACCGGAATTAAAGCCCAGAAGTTTAATCCACCGGATGCAAAGAACAGTTCCGCTAAGATAAGCATACTGATTACCCTGATTATCATTATCGCTGTTGGGGCCGGTATCGCCTGGACTGCCATGCCACCAGATATTAACCTGGAAAGTGAGCACTTTACTATAAGCGGAGCTTACGGAGTCAGTATAAACTACAATGATATTGAAGAGCTCGATTTGGCAGCTGAAATTCCTCCCTTATCCATGCGAACCAACGGCCTTGGTTTAGGCCCGATCTTAAAAGGCCATTTTCAACTGGAAGACAAAGGTAAGGCCTTACTATTCCTGCGCTCGAGCAGCGGGCCGGTACTTATTATTAAGCGGCAAACAAACCCGGAAATGATCATGATTAATTTTAAAGACGCGGCTGAAACCAGGTTACTGTACAATAGTTTAAGTAAGAAACTTAACAGCAGTGAAATGAACAGGGAAGTAGGAACAAGCACTGACAAGCCAATACAGTATTTGTCCCAACTAAGCGGTGACAATTATGGCTACCCGCCCGAATACCCCAAGTTTGAGATACTATGTGATAATCAGCAATTATCCTGGCTAAAGGGGGATTCTAATTTCACCGGAGAACCGGGGGGCATGATTGGTAATACCATGTTTGGGATGAATGAGGAACATACTAATAAACTCCGAGCCAACATAGTCAAACCAGAATCCAAGCTGATCTTTACCGCTGCTGTCGTACCCGGGTTAAACAATCCCGAATATAAATTGGACATACTGGATAACGATAATTTGTTTTCGACGTACCCCTTAAATAAAAATACCATGCTGACTCCAAAAGAAGAAGGGGAATACGTCTTCGCGCTATCTGTAGATTGGGGTAACGGTGATAATTCTATTTCCTATTGGTTCAAACTAAGGGTAAACAGCTGACTAGTTTTATAAGGAGTAAATGTTGTAATGAAATATCCCGTTAATCTTATAATATTTGATTTCGATGGTGTTATTATTAATTCCGGGCAGGATATAGCCAGTGCCGCACAGCATGTATTAAAGTTATTTGACCGGCCTGTTCTGAGTCAGGAGGAAATAATCAGTTATGTGGGCCATGGAGTTCAATACCTGATAAGGAACTGTTTCAAAGGCTGCGATGATGATTTTATTGAACAGGTGATACCCATCTACCGCAAACACTATTTTGAAAATGCGGTAGTTGAGACCAGGCTATATAAACACGTAGAGGAAACCCTGGAGTATATTAAAAAAACCGGGGAAGATAACAAAATAGCTCTGGTAACTAACAAACCGGAAGATTTGAGCGATAAAATCCTTGATCTGTTAGAGGTCAAACAATACTTTGACGTGGTGGTGGGGCCGGAATCGGTCAAGAAAATGAAACCGGACCCGGAAGGCATTCTCCAGGTATTAGAGCAGTTTAAAATATCACCCCGCCAGGCCATAATGGTGGGTGATTCTCATGTTGATATAGAAGCCGGTAAAAACGCAGGTACCATAACTTGTGGAGTAACCTATGGACTGGGGGATAGGGAAGAACTCATCAAATCTTCCCCGGATATTTTAATAAATGATATGGCAGAATTGTTAACCCATATCGAATTTGGTTACTGGAGGTGAGAAAATGCTAAAATGGGTTGCTTATCTTATGG
>CAZOIC010000057.1:7574-9817 GCA_964579945.1 uncultured Syntrophomonas sp. | reverse complement strand
TACTTCTCCAGAACCCGCAGTCCGGGAGTAGTTTTGCGGGTGTCGACCAACTCGG
Source organism: uncultured Syntrophomonas sp. (assembly GCA_964579945.1). Taxonomy (GTDB): domain Bacteria; phylum Bacillota; class Syntrophomonadia; order Syntrophomonadales; family Syntrophomonadaceae; genus UBA4844. Next base: position 9,762 of record CAZOIC010000057.1, on the reverse strand, counting down.
CGGGCAGGTATTTTATAAGGTCTGCCATACGCCGGGTCTTACTGGCAATCCCGGAAAGACGCTGCAGGAAATTTAAGGCTACCCTTTCACCAGTCAAAAGGGTGGCGGCTTTTCCTGTAACCCGGGCAATAACATCGCCGGCAGCCAGGTTATCGCCATCGCTTTTAAAGGTTTCAAAGGTGCTGTCAGGTTCCAGGTAGCGGTAAACTGCCCAGGATACGTTGAGACCGGCTAGAATGCCAGCACTTTTCGCCACAAAAACCCCGGAAGCCTGCATTTCTTTAGGAATAAGGCTCCCAGTAGTTAAATCCCCATGTCCAATATCTTCTTGTAAGGCCCGGTGAATCAGTTCGTTTAATCCGATATAGTCCATAAAAACCTCCGATCTTAAGAAAATCGGTGTGTCGTGGGGACGGTCCTTTTGACACACTATTTCGTGTTAAAAGTGTGTCAAAAGGATTGTCCCCTTAACACGGTTTAGCAGTTAACGAAGCTGGTGTGTTTTAGCCATCTGACGTCGTCGCGCTCAGGGTAGTCGGAGCGAAAATGGCCGCCGCGGCTTTCCTGGCGCCAGAGGGCTGCCTGGATGATTATTCGGGCCACAGTTAGCATATTAATTACTTCATAATAGTCCAGGAGGTCATTACCCCGGGCCAGGTTGTTATACAGGTATTCCACCTCTTGGTTGGCTTTTTTAAGGCTGTCCTCGTTTCGTATTATACCCACATAATCCCACATTATTTCCTGTAGGGCGCGTTTAGCTTCTCCCGGTTCTAACTTTTCGTCTGCAGGTACATAAACCCAACTATGGTCAAAGTCGCGGAATATTTCATCCACTTTAACGGTCCGGCGATATAGTATGTCTTCCACTTTATCCACTATGCGCTGGCCGAAAACAATGCCCTCCAGAAGGGAATTGCTGGCCAGGCGATTTGCCCCGTGTACCCCGGTACAGGCAGCTTCTCCGCAACAGTATAATCCATAAATATCAGTTTCGCCATGGGTGTTGGTTCCAATTCCCCCCATAGTATAGTGGGCAGCAGGGGAAACTGGTACATAGTCTTGTTTAATATCAATGCCTCGCTGCAGGCAGGCACGATATATATTAGGAAAGCGGGTAGTAGCTTTCGGTATAACGGTCATATCTAGATGGACGTATTCAGTACCAGCAATGCTGGTTTCATTAAGTATGGCCCTTGCTACCACATCGCGGGGGGCCAGTTCCTCTAGAGGGTGGTATTTATGCATAAACCTCTCCCCCTGCGAGTTATAGAGCAATCCACCTTCTCCCCGAACCGCCTCGGAAATAAGAAAACGCTGGGTATCACGGCTGAAAAGCACGGTAGGATGAAACTGGATAAACTCCATATCACTGAGGCAACACCCAGCCCGAAAACAGGCGGCCATGCCATCAGCAGTGGCAACGTCAGGATTGGTAGTATTTTTATATAACTGTCCGGCTCCCCCAGTAGCAATTATGGTAGCCCGGGCAGCATAAAGCAGTTGCGAACGGCTGTTACTGTCGTAAACCAGAGCGCCATAGCACTCTCGTCCCATATTACCAGTTAGTACATCTATCAAGAATTGATCCTCAATAATATTTATATCCGGGTTTCCTTCGCAGCTTTTAACCAGAGCTTTACGAATGGCCTCACCGGTAGCATCGGCAGCATGCAGGATACGGGGCCTGCTGTGGGCACCTTCCCGGGTTAGTGAGATATTGCCATTTTTCATGTCAAACTGGGCTCCGGCCTCTATAAGTTCTCGTACCCGATCGGGGCCTTCTCTTACCAGTACATCTACTGCTTCTATGTCGCATAGTCCGGCTCCGGCCTCCAGAGTATCTTCCAAATGCAGAAAAGGGGAATCCTCCTCATGAACAGCGGCGGCAATTCCCCCCTGGGCCAGGCCCGTATTGGAGTCTTCAATTGTTTTCTTGGTCAAAACTACAACTTTGCCATAGGCAACCGCTTTTAAAGCGGTAAAAAGACCGGCTATACCTCCGCCCACAATTAAGAAATCGGTATTAATTACCGGCGTATCCCGATCCAGAACCCCTATATACCTGGTAATAATCATATTAATATTCTCGTTCCCTTAAGTATTAACCTTAAACCCCAATAATTCTACCCCATAAAAGCCCTACGGCGCCCATTTGCGGTTCAGTCGGGTTCACCCGTGGGGTAAT
>CAZOIC010000057.1:5586-7474 GCA_964579945.1 uncultured Syntrophomonas sp. | reverse complement strand
GCAGTTTTTCTGCAGGGTATAAATAAAGCCTTCTTCAGTACCGATAATAAACTCTTTCTCTGAGCTAGTCTTAACATAGTTTAAGATGCCGGCAGTGGACCGGACGGCATCGGCCAGACCAATTACGTCCGGCGGACATTCGGGGTGTACCACTACTTTAGCCCCGGGGTAAAGCCGCATTTGTTCCCTGACTTCTTCTCCGCTTAATTCATCATGTACCGGACAGCACCCTTCCCACAGTATCATCTGACGCCCGGTCTGGCTCTGGATATAGGCTCCCAGGTTGCGGTCCGGTGCGAAAATAACCGTTTTATCCTCCGGTATGGATTTGACCACATTTACGGCATTGGCTGATGTGCAGCATATGTCGCTTTCAGCTTTGACCGCAGCAGTGGAATTAACGTAACATACTACTACTGCCCCGGGATGTTTTGCCTTCAGGCTTCGCAAATCCTCAGCCGTAACCATGTTGGCCATGGCACAACCAGCTTTGATTTCGGGCAGTAAAACCATTTTATCGGGGCTTAATATTTTGGCGCTTTCCGCCATAAAACTTACCCCACAAAACACTATAACATCGGCCTCAGTTTCTGCCGCCTGCCGGGCCAACTGCAAAGAATCCCCCACAAAATCAGCCATGTCCTGAATCTCCGGCAATTGGTAAAAATGAGCAAGTATCAGGGCATTAAGTTCCCTTTTCCTACGGGTTATAAAATCCCGTAATTCTACTGTCATTATTATAACTTCCTTTGACAAAATACTTGAAATATGACCAAGTCAAACGGAACCGTCGCCTTACTCGTAGCAACCCTGGCAAACTTTTTTGATGCTGTTATTTTCCCCAATGAATACCAGCCTGGGCTTGTGGTTAGTGCACTCTTCATTCTCCAGGATGGTATAGGTAAGTATAATAACCACATCACCCTTTTGCACCAGGCGAGCTGCTGCTCCGTTTAAACAAATTACTCCAGAACCCCGTTCCCCCTCAATAACGTAAGTTTCGAAGCGTTCACCATTATTATTGTTTACTATGGTTACTTTCTCATTCACCACTATATCAGCCGCATCCATTAAATCCTGGTCAATAGTAATACTACCTACATAATTTAAGGACGCATCGGTAACCACAGCACGGTGAATCTTGGATTTTAGCATATAACGAAGCACCTGATTTTACACCTCCACCAACAGGTTATCAATTAATCTAGTTTTACCAAACTTAACTGCTAGCGCGATCAATACCCGACCCTCAATTCTTTCTAGCCCGGAAAGATTATCGCCGTTTAAGATTTCCACATAATCTATCTTCGCCTGAGGACTGGTTGCAATGGTTGCTTTGATCGCACCTATGAGCCTGGTTATATCCCTCTCTCCCCCCCTAATTTGTTCCTCCGCCTGTTTCAGGGCTTTAATCAGAACCAGGGCTTCCTGTCGCTGTACACCCTCCAGGTAAACGTTGCGCGAACTCAGGGCGAGCCCGTCCTCCTCCCGGACAATAGGTACTGGAACAATTTTTAGAGGAAAATTTAGTTCTCTTACCATTTTTTTAATAATCAAAAGTTGCTGGGCATCTTTTTGCCCAAAGAACGCCATGTCAGGCAAACAGGCGTGAAAAAGTTTGGTGCAAACGGTAGTGACTCCTTTAAAGTGCCCCGGCCGCGATGCACCGCACATTTTTTCGGTAATTTCACCACTTACCTCCACACTGCTGCTAAACCCTGCCGGGTACATTTCCCGAGCCGATGGCGCGAAAATAGCATCTACCCCGGCTGCTTCCAGCAGGGAACTATCCCGACTCAGATCCCGGGGATATTCTTCAAAGTCCTCACCCTGTCCAAATTGCAGGGGATTTACAAATATGCTAACCACTACTTTATCACATTTTTTC
>CAZOIC010000057.1:0-5486 GCA_964579945.1 uncultured Syntrophomonas sp. | reverse complement strand
TCCAAATTGCAGGGGATTTACAAATATGCTAACCACTACTTTATCACATTTTTTCTTTGCTTCCCGTACCAGTGACAGGTGACCATCGTGAAGATAGCCCATAGTTGGTACCAGTCCTATACTATTACCTTGTTTACGCGTTTGTAATGACCATTCCTGCATCTTGTTAATATTATTAAATACTTCCATAACATCCCTCGTAATATTTACCAGGGTCGGGCAGGCTCGAGAACCTGCCCGACCGGTTAAAAATTAGTACAGTTTATCCAGCACCTCATCAGATATGGTGAAACCATGTTCAGGACCGGGGAAAGTGCCTTCCTCAACTTCCTTTTTGTAGGCTTTTAAGGCCTCCATAATCAGGGGCTGCAGGTCGACATATTTCTTAACAAATTTGGGAATATGCCCGGAGAACATGCCCAGCATATCATTTACTACCAGCACCTGGCCATCACAGTATGGTCCTGCCCCTATACCAATAGTGGGCACTGACACCTCTTCAGTGACTTTTTTAGCCAGGGCAGTGGGAACGCATTCCAATACCATTGAAAATACACCGGCTTTGTCCAAGGCCTGAGCATCTTCCAAAAGTTTGCGCGCAGTTTCCAGGTCTTTTCCCTGCACTTTAAAGCCGCCAAACTGGTTGACTGACTGCGGAGTTAAACCAATATGTCCCATCACCGGAATCTGAGCATCGAGAATAGCTTTTACCGCGTCTACTCTCTCTACTCCACCTTCCAGTTTTACTGCCTGGGCACCACCTTCCTGGATAAAGCGACCAGCGTTGCGGACTGCTTCTTTAACGGAAACATGATAAGAAAGAAAGGGCATATCCGCTACCACCATCGCATTTTTAGTGCCCCGCACTACTGCCCGGGTATGGTGAACCATATCATCCATGGTAACCGCCAGGGTGTTCTCATACCCCAGAACTACCATTCCCAGTGAATCGCCTACCAGTATCATATCCAGACCTGCCTGGTCAACCAGACCGGCAGTGGAATAATCATATGAAGTAAGCATGCTGATTTTTTCCTGCCTGGCCTTTTTGTCTCTTAAGGTTGCTGTTGTAACTCTAGCCATGGTATATAACCTCCTTCAGGGCTGCCAGCTTAACTAGCGCTGGCAATCTGCGAGAGTTTTTTCATAAATACCTGCTGAAATTCTTCCATGCTCTGCTGGTTTATAGTACCCTTGTCAACCGCAATCTGGGCAGTATAAAATCCCAACCAGCTATACAGCTTCATAAGCTCCGGAGCCATCTCTTGCAAACAGTCAAGATGCTTTAATATAGTGCTTAAATCACCCCGGGCAATAGGTCCGGTTAAGGCTTTGGGAATGCCTATATTTTCTATGTTATTGACTGTACCATTAATGAGCGGCAGCAGAGCCCTGCTAGCAACCTGCCTGGGAATTCCGGTAGACTCCAGTAATTTAATACCAAAATCAATGATTGTAACCAGATAATTGGAAACCACACAGGCCCCGGCATGGTACAAAGGCTTGGCCTTGCGATCAATAAAAAAGTATTCTCCCCCCAGGGTTTCTACAATACAAACAGCAGTATCATAAGCTTCCAGGTCTCCTTCAATACTGAAAATGGAACCAGGAAGATTATCAATTGCCCGTTCAACGCTGGCAAATGATTGTAAGGGATGAACGGACAAAACTTTGGCGCCAAAATCCTTGGCCCGGTCTAAAATTTCCGAAGACTGGGCCCCACTCATGTGGACTATTACCTGTCCAGAGCAAAAAGCGCCTATATCCGCCAGGCTATCAATAACGCCCTCGATAGCCGTATCCGACGTAGTTATAAATAAGATATCAGCCGAGCGAGAAACTTCTTGAGGTGATGTAAAAGCGGTACATCCAATCCGTTCCACAAGCTCTTTTGTAGATTCGAATTTTATATCATACACACTCGTAATCTCATAGCCCTTGTTTTTGAGTACCACCCCAACAGCCGTTCCTACAACTCCCGCCCCGATGATGCCTATCCTTTTATCCATCCTTAAAACCCCCTCTGTGGATATGGGTAATCAACTCATCACCTGCTAAAAATGTCTCGTCCTGGTCCCTAAGGGATACAGGCGAAACCTCCAATAATCTCCAGTATCGGCGGGAGACCCCTATATTTTTCTAATTCCTCTGTTTCCTTCTCGGTCTAAAGCGTTACTCAACACCTCCTTGAGTTTGACTCCATCTTCAGGAAATACCAACATTGGATTAATTTCCTCAAGTGGAATCAGGACAAACAACCGTTCACGCATATGAGGATGAGGGACTCTTAATTCCGGCAAGTCGATTAACTCATCTCCATATAAAAGAATGTCCAGATCTATACTACGGGGGCCCCATCTTACGTTCCGCTGGCGGCCCAATTTAATTTCGATTTCCTGCAGTCGGTACAGCAAGTCCAATGCTGACAGTCCGGTCCGGGCTTGTATAACCTGATTAACAAAATCTTCTTGTTCAGTATTTCCCCAAGGGGAAGTCAAATAAAGGGACGAAGCCCGAGTGACCTCCAAATCCCTTGTTTTATCTATCATTTCCCGGGCCAGCTGCACTTGCCCGGCTTTATTTCCAATATTTGAACCTAATCCTATATAAACAGTTTTTATCACAAGCAGTTTCACCCTTAAAATAGCATATCACTACATTGTGAGCAAGGAGTTATTTGAATTATTAATTGAAAATTAAGAATTAAAAATTAATAATTACAAATTATCGTTGAAATACTTCGTATTTCTCTTTATTTTAACCTAAATGAAGCTGCGTAGTTCCCCTGAGTTTTCGCTCAGGCTTTACTACGCCGGATTTTAACGGCAAAGTATTGAAACTCTCCTTTTACCGGGGCTTCGGGTTTATAAACAGTTACTTCCACACCCAGCAGGGGATATTTTTTCAGCAGAGCCTGAGCAATTTTTTCGGCCAGGGCTTCGATTAAGTTACAGGAAGGGCCTTCGACAATGCTCTGCACCAGATGATACACCTGGTCATAGTCTACAGTGAGATTTAGATCGTCCTGCTGTCCTGCACCTTGCAAATCGATAAATAACTCCAGATCCACCTGAAAAGGCTGGGGACAAGTTTTTTCACTGTCTAATACTCCGTGGCAGGCCTTAAAGCTTAAACCCCGCGCAATAATACTATCCATTTTCCTGCATCACCGCATCTGTCATGGTTGCTACCCGTTTACTGGCCTTTACATCATGTACCCTTACAATATCAGCGCCATTCATAATTGCTATGGCCACTGCCGCCAAACTACCTTCCAAACGCTCATTTACTTCCAATCCTAGAGTTTGTCCGATAAAGGATTTACGCGATGCCCCTATTAAAATCGGTTTTCCCAGGCTGCGGAAGTCCCCCAGGCGCTTTAAAAGTAAACGGTTCCCTCCCGGGGTTTTACCAAATCCTATGCCGGGATCGATAATAATTTTGTCGCCGGGAAGTCCAGCCTCTACTGCATGTCCAATGGCATCTTCCAGTTCGGTTATAATATCGGCTACTAAATCCCGGTAAGGTTCCCCCGCCCGTATTTGCATACGGTTATGCATCAGGATTACCGAGGCCTGTTTTTCTACCAGCACCGGCAGGAGTTGGGAATCCAGTTGCAAACTACCAATATCGTTTATGATATGAGCTCCGTTTTCCAGGGCAGCGCGGGCCACCTCTCCCCGGAAGGTGTCAATGGATATGATTATGTCTTGTGCTGCCAGTTTATCCATAACCGGAAGCAGCCTCTGTATTTCTTCGTCTGCCCCGGCCATAACTGAGTCTGGCCGAGAGGAAGCAGCACCAATATCTATGATGTCGGCACCCTCGTCTATCATTTCCCGGGCTCGCTTTACCGCCTGGTCGGAATTAAGATATTTTCCGCCATCGGAAAAAGAATCGGGAGTAACATTAAGGATTCCCATTATCAGCGTACGCTCACCCAGTTTCAGACTTTTCCCATGGGGTAATTCTATAATTTGCTGTTTTGGTTCCAGTGCCACCAGTATATTTTCTATTTCTGTAGCCACTTTTTTCAGACCAAAGGGTTGTACCTTAAGTTTATTAATTAGCAGGCGATAATGTTTTAAGGTGCCCATCAACAGCACATCGCCGGAACCTTTACCGAACAGAGCCTGCCTGGCTATTGCCGCTTCGCCACCCTTGGATAACATCTCCTGCTTAATAATGTTGGCACCCCGGAAGGAGATATCCTTTAGTTTGATGCAGTGAAAACTGGCCTTGGGTAAGAGATAGGGGTAGGCTCCTGGATCCACCCCGATTTCTTCCAGAACCCTTCTGGCCTCCTGCTGATTACGAATTAATATTACGTGGCTTCCCGACAATCGACTGCCTCCTGTAAATTAACGTTGATTTTTTAGACACTAAATACACTGCTACCTAAATTGTACCGATAGGTACATCCGTGTCCCCGTAGGGGAAAAACTATGAAAAACACTGAAAATTTTAAAAATATAAACTAAATGTTAAATGCAAAAAGAAAATGACCTTAAACCTTTTAAGAATCTATGAAAATAGTTGCACCGGTATTACGACAACATGACGGAACGGCACAGGGGCCGTTCCCTACACTTCCCATCGAAAGCTAAAGCTTCCACTACCGATAGTTAGGTAGTTGTCTAGTTATTTCGTCTTTAAATACGTCCCGTAATTCGTAGCCGAAGTTTCACCCTGACGGGTACACGGTAGCTTTCGCTTTCCTTAAAAAATTATAATAAAATTCAGTGTTATTCATAAATTATCAGCGTCCTTCAGTGTCAAAAAAGGTCTGTATCTAATATTCGAAACCGCTAATGTTTATTTCTTTATATTTAGCCTTGGGACACTGGGAGCGGTCGGGGCATTCGCTGCAAATGCGGGAGAGGTTATCCGCCCGGTGCAGACGTTCGCCCAGGAAACTCATATCCCGGCTGATGTTACGGTGTTCGTAAATGGCCCGGCAGATTATCTCCACCTCATTGGGGTTAAAAAAGGCCCGGGCCAGAATATCTCGGGCTATTCGCGCTCCATAGGAGGCGTGATCGATTCCCTCCCGGTATTCTTTCCATTTGCCAATATCATGCAGCATTCCCGCTGCATATATGACTTCTTTCGCGGCTAATTTGCCACTTAATCCATTCTCTTTTATAAAGTAGTTCAGATCATTATGTTCCAGAACTAGAATGTAGGCAATTCGGGCTACATCCAGGTGATGACTAAAATCATGCTGGCAAAACTTCGGCTCCCGTTCTTCTTCCAGGTTATAATTCATATATTGCCGGTAAAGTGAGTCATTTATAAGTAACTCTACCCTTTTCAAAACATTCACCCCAAATAATAAATTAATAATCCATGTATTAGTATTATATTAAACGGCAGCATCAAAAATCCTTCACCAACTTGTGAAAATAATCAAATCTTCGCTTTTTTCTTGCAAATTAGGTAATTACAAACAGGTTTGACAAGGGGACGGGGTTGTTGACAACATC
>CAZOIC010000056.1:0-9902 GCA_964579945.1 uncultured Syntrophomonas sp. | reverse complement strand
TTGATGAGATTAACATCCTGGAAAAGGCCAGTATAGATGATATTGCCAGGGTTGCAGGAGAAAATGTGGCCTCTCATATTGCCCGTATGCGGGTAGGGCGGCTGCCTATTAACCCCGGTGGGGGAGGCAAATATGGCCGGGTCAAAAAAGGTGCAAGTGGGGACGGTTCTTGACTTGCACCACCAATAAAGGTGGTATGAAGATGGATCGATCCAAGAAAATAATTGTAAGCAGTGATGCCAGCGGTGCCCGGGATGCTGCTCGGGAGGGAATGCTGGTTATGATTGTGGATGTAATAGATATGTCAACTACATTGGAAAGTGCACTTGATGCCGGGGCTTATGCCGTGCTGGGCTGCAGCCCGGATCATACTACTGCTCCGGTGGAGGTAGCACCAGAACTGGTAGGCAGGGAAGCCTGCCGTTTAGCCCGTGAATGCGGGAGCGGGATAATCCTGGTGGCCGAACCTCGGGTGGGAACAGACGATGAGCGATTAGCTCGTTGTCAGAAGGTTATAAGGGGAATAGAAAAGGAAAAGGGTCTGATAGAAGCGGTGGTACCCAATATTGGTGCAGAAACTCCCAAACTATTGGATATGAAGAACCGGGTGGTAATAGCAGTTACTGACACCGGTGGGGTAGCTTATGATGCCGCTTTCCAGATAAATCCCCGGGTGATAACCGGCACCGTAGCCCGGACCTATAAGCAAAAGGGAATGGAACCGGCCCTTACCGCAGCCCGCCGGGCTTTAAGCCTGATGCAAGAGTCTGACCGGGGCATAGCCCTGATAGCCGCCAGCCGCAACTCCCTGGAAGACATCCTGGCCGCCCAGTTTATTGCCAACCTGCTGCTGCGGTAAGGGGTTGTCAAGGGGACACAGGGGGACGTTTTTGGTGTGTCATTTGAATGACACACCAAAAACGTCCCCCTGTGTCCTTTTTCTTTTCTGCATAAACTACCTGCCGCTAAAATATTATTTTTTAGGGAGTTAGTTAATTTAAAAGTCTGTGGCATGAGTTTCCCCCTACCTCAAGTAGTAAGGAGCCAGGCTATGAGTTTCAAAGCCCGTATTAAACAGCACATAAGTGAAAACTGGCCGCAGTATATCCTGGTAATCTTGATTTTTTTAGTTGGATTAGTTATGGGTAATTGCCAGGTACCCGCCCTGGATGGGGGGGTTAAGAGCCAGCTATCGGGTATGGTTGACGATTATTTAAGAGGAGGTATAGATGGTAGTTTGAGCGGTCAAGAAATACTGGGGGCCGCTTTTCTAAAGCAGTTACAGGTAACCATATTATTATGGTTTTTGGGATTGACCGTGATTGGTTTACCTCTGATATTGGGGTTTGTCTGGTTTAGAGGTTTTTCTCTGGGGTTTACCGTAAGTTTTCTCTTACATGACCGGGCGGGGGCGGGAATATTAATAGCTATGATATCGATTTTGCCGCAAAACATTATATATATACCAGTGTTTTTAGCCTGGTCAGTGACGACCATCAATTTTTCTATCTATGTCCTTAAAGGAAGAAATAGCGGGGTTTCTCTAGGTCGGGCGGTAATGGGATATACGGTTTTAATGCTGGTTTATCTATTACTATTCCTGATCGGTGCCTTTATTGAAGCCTACCTGTCACCCTGGTTTTTAAGCTTAATACTTTAGTGGAGAGTGAGGCGTAAAGAGTCAAACTGAATGCGAAAGCCTGGCAGCAGTAACTAATTACCATTAACCTGATTGAAGATGGGGTTGGGTGCCGGGTGCGCCTGCCAGCCATAGGGGGGTTAATAAGAAGGAGGTTTTTAGAGAGTGATTATCATTGTAAACGATTGTAAGAAGAAACTGGTTCGTCTGGCGGTAGCGGTGGTGATAATTACTGCTTTTGCAGTTGCCATACCTTTAGTAACCGGCCTATTGCATAAGCAGGTACCGGTTAGCAGATGGTTTCAGGAAGAACACCCCAGCGGTAACCCTATGCGGGTGGAACAGCGTAATCAAGATAGTAAATTTGACCATATGATGGATCAATTTGTCATAAAAGTTCAGGATTTTTATTACGAAGAGTAAAGCTTAAGGAGGAAAAATAGCCCGGGATGTCAAAAGTACTAAAAAAATGCAGGAGCTAATTATGCAGAATTATATGAGTGCTTTTACTGAATATCTTCAGTACGAAAAGGGCTTATCCTTAAATACCCGGGCTGCGTATCGCCGTGACCTTAATAAGTTTAATGCGTACCTGCTTAAAAACTCGTTACCTACCCAGCCGAATGAGATAAGCAAACAACAGATAATGGCTTTTCTATCCAGCCAGATGGATGAAGGTGCGGCTAACTCAACTGTGGCCCGCAGTCTTTCCAGCATCAAGACTTTTTATAAATTTATGGTGTTGGAAAATCACGTCCACAATAATCCTACCTCTGATTTAGAGACCCCTAAAATAAAAAGAAAACTGCCGGATATATTAACTATTGAAGAAGTGGACAAACTCATGGAGCAGCCCGGGGTTCTACTACCCCTGGGCCTGCGGGACCGGGCCATGCTGGAGGCAATGTATGGAACCGGGGTTCGAGTTTCGGAACTGTTGTCCCTGCAAATAGAAGATGTAAACACCACAGCTGGTTTTCTCCGTTGTTTGGGTAAAGGGAGAAAGGAGCGTATCATACCGATTAACCAAACTTCTATTGATTGGATACAGCGCTACCTGGCCCGGGCGCGTAATTTACTGGTGGTTAAAAATTACTTAGAAAGAACTCTTTTTGTTAATGCTAATGGCAGGCCTATGAGCAGGCAGGGGTTTTATAAAATTCTGGGTGCTTATGCCAAAAAGGCAGAGCTGGGTAAGGATGTTACCCCGCATACCTTGAGGCACTCCTTTGCCACTCACCTGTTGGAAAACGGAGCTGATTTACGTGCGGTACAGGAGATGCTGGGACATGCTGATATCTCTACTACCCAGATATATACGCATTTAACCAAATCCAGGCTAATGGAGGTGTACCAGCTCTATCATCCAAGGGCTTAAATAGTTTAAATTTTGCCTGTACCCAGTAGGGTGAATTGCGGTGGTTTGGGACTTTGCAATGATAAATTCCATTAACTTGGGTAAAGATTGGGCTAAATGCCGGATAACACTATAAAACCATGCAGGTCCATCACTTTGTCGCGATAATCAAACTTTTAATTTTAAAATCAGATTAGGCCAGTACCGGGCCGTGACTAAGGAAAGGTACTACTGAAAATAATTTCGTATAATTAAGTGTTTTGGAAGCAAAAGAACCGTCCCTTTGCTTCCTGTCAATATTATGTTGAGGTGATGATAATTGAGTAAAAGGGCTATAGTTATAGTACTTGACAGTACGGGAGCAGGTGAATGTCCGGATAGCTGGGTTTATTGTGATCAGGGGTCTAACACCCTGGCCAACACGGCAAAGGCAGTTGGCGGGCTTAACCTTTTGCATATGCAGCAGTTAGGTTTGGGAAATATAATTGATATAATGGGGGTGGCAGCGGTTACAAATCCCCTGGGGGGCTATGGTAAAATGCAGGAAAAATCCCCGGGTAAGGATACTACTACCGGGCACTGGGAGCTAATGGGATTAGAGCTCAGGCAGCCTTTTCCTACCTATCCGGAAGGATTTCCAGCGGAATTAATTGCCCGGTTTGAAGAGCAGATTGGCTGCAAAACCATTGGAAATGTTGTGGCCTCGGGAACTGAGATTATAAAAGAACTGGGTCCGGAACATATAAGAACCGGCTATCCTATAGTATATACCTCGGCTGATAGTGTATTTCAGATAGCCGCTCATGAGGAGATTGTACCCCTGGAAACCCTCTACCAGTATTGCGGTATAGCCCGGGAGTTATTACGGGAGGAACATGCGGTAGGACGGGTTATTGCCCGCCCCTTTATTGGCGAAGAAGGTAATTTTGTCCGTACCGCTAACCGTCATGATTTTTCCAAGGAACCGGATATTACTCTTTTAGATAAGATAAAGGAAAGTGGGCAGGCGGTAATAGGCATAGGTAAAATTAAAGATATATTTGCCGGACGGGGTGTCACTGAATCTTATTCAACGATTAACAATCAGGATGGGATAGATACAATCCTGCAGGTTTTGCAAAAAGATTTTACTGGTTTGCTTTTTGCCAATCTGGTTGACTTTGACCAGTTGTACGGACATCGTAATGACCCTCATGGTTATGCCCGGGCTCTGGAGGAATTTGACCAGAGATTACCGGAAATATTGAAATTGCTGGGTCCCCAGGATTTATTAATAATAACCGCTGATCACGGTTGTGACCCTACTACGGTAAGTACGGACCATTCCCGGGAGTACGTCCCCCTGCTGGTTTACGGTCAGGAATTACAGCCGGGAGTCAATCTGGGATGCAGGGAGACTTTTGCTGATGTTGCCGCCACTATAGCGGAGTACCTGGGTATAAAATATAACCTGGCCGGGGAAAGCTTTTATTCTAGCCTGGTGAGAGAATAGAGAGGTGGGGACAAGTGACACAGGGGGACGTTTTTGGTGTGTCACTTGAAATGACACACCAAAAACGTCCCCCTGTGTCACCCAATAACGGAGTTGAGATTATGAATGTACAGGATTTAATAATTAAAAAAAGGGATGGACTGGAGCTGAGCCGGGAGGAAATTGAGTTTCTGGTTCAGGGAATTAGTGATGGGTCTATACCTGATTACCAGATATCTGCCTGGGCTATGGCGGTATATTTTCGGGGTATGAATGATAGAGAAACCCGGGATTTGGCCCTGGCTATGGCCTATTCCGGGGAGGTGGCTGACCTCTCTGCAGTAACCGGGGTAACGGTGGATAAACATAGTACCGGAGGAGTGGGGGATAAGACTACCATGGTGGTAATCCCTCTGGTAGCGGCGGCCGGGGTGCCGGTAGCCAAAATGTCAGGCCGGGGTCTGGGTCACACCGGGGGTACTATAGATAAGTTTGAATCCATACCTGGTGTTCGGGTAGAACTATCCCACCAGCAGTTTGTGGAGCAGGTTAACCAGGTAAAGGCCGCTGTTATATCGCAAAGTGGAAATCTGGTACCTGCTGATAAGAGACTTTATGCCATCCGCGATGTCACCGGAACGGTGGAAAGTATACCCCTAATTGCATCCAGTATTATGAGTAAGAAGTTAGCCTCAGGAGCTCGGGGTATTGTTCTGGATGTAAAAGTCGGCTCGGGAGCATTTATGAAAGATCAGGAAGAGGCGGTCAAACTAGCGCGGGCCATGGTGGAAATAGGCAGGGGAGCAGGGCGGCAGGTAGTGGCGGTACTAACTGATATGAACCAACCCCTGGGACGAACTGTAGGTAACAGCCTGGAAGTACAGGAAGCAATTGACACCCTGCGGGGACAAGGGCCGGTTGATCTGGAAGAACTAAGTATAATACTGGCAGCCCATATGCTGGTTTTAGGAGGCCGGTACTCATCCTTGGATAGCGCTGTTGCTGATGTCAGGGAAATACTTACTTCAGGCCGGGGCTGGGATAAGTTTAAGCAAATGATTGCTGCTCAGGGAGGAATACTGGACTATGAACGGCTTGATTATGGGTTACCGGTGGCCAGGTTTACGGCGGAAGTAAGGGCTAATAAGGATACATATGTAAGCGGGCTTAATGCCTTGGAAGTAGGCAGGACAGCTATGTTATTGGGAGCAGGGCGTGAGCGGTTGGGTGATAACATCGATTATACTGCTGGGGTAAAGCTGACCAAGAAGTATGGTGATTATGTTACTGCTGGTGAAGTCATCGCCACTGTTCATAGTAATGATAATGCCAGATTAGATGCAGCTCGGCAGAAACTGTTAAATGCTTACCAGTTTAATGATCACCACCCAGCCCCCCTCCCCCTGCTGATTGACACAATAACAGGGTGACAGGGGACGGTTCCTCTGTCACCTTTTGAATTCAACAGGTGATAGAGGATACCCCGGCACTCAGCTCCATCTTCAGTTAGGTTAGGGTGCTTAGTTACTGCTGAGTGCCGGGGCACACGCGGTTCCTCTGTCACTTTTACTTTTAAGTCTGCATAAAGTTTTTGCAAATTGAACCTGTGCATATTTTTCCAACAAAAGGTGCAGGTATGTTGTTTGTTTTTATTGCTACATATATCGAACAAAAATGACGATACATGACATAGGAAGGATTTATATTGGTTTTTATATATTTATAGTAATAGGGGAGGTAAAAAGATGAAGATATTTATTTTACATGGACCAACCGCATCTGGTAAGACCATGTTAATGAATTACCTGCTATCAGAAGACTCCGACTACCTGGAACCGCTTATTTCATTCACCACCCGCCGCAAAAGACTTCAGGAAAAGCATGGACACCATTACTATTTTTTTACCCGGCAGCAGTATTTAGATAATTGCCGGGCAGGTAAGATTATTGAAGAAATTCATTATCTGGATGAGATATATGGGGTCACTAGCGATGAACTGGAACGAGTAAATAATACTAAAAAGAATGGCCTGGCAATCATGAATATTGAAGGTATTAGGATTTTTAAAAAGAAGATGAAAGCCCAGGATGTTGTAAGCATCTTCATTTACCGCGATTTAAAAGATATTATTAGTTCTATATTAAATAGTGACCGGAAAAAAGAGGATAAGGAAAGCCGCATTGAACTGGCTAAAAGTGAGATGCTGGATATAACCAGTTGTGATTATGTGGTATATAATATCGGCACTCTGGCTGATTCTTATGCCCAGTTAAAAAAGATTATCCAAAAAGAAATTAATGCCCGACCCATAGATAAGCAGATTAATCCAGGGGCGCGCTATCGCCATTTTAAGAAAGGTGACGTTTGCGAGATAATAACTACTGCCCTGTATACCGAAAATTACTGTCCATTGGTAATATACCGGGATACTAAAACCGGAATCGACTATGCCCGGCCTTATGAGATGTTTTGCGGCAAAAAAGAGTTAAAACACGAAAATAAAATTGTTAACCGCTTCGAACTGGTAAAGGAAGAAAACTAGCAATAAGTCCGGGGACAGTCCCCGGACTTATTCAAGAAAAATGCTGTCATAATAGGGTGTACACCCAAATATAATCTAATAATGATTATTCAAGGGGGTGTACACCTTTATGCCTTTTAAAAGGAAAATTGGCCTGACGGTTATACTTGTTTTTCTAATAAGCTTATTTAACCCGGGAATGCTTTATGCTGATACAGTGGATGTTAAAGCTGAGGCCTATGTACTGATGGATGCTGATTCGGGCAAGGTATTGCTGGCCGCTAACGAGCATAAAAGGCTGGCCCCGGCCAGTATGACCAAATTAATGACTCTGATGCTGGCAGTTGAAGATTTGCAAAATGGCAAAATAAGCTTAAAAGACAAAGTGGTTACCAGTGAAGAGGCCTGGAAAATGGGAGGGTCCCAGATTTACCTGGCACCAGGCGAAGAGATGACCTATGAGGATATGCTGATAGCAATTGCGGTAGGTTCGGCCAATGACGCTTGTGTTGCTGTTGCCGAACATCTGGAAGGTACGCATAAGAATTTTGTGGAAAGAATGAATCGAGAAGCCAAAATGCTGGGGCTAAAGGATACCCATTTTGTCAATGCTAATGGGTTGGCGGCTTCGGGACACTATTCCAGTGCCTATGATATGGCGGTTATGGCCCGGCATGCACTGAACTATCCTAAAATATTAGAGTATACCTCGATTAAAGAATATAGACTACGTCAAGGTGAGTTTGTACTATATAATACTAACAAATTATTATGGTGGTACCAGGGTGCAGATGGCTTTAAGACCGGATGGACTAATGAAGCCAAGTATTGTCTTACTTCCACCGCTAAAAGAGATGGATTACGCTTGATCGGGGTTGTAATGGCCTCTCCGGAGAAACACGGTAATTTTAGGGATACTATGAAATTGTTTAATTACGGATTTGCTCGTTACGGCTTTAAAAATATTACCCCCCGGGGAACTGTCTGTGGGATAGTCAAAATAGGAAAAGGTATTCAGGAAAATGTCGAAGTTATCACTGAAGATGATGTAGGCGCTATTGTTAAAAAAGGTGATGAGAAAAAGATTAAGGCCGAGCTGGATCTGCCTGGCTATATAGACGCACCGGTAAAGAAGGGCCAAAAACTAGGGGAATACCTGGTATACAATGACGGCCAATTGTACAAAAAGGTTAACCTGTTAGCTACTCAGGACGTACCCCGGGCAGGTTTAATTAAACAGATAATGAAGATGCTTGGCGAAACTTATCTATTATAATTGGAATTTTGTGGAAGGATATATCCCCTTCTTGTAGAAACTATATAATGTTAAACCGGGCAAGAAGGGGATGAGGGAATGGATGTAGAGTATAAAAC
The DNA here is from genome assembly GCA_964579945.1 of uncultured Syntrophomonas sp. GTDB lineage: Bacteria > Bacillota > Syntrophomonadia > Syntrophomonadales > Syntrophomonadaceae > UBA4844. The sequence goes on along the minus strand of CAZOIC010000056.1, from coordinate 1,539 downwards.
GGTTCGTAATACACTGGTAGTTCGGGTTAAAGGTGAGCTGGACATGCTTATCGCAGATAAAATGAGACAGGAGATAGACCGGCGCCTGGAGGAGAATGGTATTAAAAACCTTATTTTCAACCTGGAAAAGGTCACTTTCATTGACAGCTCTGGATTGGGGGTAATTATCGGCAGGTACAAAAAGGTATCTGCCGTTAACGGGCGTATGTTTATAGTGGGAGCTAAAAACCCGGTCGAAAAAATCTTGCATTTCTCCGGGATTAACCGATTAGTTCCCATGTATAACACTGAACAGGATATAATTAACCTGTAAAAGGGAGGTGGAGACCAGCCTTAAAGGTTGGGAAGATAATGAGTATTGTAAATTATGTACGTTTTGAATTTCCAAGTTTACCCGAGAATGTTTCTTTTGCCCGTTCTTGTGTGGGGGCCTTCGTCTCCCAGTTGAATTGCACCCTGGATGATATTGAAGAAATTAAGCTGGTAGTATCTGAAGCAGTATCCAATTGTATAATTCATGGTTATGAGAACCGCAAAGACGGTAAAATCGAAATCGTTGCCAGCCTTCTTGATGATCGTTCTGTGGAACTAACGGTGAAGGATTATGGTAAAGGTATTGAAAATCTGGAACAGGCATTGCAACCCAGCTATTCCAGTGACCCCAATCGTATGGGACTGGGCTTTACCTTTATGAAATCTTTTATGGACGAAATGGAGATAATCAGTCAGCCCCAGGAGGGGACCAGCGTCCTATTAAAGCGCCATTTCCTCAACCGAGACAAGCAAGCTTATGCTTAAAAGGGGGATGGCTATGTCCTCAAATTCTTATCAGAATAATGAAGCTCTCCTGCGTTTAGCTCAGGAGGGTGATATAGATGCCCGGGATCGGATCTACGAAGCTAATATAGGCCTGATATATATGGTTTTGGAGAGATTTAAAAACACATCTTATGATTATGAAGACCTTTTTCAGGTAGGGTCAATTGGCTTATTAAAGGCTATAGATAAATTTGATTTTAGCTTTAATGTGCGCTTTTCAACTTATGCCGTTCCTATGATAATCGGTGAAATAAAAAAATTCCTGCGAGATGATGGTATAGTCAAGGTTCAGCGCAACATTAAAGAAACCTATACCAAAATTCGTTGGGCCCAGGATAAGCTGCGGGGAGACCTGGGGCGGGAACCAGGCGTAAACGAAATTGCCAGTTTGCTGGAAACTGATAAGGAAGATATAGTAATGGCCATGGAGGCCTGCCAGGCTCCAGCCTACATGCATGATATAATACCAGGGGAGGAAAGGGAGCAGTTATCTCTTATAGACCGCCTGGCCAATGATGAGGGAAATGTTTTGTTGTTGGAGAAACTGGCTTTACGCGAGGCCCTGGCGCAACTGGAACCCCGGGAACAGGAAGTGATTTTAAGACGCTTTTTTAAAGATGAAACCCAATCCTGTATAGCCGATGATTTAGGTGTTTCCCAGGTACAAATATCCCGAATTGAAAAACGGGCGATTAACAAATTAAAACAGATTCTGGAATA
>CAZOIC010000055.1:5053-9952 GCA_964579945.1 uncultured Syntrophomonas sp. | reverse complement strand
AAGATTATTTTGATAAGACCTACCGCAAGACTGCCTGTCTTTTTGCCTCTAGCTGTGCCGTCGGAGCCATCCTGGGTAAGGCACCCCAGAAGCAGATTAGAATGCTGGAGCAATTCGGGCTATACCTGGGATATGCTTATCAGATAATTGACGATGTGCTGGATTTTGTCTCCGATAGTGCACTTTTGGGTAAACCAGTTGCCAGTGATTTAAGCCAGGGCAATATTACCCTTCCGGTTATACTGGCCTTAAAAGACCATTGGCAGGGTGAGAAGTTAAGGAATATATTGCAAAATGGTGTTAACCAGCCCGCAAAGATTAATCAAGTGCAGAAAATACTAGATGAAAGTGGCGCTTTGGAAGAGTCGGTTTACCTGTCCCGGCAGCACCTGGAGCTGGGATTAAACCTGCTGGAGGAATTCCCCCAAACAGCTGTTATTGAAGAAATCAAATCTCTGAGCCGTTACCTCCTGGACGGGTATTATAAAAAATTGAGCCCTGATTTTAGCACCATGCCCCCGTTGGTACTGTCCCCGGAAACGTACGACACCCCGCCGATGGTATAGGCGGCAGGAGTGAGGAGTAAAGGCGAACATGGGGACTGTCCCTGCTGTTTCGCCTGGAATCAAGGAAACAGAGGGACTGTCCCCGTGTTCGCCTGGGATTAAACATAAAAGGCGCAAGTGGGGACGGTTCTTGATATCAAGGAGGAATGATGAGTGGAAGCCCATCTAGAAAACGCAGATACTATGCCTACCACCTTGCCGGTGCGTTATAAGACTCGCTCCGGCATATTGCTTCATTATATATTTAAAACTCTGCCCCAGGTGAAAAGGCTGCTTAAATACTGGGAAACCCGGGCCAATCAATGTAAAGACCCGGAACTCAAAAAACAGGCTCTGGCCAGTGTGCACACCAAGGCCTTTCACTGCCACGGCGGAGCAGTTTATGCAGTAAATTGCGGGTCTATGGAATACATAATCCTGCGCCTGATTGTTGCCTACCAGACCATTTGCGACTATCTTGATAACCTTTGTGACCGTGCTGGGAGTACTGATGGAAAAGCCTTTGAACAGTTGCATCGTTCCCTTTTTGATGCGTTAACTCCCGGTAGCAGTTATGCTGATTACTACCTTTATTACCCCTATAAAAATGATAGTGGCTACCTCTTGCAACTAGTAAATGAGTGTCGCAGCTGTGTGCAACAACTGCCCTCTTATGCAGAAGTTTATCCGGAGATAATTAAACTGGCCCGTTGGTATACAGATTTACAAGTAAAAAAGCATCTGCACCCGGACCGACGGGAACAGGTGCTACAACAATGGTGTCATGGGAATTTAAACTCTTACCCCGGGGTTTTGTGGCAGGAGTTTGCTGCTGCCAGCGGTTCCACCCTGGCCATTTTTGCTCTCTTTACCCTGGCTGCCAATAAGGATGGTAGCGCCAGAGCCCAAAACCAGGTTATGCAGGCCTATTTTCCCTGGATTTGCGGCCTGCACATTTTGTTAGATTATTATATCGACCAGGAAGAAGACCGGCAGGGCGGAGATCTTAACTTCATCTTTTATTATCAGGATGAGTCACAAATGAGTGAGCGTTTATCCCTTTTCGTAAAAAACTCCCTCTTTGCAGCTAATACCACACCTTTACCGGTATTTGACAAAACAATTGTGCATGGACTACTGGCAATGTATTTAAGTGACAAAAAAGTCGACAAATATCGACTAAGGCAAGAGGCAGATTACCTGATGAACCAGGCCGGAACAGGTGCCAAAAACGTTTACCACATATGCCGCCTGGTGAGGAAACTTTATTTGGGGTGAGGAATGTGGACTTTATAATCTGTATGCCCTATGGGTACGTTATCTTGTATAACCCCGGTATTTCCGGGGTTTAATTATTTTCTGGGACATTAGTGTTACACTCCCCTTCAATGACGGAACAATAAAAAACTTTTATCCCCCCCATAAAAATCTCTTTGCAGGGATTATAGGGTTCAGCATCAAAATAGACAGCATGTGACAAAAAACGACAACACCATTTGGGCTAAAAAATATCTGGCTAAATATTTACCGATGGTTTAACTTAAACCACGTTTCATCCTTTAAGGGAGGTGGTCAGTTAAAGGGAGGTTCATTCTAAAAACACCTGTTCAAGTATGAAAACATCCAGGAAAGGAGAAATGGTAATGAGCAAAATGATCGTTGTTGATCCCATTGAATGTGCCGGCTGCCGGACTTGTGAAATGGCTTGTTCGCTGGTTCATCATGGTGCATGCGGTCCCAGCCTCTCCAACATGAGAGTAGTTGAATGGACAAGACTAGGTATTACTGTACCTATGACCTGTATGCAGTGCGAGGATCCCATTTGTATGAAAGCCTGTAAGACTGGAGCAATTACCCGTAACTTAGTAACTGGTGCTATGGTAATTAATCAGGATCTCTGCGTGGGGTGCAAAATGTGCATGTTGGTATGTCCGGTTGGAGCACCTCACTACAGTGTTGCTGTTGGCAAAATGGAGAAATGTGATCTTTGTGACGGAGATCCGATTTGTGTCAAGGTGTGTCCTACCGGTGCAATAAAATATGTCGATGTGGAAGATGTCCCCAGTGACAAGAGAAGAAACGGGGCCAGCCTTTTGGCTTCTGACATGCTTATGAAACTTAAAGAATACAACACGGCAGTGCAAGCTTAATAAGGAGGAGGTGCTTATAATGGCAGAAACATTTGGAAATATGGGATTAATCTTAGAACTGGATATGACCAGTTCGGGCAGTACTACGGAAGATGCTACCCCTTACTACAAAAAGTACCTCGGTGGTCGCTCTTTGAACCATTATTTGTTATTAAGGGATGTAAATGTTGCTAAAGTACAGGCATTTGACCCCGAAAATGAACTAATTTTTAGTGTTGGTCCGCTGGGTGGTACCTTATTCCCGAGTTCCGGGCGCTTCCAGGTTACTTTTATTGCTCCCCTTACAACAAGCGGATTGGGTGATGCCAATAGTGGTGGAGCTGTAGGACCAGCAATTAAATACTGCGGATATGATACAGTAATCGTAAAAGGCAAGGCCGCCAAGCCGACATATATTGTTATAGAAAACGAAAAAATTGAGTTCCTGCCTGCCGATGATCTTTGGGGCAAAGGCTGCTATGATACCACTGATATACTGAAAGCCAGACATGGTGAAGATGCTGAAGTTCTGTTAATTGGTCCTGCTGGTGAAAATCTCTGTAAATATGCCAATATCAGAACCAAACTGACTAACAGCCTGGGACGTTCCGGTGGTGGTGCGGTAATGGGCTCCAAAAACCTGAAAGCAATAGTTTTCAAGGGCAGTAAACCGGTCAAAATAGCAGAACCAGAAAAATTTCTGGAACTCTGTAATAATGCGCAAAAGGATATCATGGACCCCAACATGGGACCGATTCATGGTGCAACTTATGAGCTAATGTCTAAATACGGTACACCCGGATTAACCAGAATGATAGGTCAGACTGGTATGGTTCCTATTAAAAACTGGCAGGAATGTGGTATTTGGGAAAAGGACGAAGAATTGAATGGTCCTGGACTAGTTTCCCGCTGGGGTATGAAACGTGATGCCTGTCAGGGTTGCCCGATTCACTGCCATACTATCTATCATGTGGAAGGCAAATATGCTACCCATGGCGGCGGACCCGAATATGAAACAACCTGTGGTTTCGGTCATAAATGCCTGGTATCTGACGGCGCAGCAGTGCTGAAGATGAATACTTTGGCCAATGACTTGGGCTTTGATACCGTTGAACTGGCTGCTATGTTTTCTACGTTGATGGAATGGTATGATCGCGGTATTATAGATGCCAGCTTTACTGATGGCATTCCCATGACCTGGAGCAATGCTGATGGAGTTCTTGAACTGATACCCAAGATTGCAGTTCGGGAAGGCTGTGGCGACATACTGGCCAAAGGACCCTACTGGGTAGCATTAGATCTGGGTGAAGAAGCTCTCAAGTATGTCTACCAGCAGAAAGGCATGTGTGCTACTGGAGTTGAAACCAGAGCCACCATCGGTGCCATGCTGTCATTCGCCATGTCCAACCGTGGTTCCCATCATCTCTCCGGTCTGCCTACTGCTGAATGGGTAAATAATCCAGCAGTTGCGGTTTATGTGGCTGGATATGAAGAAGCTGGAGACATCCAATCATATCATCCGGAAGCCAAATCTAATCTGGTTCGGTATTATGAAAACCTTTTCGAACTTCCTGATTCACTGGGAATATGCAAATTTACCTATGGCCATGCCGGCTTCTGGCATGATTCCGTAGAAAATATGGATAAGTTCTGGGATTACCTGGTAAAAGGTACCAGCTATGCTACTGGAATCGAATATACCAAAAAGGATTTTGAAGAAATAGCCGAAAGATCCTGGCAGATGGAACGTGCCATTATCGCCATGAGAGGCATCAGAAGAGTAGACGACCTGCCTAACTGGCGGTGCCTGAACGAAGAATGCCCTGGTGAACATCCAGTTGGACCTATTCCCTTGCCCCCCATTGATTTGGAAAAATACAGCAAAATCATGGACCAGTATTACAAGCTGCGGGGTTGGACCAATGACGCTGTACCTACCAGAGCTAAACTGGAAGAAGTCGGCCTCAAAGACGTTGCCGATATGATGGAAAGATATGTCTAGAGAAAAAGAAGATTGGAATTGTATGAAAAGGTTATAGAGATAAATAAATAACCAGGTCCGGGCAGGAAAACTCCTGCCCGGATATTCAATAGTTGGGCGGATGTAAAAACGCATTTCTGGGAATTTTATTTCGACCAAATCTTGACCCTACCGTTGCTCGCAATTTAAATTGCGTAATTTGTAAGCACGCGTAAAGGAGGTTGAATCGATGGATATTGATGCT
>CAZOIC010000055.1:0-4953 GCA_964579945.1 uncultured Syntrophomonas sp. | reverse complement strand
GTAAAGGAGGTTGAATCGATGGATATTGATGCTTCTGAAGTCCGGGGAATAATTAGTCAATATATTAACGAACCCGATGGCCGGGTTTCATATATTCTTGAAACTATTCAGAAGAAATATCGTTACCTTCCTGAGGAGGCCCTCCGCATCGTAGCTGAGGAACTGGAAGTACCCTTAACCCAGCTCTTTGGAGTGGCAACTTTCTATGCTGCCTTCAGTTTGGAGCAAAAAGGCGAACACATTGTCAGCATTTGTCACGGTACCGTTTGCCACGTTAAAGGTTCCAAACAAGTTTCGGATGCCTTCTGCAAAGAATTGCACATTAAGGAAGGGGAAACTACCCCGGATAAATTGGTTACTTTGGAACAAGTTCGTTGTTTGGGATGCTGCAGTTTAGCCCCGGTTATTAGTGTTGATGACGAAATCCATGTGGGTATGACTGCTTCCCGGGTACCGCAAATAATTCAAGAATTGCGGGGAGGTGGACAGTAGCATGAGTATATTCGAGGAATTAAAGGCAGAAGGCAATAAGAGCCTTTATCCCGATAAAGTAAAAATATTGGTAGGTCGAGCCAGTTGCGGCAAAGCATCCGGTGCGGACAAGGTATACAATACCTTTATTGATGCCGTAGAGCAACAAGGTTTGGATGCCATTGTAAGTTCCAGTGGTTGTTTAGGTTTTTGTCAGCAGGAACCCCTGGTAGCAGTTCAGTTTCCCGGTGGTACCCGCTATGTTTATCATGATGTTGACGTTGATTTGGCTGGCGAAATTGCTGCCGCTTTAAAAAATAATACCCTTCCCAACCGTCAGGTACTGGGAAAGGAAGAACAAGATGAGCTCATAGTATATGGCCAGGTTAACCAATTCGCTAAAAAGACCGATTTAATTAAAGAATTGCAGCAGGTGCCCTATCTTAACAAAATACCTTTCTATGCCCTGCAGGTTAAAATAGCTACCAGAAACTGTGGCTATATTAATCCCGCCAGCCTGGAGGAATATGTAGCCCGGGGAGGCTATGAGGCCTTAAGAAAAGCGGTTAGCGGTACACCGGAAGAAGTTATCAAGGAAGTTAAAGACTCTGGTCTGAGAGGACGCGGGGGCGGTGGTTTTTCCACCGGACAAAAATGGGAATTTGCCCGTAAGAGTGTTTCGGATGAGAAATATGTAATATGCAATGCGGACGAAGGTGACCCCGGAGCCTATATGGATAGAAGTTTGCTGGAGGGTGACCCCCATACTATTTTGGAAGGAATGGCGATCGGCGGCTATGCGATGGGAGCAGAAACCGGGATTATTTACTGCCGGGCAGAATATCCGCTGGCAGTACAAACGCTGCAAAAAGCCATTAAGCAAGCTGAAGAGGCCGGTTTCCTGGGAGAAAACATTTTCGGCAGCGGTATTAACTTCAAACTGAAAATAGTCAAGGGGCAGGGAGCCTTTGTATGCGGTGAAGAAACGGCATTAATCGCGTCCATCGAAGGTAAAATGGGTGAACCCCGTCCCCGTCCGCCTTTCCCGGCAGTTTCCGGTCTATGGGGTAAACCGACCAATATCAATAACGTTGAAACCTGGGCTAATATTCCGCCCATCGTTACCCGCGGAGCCCAGTGGTTTTCCAGCTTCGGGACCGAGGGTAGTAAGGGTACCAAGGTCTTCGCTCTGGTCGGCAATATAATGAACAATGGACTGGTGGAAGTACCCATGGGTACCAAAATTGCCGATATCGTTTACGAAACCGGTGGCGGCTGTGGAGGCTATGCCCTTAAAGCAATTCAGCTGGGCGGACCTTCAGGTGGTTGTATAACTGCTGATATGCTGGATTTGCAGGTTGACTATGAAGTTCTTAAAGATGTGGGAGCCATAATGGGTTCCGGTGGTATGGTAGTAATGGATGAGCGCACCTGTATGGTGGATGTGGCTCGTTACTTCCTGGAATTTACCCAGGGTGAATCCTGCGGTAAATGTACACCTTGTCGTGAGGGCACTAAACAGATGCTCTTGCTGCTCAATAAAATTTGTGAAGGCAAGGCTACCATGGCTGACCTGGAGCTATTAGAAGAACTGTCATTGGCAGTAAAAGATGCAGCTCTCTGTGGTTTGGGACAAACGGCTCCCAATCCGGTATTGAGCACCTTGAAGTATTTCCGGGAAGAATATGAAGCCCATATTATTGATAAATTCTGCCCGGCTTCGGTTTGCGGCGCCCTGGTAGTAGCACCCTGTCAAAACACTTGTCCGGCGGGTATTGACGTACCTATGTATATTGATGCTATTAAGCAGGGTAATTACCAGGAATCTTATGATATAATTTACCGGGATAACCCGCTGCCGGCTACTTGTGGCCGCGTTTGTCCGGCCCTTTGTGCCCGCAGATGTCGGCGCGGATTACTGGATGATGCCATAGGTATCCGGGAGCTTAAACGTTTTGCTGCCGATAAAGTATTTGCAGGAGACGTCAAAGTAACTCCTCCTGCCCAACGGAAAGGCAAATCAGTCGGTATCGTTGGTTCCGGCCCGGCCGGACTCACCTGTGCTTACTACCTGGCTCAATTAGGCTACGATGTTACCATATACGAAGCCCTGCCTGTAGCCGGTGGTATGATGGCAGTAGGTATTCCAGAATTCAGGCTCCCAGCGGCAGTCCTGAATAAAGAAATCTCCCTCATTGAAGAGATGGGAGTAAAGATTAAAACCAATGTAAGAGTTGGCAAAGATATCACCATGAAACAGCTCCAGAAAGACCATGATTCACTATTTATAGGTGTCGGTGCTCACAAAGACCAGGCCCTGGGTATCCCGGGCGATGATCTGAACGGGGTTGTTTCAGGAATTGAATTCTTAAGAGATATCAGTCTGGGCAAAGAAGTAGACCTGACCGGCAAAACCGTAATTATTATCGGCGGCGGCAATGTTGCCATAGACGTAGCCCGTACCTCAATCCGTTTAGGCGCCAGGGCTCATATAGTTTACCGCCGTGAAGAAAAAGACATGCCTGCTTTTGCCAGCGAAATCCACGAAGCCAGAGAAGAAGGAACCCAATTTACCTTCCTGGCGGCACCTCTTAAAGTGGTGGGCAATAAGAAGAAAAAGGTTAAACAAATTGTCTTACAGAGCATGGAACTGGGTCCCTACGACAGGAGTGGCAGAAGACGTCCGGTAGCCATAAAAGGCGCGGAGATAACTCTGGATGCTGACCTGATAGTACCTGCCATTGGCCAGGAACCCGGCTATGACAAGATTGATGAAGAACTCAAGCTCAATAAGTCCAGGAGCAATACCCTGGTTGTGGATAAACGCAGCATGATTACAAATATTGAAGGCGTATTCGCCGGAGGTGACTGTGTCAGCGGACCAGCTACGGTAGTTGAAGCTATCGGCGCCGGTAAAAAAGCAGCCTCGGCTATTGACAAATACCTGGGTGGCGACGGTGTACTTTATCAAGCCGTAGAGCCGGAACGCAAACTGGTAGGTGCAGTTGCCGAAGCGGGCAGACTGGTTAAACCGAATTGCATGCCTCTGGACGCTAAGAGACTTAAGAGCTTCGATGAAGTTGAGTTTGCCTATACTGAAGAACAGGCTATCACCGAGGCTAAACGCTGCATGCGCTGCGATATCAAGGAATCTGATGATGATGAAACCGGCTCCTGTGGACATTGTCCGGGTTGCGGTTGTTAGGTAAACAGTGTAGCCAAAAATGGAGGTGAAACTTTGTGTATATTACCATAAATGGTACGGACTATGAAGTGCGTGGAGAAACTACGGTTCTGGAAGTAGCCCAGCGAGAAGGGATATATATCCCTACACTATGTCACCATCCGGCCCTGGAGCCTTACGGTGCCTGCAGGCTGTGTTTGGTTGAAATTATAGCCGGAGGCCGTCCCGGATTAACCGCCAGTTGCGCTCTGCCAGTATCAGAAGGACTGGTAATCGAAACCGATTCTCCCCGGGTTCATCATGTCCGGCAAATAACGATGAAGTTGATCATGGCTGCCTGTCCTGACGTACCGGCAGTGATGGAACTGGCTCAAAAGCTGGGAGTAACCGATACTCCCTACCAAAAAGCCAGCGTACCCAACAGTTGTGTTCTTTGCGGCATATGTGTACGGATTTGCAACAAGGTTGGTACCAGCGCCATTGGTTTTGCTTACCGCGGCTCCGATCGCCAGGTAATGGGACCCTGGGACAAGTCTCCGGATACTTGTCTCGGTTGTCGTGCCTGTGAAAACGTTTGCCCCATGGGACTTATCAAGTTTGAAGAAAAAGACGGAGTTCTTATAGGCGAACCTTTCAAATCCCGGGTTACTATGACTAAATGTCCGGAATGCGGTCGGTTCTTTACCGGTGCTCCCATGGTGGGTACTCTTCAGCAACGAGTTGGTTTGGCTGTAGACCTGTGCCCCGAATGCCAGAAAGCCAAAGAAGCTCGTTTACTGGCGCATGCAGGAGGTCTGGGCCGCTATTTTAATCTCGAAAAACAAGATCATTAGAAATTAACATTATATTGTCACCTGTAATAGCCCGGCAGCGTTCATTATTATAAATGGGCGCCGTCGGGAAACGGGTGATACTTAAAAAGATAACAGGTGTCAGGGGGCGGTTATGTTGAGAATACTAATTCTCCATAAAAATAACGATGTGCAGGCCTACCGCCTGGCCAGTGAGTTATCCAATGAACTGGCCATCCGTGGGGTAGAAGTTCTGCTCCAGGACAGTCATAAACTGAGAATGGAAAAACACACTATGGCGGTAGATATGGTTTTCGTTATTGGAGGAGACGGTACCCTATTAAAGACCGCCCGCTTATTTGCCCGGGTGGGAACCCCGGTATTAGGTGTAAATATGGGAAGAGTAGGATTTTTAAGTAGTATTGAGCCGGAACAATTAATAAGCTGTATTGAACCGGTTTTAAACCAGGAATTTCATCTAGAAAAAAGAATAATGATTGACATTGA
>CAZOIC010000054.1:0-10017 GCA_964579945.1 uncultured Syntrophomonas sp. | reverse complement strand
GTTTCACGTGAAACATTTTGGTGTGGAATCAGAAATTGTTTCACGTGAAACATTTTAGTTTGCAATCAGAAATTGTTTCACGTGAAACATTTTAGTTGGTAGTCAGAAATGTTTCACGTGAAACATTTCTGACCTTATGGAAATACTTATAAGGAAGTAAGTTTTACAAGGTTGCGGAAATATTGATATGATATCTCAAAAAAATGTCAATAATTATAAATATACTTCAATGATAAACGAGGACAGGCTATGAAAAGGAAAAAAAAGCATAACCAGCAGATGACTTTTATGCTTATTCCCCATAATGCAGGCCGACCATTACAGTGGAATATGTCCAGGAAACTGCTTTCTGGCGCAGCCACAGTCATGGCTGTATTAACAATTTGCTTTGGCGCTATTGGTGTATGGTTCTATATAAGTCAAGATGACATTCGTCACGTTAACCAGATAAAGCGGGATAACCGGGAAAAAATAGAAACCATAGAGCTGCTAAACCAGGAGATTAGTAAAATTGAAAAACAACAGGAAGAAATAGCCCAGAAGCAGAAGGAGCTCAAACGGATTATGGGCATTAAAAGTGAAAACGATCGTCCGGTTGAAGTCTCGCGGGGTGGAAAAGGTGGGATTGACTATCGAATCCGGGGTAGGGGCGATAATGAAGTCCTGCAGCAGACCGTAGAAATCCGAACCCAGTTGGCCATACAGGAAAAAGAACTGGACGAACTGCTGGCCCGGGTTAATAATAACAAGGCCTATTTTCGCAGCATACCCAACCAATGGCCGGCTCAGGGCGAGATTAGTTCTGAATTTGGTTGGCGCAGTTCTCCCTTTGGCGGGGGAAACAGTTTTCATGAAGGAATTGATATAGCTAATGATTCCGGGGTAGCGGTGGTAGCTGCTGCGGATGGCACTATCGGTTTTGCTGGGTGGAAAGGCGCTTATGGTAAAATGCTGGAAATAGACCATGGTTACGGCTATAAAACCTTATATGGTCACAATTCCGCCCTGCTGGTCAACGAGGGTGAGCAAGTTAAAAAAGGGCAACAAATTGCTCGGATGGGCAATACCGGCAGGAGTACAGGACCACATCTGCATTTCGTAGTGATGAAGGACGGAGAAGCCCAAGATCCCCAGATATATCTACCTTAATAGTCGGGGTGTACCAGAGGAAGTAAGCCATCAAGAGCAGGAGGTATACATGTTGAGAAAAAAGGATCGCAGTTTTCAAAATATTGAAAGCCTGATATCATCCGGAGTAGAAATAAAGGGGGACATAACCTCCCAGGGGTCAATCAGGATTGATGGACAGGTGGAAGGGAACTTGAATATTAAGGGCGATTTAATTCTAGGGGAAAAAGGCAAAATTAAAGGTGAAGTAAAAGCCGAAAACATTATAGTAGCTGGGAAGCTAGAAGGGAGAGCTATTGCGGGAACCCGTTTCGAAATAGCTGCAACCGGAGCTATCACCGGGGATATAACTGCTGCCACCCTGATTATTGATGAGGGTGGTTTACTTGATGGTAACAGCCGCATGACCCGGGCTAAAGAACGTAGTATTGATAGTGAGCGCGTACTAAATTTCAAAAAGGAAAAACATAAGGAGCAATAGCAAGGGGGGGGGCCAGGGTGTTCACTAACCGGAAGGAAGCAGGACATTTATTAGCCAGAGTTCTGGAGGATAAGCCGATTGAATTTGACCTGGTTTTGGGGATTCCTCGGGGAGGAGTAGTAGTTGCAGAGGTAATAGCATCCTATTTTAACTGCCCCCTGGATGTGGTAATGGCCAAAAAAATTGCTTCACCGGGCTGGGACGAGTTTGCTATAGGCGCGGTTACACCGGATGGAGAAACCCTGATTCCGGAACGGGCTAAGAAAATAATGGATACGGATAGCACGGCCATGGAAATATTGGCCCAAAAAGTAAAGGGAAACATTGACCGACGTTTGAAACGATACCGGGGCCAGCGCCCCCCGCTTGACCTGCAAGGGAAGAATATATTGCTGGTAGACGATGGTATAGCCACCGGGTTTACTCTTAAGGCGGCCGTCAAATACCTGCAGCGCCAGACTGATGGAAATATTACCGTGGCGGTACCAGTTAGCTCAAAAAACGCTTATCTTAACTTGATGGACGAGGTAGACCAGTTGGTAGTATTGGAGATCCCGGAAAAATTTTATGCAGTCAGCCAGGTCTATCAAGATTTTACGGCCGTAGAGGATAGGGAAGTAATGAATATCCTGAAAAGATACTCCTAACTCGAAGTTATTGTATTTTAATTTTGAATTATAGTGGAAATGCTTCGTATTTCTCTTTATTTCGGACTTTTACAATTCAATATAAATCATAATGAATCTGCGTTGATCAGCGTCCTTAATAGCGACCGCTAGGGAGCATCCGTGTGCCCTATGGGTACGTCTAAATATACAGTCGAATACATATTTATGACTTTTAGCAGTGAACCATTATCTTATTAAGAGCAGTGTTAATCATAGGAAATCAGTGTAGTCAGTGTCTATTCCCAGTTCTAGCTCCTTCCCATTTCCGCCTCAATATTCTCCTTCACCTGGCCGGAAACAAATTTTACCCGGGCCAGATAAAGCCCCTTGGCTATGATATCAGCCATTTTATAAACAATGAAGAGACGGGTATTTTGCAAAACCATGTGTTCGAAAAAACCACCTACATTAACCACTGCTGAAATATGAAAATCACCTACCGCAGGCAAAGTCTTATTTAGAGCTGTACCTGGTTTCAAGCTGCCCCGGCGAACATTTATATAGCCAATCCGGTCTGCGTTTCCCAGGCAGGCATCCACGGCTATAATAAAAGGCTGGGTATAAATGGCAAATATTTCATCCAGAGTTTCCTGCAGGTTAGTAGCATGCACCGGTGTTTCCAGGGTACCGTAGACAGCACTCGAAGGACTAAGGCTTTTAAGACGGCTGCCCACCAGAGGCCCCAGGCAATCACCGGTAGCCCGGTCGGTTCCAATACATAAAAACACCAATTCCCGCCCCGATTCGACATCCTGCAAGTTGGCATGTATAGCTTTTTCAATCTTATTAAAACAAAGCGGGTCCTCAAAATGACAGGAGAACCTGTCCTGCATTACAGCCTTTTCTGCTTTATACAAATGCTCTTCCTCCCAGCTTTTAAATTATTTTGCAGCGTTTAATCCATATTCTTGACCGCTGGGAATATTTTTATGCTGTATTTAACTGCTTATAGGAATATTTATGAAATATAGATCAAGACGTAGCGGGGAGAAGGGGATGAGACCAATAAAAGTTCGTCTTATGCTGGTAATGGGCTATCTGGGAGCAGTCATTGGTGCTGGTTTTGCATCGGGGCAGGAAATAGTACAGTTTTTTGTGGCTTACGGATTCTATGGCATAAAAGGTGGTCTGATAGCTACCGGACTCTTTGCCCTCTGTGGGGGGATGTTACTTTATTTAGCTCATCGCTGGCAAGTATCCAATTATCAGGATATGTTAAAAAAGATGATGGGAGACAAAATCGGATTGCTGGTAGATTTTCTATTAGCTATATTTCTGTTCCTGGGTATAAGCACTATGATGTCTGCCAGTGGTGCCGTATTTTATGAACACCTCTATTTACCTAAAAACCTGGGCATTTTCCTGGCCTATGTTCTGGTGGTAGCTTTTTTACTTACCGGGAAACAAGGACTAATTATTTCCTATAATATACTGGTACCAATTAAAATAATACTGCTGTTTATTATCAGCGGCTATGCCGCCTTTTTTGTAGAAAAACAATCAATGGAGATATACACTGCTTTCATATGTCCGACCGAAGCCCGTTTCTGGTTAGTAGCGGCAGTACTCTATGTAGCCTATAACTTTTCCCTGGCTATGGTAGTGTTAAGTGAATACCAAACTGTGGGTCAAGCAGGAGAAGGTATAACCGGGGCCATCTGGGGGGGATTAATACTGGGAGCACTGGTTCTGGTTAACTATACGGCCTTATGTAAGTTTGTGCCGGTAGTTATGCATTATGAAGTCCCCATGCTTTATGTGGCAGGAAAAATATCGCTTCCAGCCAAATACATTTATACCCTGGTATTGTGGGTGGGGATTTTAACAACTGCTATTGCCAATGCTTATGGATTTACCCAGCGTTTTGCCGGTCTCACCGGCTTAAATTTTCGGTTCTGTCTGATACTTTGTATGACCCTGGCACTACCCGTTTCCATGCGAAGTTTTTCCAGCTTGGTGAGTAAAATATACCCTGTTTTTGGAATACTAGGAATATTAATAATAACGGCCTTGTTCTACAGCACTACCAAAGATATGTTGAGCGAGGTATATTATTATATAATGCAGTATATTACACATCGTAAGGAGGCGTGAGCCTGAAAATGATTAATCTAAAAAAAATTCCCCCTGTAGACGAAATATTGCTACATGAAGACGTGCAGGGATTGCTAAGCAAGTTTAACCGGGACTATGTAATAAACCTTTTAAGAACAGCAATAGACGATATCAGGGAGGAGTTGCGTTCTTTACAGGAAGAAATGGAGAGGGATTCCATTAAAGAGGAAGTCATAAAACGATTACAAAAGAGGGTGCAAGAATCGGCCCGGGGAACTCTGGAAAAGGTTATAAACGGAACCGGAGTAGTTCTACATACTAATCTGGGACGGGCGCCCATGGGGGAAAGAGCATTACGGTATATGTCGGCTATGGCGGTTAACTACAATAACCTGGAAATGGACCTTGAACGTGGTGAAAGAGGCTCGCGCTATGTTCATGTAGAAGACATATTAACCCGCCTGACTGGCGCTGAAGCTGCTCTGGTAGTAAACAATAATGCGGCTGCGGTCATGCTGGGGCTTAATACCATGGCCCGGGGTCGGGAGGTTATTGTATCCCGGGGACAACTGGTGGAAATAGGCGGCGCTTTTCGGATTCCCGAGGTTATGAAACTGAGTGGTGCCCGGCTGGTGGAAGTGGGGACCACCAATAAGACCTATATTAGTGATTTTGCCGGAGCTATTAGCGAAGAAACGGCACTGCTATTTACCGCCCATACTTCCAATTATAAAATTATTGGCTTTAGTGAAGAGGTAGAACTATTTGACCTGGTCAAACTGGGAAAGGAACAGGGTATTCCGGTTATGCAGGACCTGGGCAGCGGAATATTATATAATATGGAGAACTGGGGTTTAAAAGATGAACCTTCGGTGCAGCAATGTGTGGCATCTGGAGTTGATATAATTACTTTCAGCGGAGATAAGCTCCTGGGTGGGCCCCAGGCCGGAATTATTGTAGGCCGTAAAAAATACATCGAGGCGATGAAAAAGAACCAGCTTACCCGGGCTTTAAGGGTGGACAAGTTAACTATTGCTGCTCTGGAGGCTACCCTGCTGGAGTATCTGGAAGGTAAACCGGAGGAGAAAATCCCGGTAATTCGTATGTTATGTCTCAGTTTGGAACAACTTCAGCATCAGGCTGAAGAACTACGGGACAATCTGCAAAACCGCATAGGCTCTTTACCACAGGTGGCGTCTCTAAACCTGGTAGAACTGGAAGATATGGTAGGAGGAGGAGCCTATCCGACTTATAAGATTCCAGGCTTTGGTGTCGATATTGAGTTTCACGGCAATGCCCTGGAGAAAGTAGCCCGGGAACTACGCCTGGGTAGCCCGGCGCTGGTGACCAGAAAGCAAGATGATAAAATGAGAATAAGTGTGAGAACTCTGCTGAAGGGCGACGCCGAATTACTGGTCGACCTGATTGAAGGGGTACTGACGAGGGGTGTTAGGTCTTAATTAATATTTTTTATAAAAAACTCAGCTACCTTAATAGCGACCATAGGGAGCATCTGTGTGCCCTATGGGTATGTCCTTCATAGTTTATCAGTGTTTTCAGTGTCTAAAAAATCCGCGTAATCCGCGTCAAAAGGAAGAGGTAGTAATGAAGAGGTTTATTATAGGTACGGCAGGGCATATTGACCACGGCAAGACTACCCTGGTCAAAGCCATGACCGGTTTGAATACAGACAGGCTAAAAGAGGAGAAACAGCGGGGCATATCCATAGAACTGGGATTTGCCCCTTTTACCCTGCCTTCAGGACAAAAAGCTGCCATTGTAGATATGCCCGGGCACGAACGCTTTATCCGGCATATGTTGGCCGGAGCCTTCGGTATTGATATCGTGTTGCTGACCATTGCTGCTGACGAAGGGGTAATGCCCCAGACCCGGGAGCATATGGACATAATAGAGCTGCTGGGTGTGAACAAAGGTATCATCGTGTTGACCAAGAAAGACCTGGTAGACGAAGAATGGTTGATGCTGATGGAAGAAGAAGTGCGGGAATACATTAACACTACCATATTAAAAGATGCTCCACTGGTTTCGGTATCGGCGGTAACCAGGGAAGGAATACCAGAATTGTTGGGATTAATAGAAAAACTAGTCGCAGAGGTGGAAGAAAAACCGACCTTTGGCCAGGCCCGTCTACCAATAGACCGGGTCTTTACCATTTCCGGCTTTGGTACTGTGGTAACCGGAACCCTGTGGTCAGGGCAATTAAAACAGGGTGAGACATTAGAGCTAATGCCGGTGCAAAAACCGGTGCGGATAAGAACCCTGCAGGTACATAACGAAAAGACGGATACCGCTTATGCCGGTCAGAGGGTAGCTGTAAATTTGCAAGGGATAGAAGTAAGCGACATCAAACGAGGTTACCTCCTGGCTACCCCGGCTTATCTTACTCCCAGCTATCGGGTAGATACCCGCCTGCGCCTGCTCAGTTCCAGCAAGCGAACCTTAAAGAACTGGAACCGGGTACGTTTTCACCTGGGTACTGATGAGACCCTGGGCCGGGTAGTATTACTGGATCGCGATGAATTACAGCCGGGAGATGAAGCTTTTGTGCAGATTGTTATGGAAAAACCGGTAGTATCCTATAAAGGTGACCGTTTTGTAATAAGGTACTATTCCCCGGTTACCACTATCGGAGGAGGCATAATAATCGACGGCAACGCCCCCAAACAGAAAAGGTTTAAGGAAGAGGTTCTGGATGATCTGGCCATAAAAGAGGA
Organism: uncultured Syntrophomonas sp.; assembly: GCA_964579945.1. GTDB lineage: Bacteria > Bacillota > Syntrophomonadia > Syntrophomonadales > Syntrophomonadaceae > UBA4844. The sequence goes on along the minus strand of CAZOIC010000054.1, from coordinate 2,950 downwards.
AGGCAGCCTTTATGATGTAGTTTTACATGAACTTCAGTCCCACCTCGAAGAACTGATGAACATTGACGAACTAAGTAAACTTACCGGTAGTAACCGGGAGCAGCTAAAACAGGAACTGCAGCAGCTGGTGGAAGATGAAAAAGTAATACCTATAAAAGATCAGGTTTATATCAGCACCTATGCTCTGGAAATTATTAATGCCCGTATAGTTGAAACCCTGGATAAATACCATCAGCAGTACCCAATGCGTTCGGGCTATCCCCGGGAAGATATGCGCAGTCGCTTTTTTAAAAAGATTAATCCCAAAGATTTTAATCTGGTGCTTAAACAGTTGGAAGAAAGCGGGACTATAACCAGTCGCAACAACCAGTTAAGGTTACCCGGACGGGTAGTTGAACCCGGAACCCGGGAAAAGGAAAGCATAGAAAAAATTAAGCGCATCATGGAAGAGCAGCTGTTTACTCCCCCGGGATTGGATGAACTGGCCAGCATAACTGGACTGGCAGAACAGGATTTCAATGAAGTATTAGCCTACATGATTGAGGCCGATATGCTGGTAAAAATCAACCAGGAAATAGTTTTTTCCAGTCAGGCTATAGAAGAGGGAAAGAGAAAACTAAGTGATTATTTTGAGCAGGAAAAGGAACTGAGCCTGGCAAGTGCCCGGGATATATTGAAAACTACTCGAAAGTATGCGCTACCTCTGGTAGAATATTATGATAGAATTCGTTTTACCCGTCGGGTTGGGGATATGCGGGTAAAGCTCTAAAAATAGCTATGCCGGGGAGTTTTAGGAGGATTTGCAAAAGTGTCTAGAATAGGTATTCCACGTACACTGGCGTACTTTATTTATTTTCCCTTTTGGAAGACTTTTTTTGAGGAACTGGATCAGGAAGTGGTTCTTTCTTCCCCTACCACCAGAGACATAATGGATGATGGAGTAAGGGAAGCGGTTAATGATGCCTGTATTCCTATCAAACTTTACCACGGTCACGTCGCTGATCTTGCTTCCAAAGTGGATTACATCTTCTGTCCTCGTCTGGTAAGTGTTCGCAAGCATGGCGATTTTGGCACCGAAACCTTTTGCCCCAAATTCCTGGGTCTTCCTGACATGGTTCGCCTGGCTATGGATGATATTCCCCCAATAATAGATGTTCGGGTTAACCTTAAGCAAGGGAAAGACGAATTACTTAATGTTTGTTCCCAGGTTGGAGATTTACTGGGAAAAGCGGGAATAGAAATAAAGAGGGCTTACCAGAGGGCATTACTCATCCAAAAACGTTTTAAGAAACTGCTTTCTCAGAATATGACGCCAGAAGAAGCCCTGGACATCTTATTTGCTAATGGAGAGAGGAAACCTTTACTGAGCCGACCGGATTTACAGATAGCGGTAGTAGGTTACCCTTATACCATATATGATGACTATATTAACGGCCGCATCTTAAGTTTACTGGATAAAGAAAACGTAAGGGTATATACCCAGGATATGCTAAGTGATAAGATAATGAATCGGCAAGCCCGCAACCTGCCCAAGAGCATGTTCTGGTACTTCTCCAACCGGGTAGTATATGGAGCTCTTCACTTTATGCAACAAAAAAACATAGATGGGATAATTCATATAACTGCATTTGCCTGCGGTCCCGACTCCATAGTGGATCGCCTGCTGGAGATTGAAGCCAGAAGGCATGGGCAAATGCCTTACCTTTCCATTGCAGTGGACGAGCACACCGGTGATGCTGGGGTAAGAACCCGGGTTGAAGCATTTCTGGATATGTTGCGTTTCAGGAGGGATAAATCGTGAAAATAAGCTTTCCCCATATGGGCTATTCTTATTTAGCTCTAAAATGGCTGGTAGAAAATATGGGCCACGAGTGTATTGTACCTCCGGAACCCAGCAGCCGTACGCTTGATCTGGGGGTACGTCATGCACCTGAGTTTGCTTGTATTCCATTCAAAATTCTAATGGGAACCTACCTGGAAGTGGCCGAGAAAGGCGCCGAGGTGATTTTGACCTCCGGGGGTATGGGACCTTGTCGGGCCGGGCTGTACTGGGTAATGCATCAATACCTTTTAGATGAACTCCACACCGGGGTTAAGGTAGTAGCCTTTGAGCCGCCCCTGTGCGATCTCAAGGATTTTATAAAAAAACTTAACTGGGTGAGGAGAACCGGAGGTTTATCGCTAAAAGAGTTTGTACAGGTTTTGCAGGTTACCTGGGCGAAGATTAAGGCTATAGACGAGGTAGAAATGCTATCCCACGAAATAAGACCTTACGAGACTAACCGGGGCGAAACTACCCGGCAGCTGTGGCAAGCTTTGGAGATGCTGGATGCAGCCAATAACGAGGCGGAAATTGAAGACGCCATGCAGGAAGGGTTAAAGCTCTTGCGCGATGTTTCTCAGGATCGCAGCCGTAATCCTTTAAAAATTGGAATTATTGGTGAGATTTATGTGGTTTTAGAACCGGCCGCCAACCATTATATTCAAATAATGCTGGGGGAAATGGGAGTACAGACCGACCGCTCCATTTACCTTACTTCTTATACCAGGAAAAACACCATCGTCAACCTGGAAGGCGACGTATTCGAGATAGCCAAACCTTATCTGGGGGAGGCACCCATAGGTGGGCACGGGGCCAACAGCATCGGGGAAACTATTCTCTATGCCCGCCACGGCTTTGATGGGGTAGTTCAGTTAGCACCTTTTGCTTGCATACCGGAGATAGTAGCCAAGAGCATTATACCAGCTGTCAGTAAAGATTATGGCATACCAGTTTTAACCTTATTTATAGACGAGCAAACGGGTAAAGCGGGGGTGCAGACCCGGCTGGAAGCCTTTGTTGATTTATTGGAAAAACGCCGGGAGGTCAAAGCAAAACGCGGAATCGAGAGGTTGGTAATATGATTAAGGGATATTTGGGAGTAGATGTAGGCTCGGTAAGTACCAATCT
>CAZOIC010000053.1:0-10074 GCA_964579945.1 uncultured Syntrophomonas sp. | reverse complement strand
TTGCAAAACTGGGTAAAGCCCTGCAAAGCGATGAAATCGCCGAGTACCTGCAAGATAATTACCCTTCCTGTGTGCTGGCCTTCTAGAAATAACGATAAAAAAAGAGCTGCTCTATAATCTAAGAGTAGCTCTTTTTTATTCTACGCCTCTGGTCGACCGGACGGATCCCGCACAAGGGGACGGTTCTTGTGTGTTTTAGCGTTTAAGCCGGGCGCACACATACGTTCGCCCCTACAAATTTCAAGGTCTGACCACTTCTAGGGTCTGCACCTGACAAATCAGTAATCAGTAAGAGCTTCATCTGTTTCCTTCGCGAACACCGCAAACACGGGGACAGTCCCTCTTTTTCCTTTAGTTCTTTGCGGAAACAGCAGGGACAGTCCCCATGTTCGCTCCTCACTCCTTACTCTAAACAACCAATCAAGTTAAAATGACAATGTTGCAAGATAACTAATACCTTCAAATCTCCACTCTACAGTTGTCTGAGCAGGTTTACCATCTCAATGGCGGTTAAGGCGGCGTCTACGCCTTTGTTGCCGGCTTTGGTCCCGGCTCTTTCAATGGCCTGCTCAATGGTATCAGAAGTGATAACCCCGTAAACTACGGGCACACCAGTGTTTAAACCTACCTGGGCTATACCTTTGGTAACTTCTGCGGAAACATATTCAAAGTGGGGAGTAGCACCGCGGATTACTGCTCCCAGGCAAATCACGGCATCATATCCCCGAGCGGTCATTTTCTGAGCTACCAGGGGCATTTCAAAAGCACCGGGAACCCAGGCTATTTCTACATTATCCAGATTCACATTATGCCTGCTCAGAGTATCCAGGCAGCCGGATAACAACTTGTTGGTAATAAATTCGTTAAAACGAGATACGATGATGGCTATTTTCTGATTATCCCCCAGTAATTTACCTTCATATATTTTGCTCAACTACTGCACCTCCGAAATTCTTATTATAGATGGGCCAGTAAATGCCCCATTTTCTCTTTCTTAGTTGTTAAATAGCGGCGATTTTCTGCCTTAGAATCCATTTCAATAGGAACCCTTTCTACAACCTCTAAACCGTATCCTTCCAGTCCCCTGATTTTTTTGGGGTTATTGGTCATCAGACGCATCTTCTTTAACCCCAAATCTACCAGAATCTGAGCTCCTATACCATAATCACGCAAATCGGCGGGAAATCCCAGTTCAATATTGGCTTCTACCGTATCACGTCCGTTATCCTGAAGTTTATAAGCCCTGATTTTATTAACCAGGCCAATTCCCCGTCCTTCCTGACGCATATAGAGTAAAACTCCCTTACCTTCCCTTTCAATCATACTCATGGCAGTTGCCAGTTGTTCTCCACAATCACAGCGACTGGAACCGAAAACATCCCCGGTCAAACATTCGGAATGAACTCTAACCAAAACCGGCTCATCCGGTTGCCATACTCCTTTAACCAGGGCTATGTGACCCTTTCCGTCCAGCAGGGATTCATAGGCAACTGCAGTAAAGTCTCCGTACATGGTAGGCAAGCGAGCATCATCAACCCTTATCACCAGCTTCTCGGTACGGCGCCGGTACTCTATAAGGTCGGCAATAGTTATTATCTTCATATCATGTTTTTGGGCGAATTCGACCAGTTCCGGAACCCGGGCCATAGTACCATCATCATTCATTATTTCGCAGATTACTGCCGCCGGGTAAAGTCCTGCCAGTTTGGCCAGGTCTATGGAGCCTTCGGTATGACCGGTGCGACGTAAAACTCCTCCCTCTTTATACCTTAAAGGGAAAATGTGTCCTGGCTTTCTGAAATCCTGGGACTGACTGTTCGGGTCTATCAGGGCAGCTACGGTTTCCGCCCGTTCAAAAGCTGAAATCCCGGTAGTGGTGGTCTTAAAGTCAACTGATACGGTAAAGGCGGTTTCATGATTATCGGTATTATACTGGACCATGGGTTTAATCTCCAGCTCATCCAGCCTTTCCCCGGTCATAGGTACACATATGAGGCCTTTGGCATGAGTAGCCATAAAGTTGATAATATCAGAATTAGCCTTTTCTGCTGCTACTACGATATCTCCCTCATTTTCCCGATCCTCATCATCGACTATGATAATCATTTTACCTTCTTGGACATCTTTGATTGCTTCTTCGATAGTATTAAACAAGTTCAATACCTCCCTTATAAGAATCCGTTTTCAGCCAGAAATGAAAGACTAAGACTACTTGTTTCTTTATCGCCACCTGTCTGTAATAGTTTTTCTATATATCTTCCCAGAATATCACTCTCCAGGTTAACGTAATCCCCTGCCTGCTTACGACCTAATATGGTTTGGTCGGCACTATGGGGTATTAGTGATACGGTGAAGCTGTCAGGTAAAACATCAATAACGGTCAGGCTAACTCCGTCAACCGTAATGGAACCCTGGGGCACAGTGTAATGCAGGACTGATGCAGGTGCCTTTATGGTATAAACATAGGCAATATCACGTTTTTCCCTGGTTTTAATAATCCCTACGGCATCAACATGGCCCTGTACGATATGTCCGCCCAGGCGATCCCCTACACGCAAGGCTCGTTCCAGGTTTACGTAGTCACCTGTTTTCAGGTGTTTGAGCGTGGTTTTGTCCATGGTTTCGGGCATAACATCGGCGGTAAAATGCTGTGCATCATAACTGGTCACGGTAAGGCATACCCCGTTTACAGCAATGCTATCCCCCAGTTTGACATCATCCAGGATAGTTTTCGCCTGTATATCTAATTGAAAGGATTGGGCACCTCGTTTAATACCCCGAACCCTGCCCATGGATTCAACTATTCCGGTAAACAAACTCTCAACTCCTCGTAGTTTATGTCGCGCACAAGGGGACGGTTCTTGTGTGTTTTCCCATTTAAGCCGGGCGCAGGAAACCATGGGGACAGTCCCCCTGGTTCGCTACGCCTCAGCTCGGCCGGGCGAACACCTGGGTTCGCCCCTACACCATCAGAAGTCAGATGTCGGATGTCAGATGTCTGACACATTCGACTTCTGGCCTCTGATTTCCGATATCTGACGTCCGACGACTGACGACTAATCCGTTACCCCTCCGACTTCCGATATCCGACCTCCGCTACAATCAGTATATCTTTATCAAAACGCTGTATTTCCATCGACTTTAGCGGCAGGGCGTCTTTAAGCTGTGGTATTCCTGTGCCCCCTACCGGGGTGGGTGCTGCCCTGCCCCCTACAATTTTTGGAGCTATGAACCAGTAAACTTTATCGATTAAGTGTTTTTCTATCAGGTAGCCGTTTATTTCCCCGCCACCTTCTACCAGTAAGGTCATAATCTCCATTTCTCCTAGTACCCGTAAAACCTCTTCCAGGGGTAGCTTCTCTTCATCAGTGGCCAACTGTATTACGGTCAAACCGGCCTCCTCCAGAAATTCCTGCCTGGCATCATCAACCTGTTGATCACAAAAAACTATGGTTTTCTGCTGCCGGGCGGTCTTAACTATATTGCTGGACCGGGGTAAATCCAAATTATTATCAATTACCACCCTGATGGGGTCCCGGATATTCTCATCTTCCAGACGGGTATTAAGCATAGGATCATCTTTTAATACGGTGCCTATTCCCACCATAATGGCATCATAAACATTGCGTAACTGATGTACATATTTTCGCGACGCTTCACCGCTAATCCACCGGGAATCACCGGTACTGGTAGCAATTTTACCATCCAGGGTCATGGCCACTTTCAGGCTTACCAAAGGTGTTTTCGTTTGAATATATTTTAAAAAAGCCTGGTTTAATTTCCGCGCTTCCTGTTCCAGTACCCCGGTATGGGTTTCTATACCAGCATCCTGTAAAATCTTTAATCCCCTTCCGGATACCTGAGGATTAGGGTCCAGACCGGCAATTACTACTCTTTTTACTCCTGCCCGGACTATGGCATTCGCACAGGGGGGAGTCCTGCCGTAATGGCTGCAGGGTTCTAGATTGACATAAAGGGTGGCGCCCCGGGCAGCTTCTCCTGCTGCCTCCAGTGCATGGATTTCAGCATGGGGGGTGCCGGCTTTCCTGTGGTAACCTTCTCCCAGCACCTGGTTATCTTTGACTACCACTGCCCCCACCATAGGATTAGGACTGGTTCTTCCCTGCGCCCAGGCAGCTAAATCAAGTGCTTTTTGCATATATTTTTCATCTTCATAGTTTCTCATAAAGCAACACCAGTTACCTACTCCGGGCGAACACATGGGTTCGCCCCTACAACGTTACGTGCCCCTGTACAGAAAGAGCATATCAAAAAATTTTCATTCATGGTTGCTCTGTGCCCTTTAGGGTATGACCTCCCAGCCATGACGGGTTAAAATAAAATAACCCGATTAAAAGTCGGGTCATGGGCGCAACCTACTAGTAGACTGTATACAGGCACAGCCAACTATTGCTATCTCCTCCCATCCAGACTATTACTGTCGGCCCCGGAGTTACACCGGATCCTGCCTTGCGGCTTGCGGGCTTTACCGCCGATAGGGACTTCCACCCATCCCCGAAGAAAGCTTAAATTATTTCATTTTTTTTAATACTAACATTACTACCTTTATCGGTCAAGACCGGTATTAATAACTCTAAGGCTCTGAACTGCAGCCTCTGGCGAAGCTGACTTGAAAATATAGGAACCGGCGACCAGTACATTAGCCCCTGCTTTTACCGTATCCTTGGCTATTTCGGAGTTTATTCCACCATCGACTTGCAGGTATATAGGTCGGGATATTTGCTTAAGCATCTGCCGTGCCCTATAAATCTTTTTTATACTGGAGGGAATAAACTGCTGCCCGCCAAATCCAGGATTAACCGTCATCAACAGCAAGAGGTCAATTTCTTCTATGATATCCTCCAGCAGAGCTACCGGTGTAGCCGGATTTAGAGCTACTCCGGCCTTAAGGCCTAAATCTTTTATCTGGTTAACCACCCGGTTTAAATGTTTACAGGCCTCCAGGTGAACCGTAATTATATCAGCCCCGGCCTGAGCAAAAGCAGGTATCATCATCTGGGGCCGTTCTATCATCAGGTGTACATCCAGCAGCAACTTGCTTTCCTGGCGTATATCTGCCACTACCTGCGGGCCAATAGTAATATTGGGAACAAAATTTCCATCCATAACATCAATATGTAACCAGTCTGCGCCGGCGTTTTCCACTATCTTGATGTCATCCCCCAGCCGGGCAAAGTTGGCTGATAGGATAGAGGGAGCAATTAATATCAACGATAGCACCTCTCATTTTTAATTAATTCTTCCAACAGGGTCAGGTAGTTACGGTACCTGAATTCAGCTATAATGTTCTCCTTAACTGCTTCTTTTACGGCACAGTCCTTTTCCCCATAGTGCAGGCAGTCACCAAACCTGCATTCATTGCTAAAAGAATGAAACTCAGGAAAATGGGATGATAGTTCGCGGCTTTCCATATCTGGTGGGTCCAGAACGCTAAAACCAGGGGTGTCGGCAATCCATCCTCCGCTGCTCAAGGGGTAAAGTTCAACATGCCTGGTGGTATGCCGTCCCCTTCCGATTTTTTTACTAACATCCTGGGTTTTAATGCCCGCCCCCTCTACCAGCAGGTTTAACAGGCTGGATTTACCGGTACCGGAGGGGCCGGCCAATACGGCTATCCGGTTGGCTATTGCTTCCTTTATGCTGTCAATGCCAATATTATTGCGTACTGAGCTCTTAATCAGGTTAAATCCTTTTTGGGGATAATATGAGGTAATAATAGAGGCATTCTCCTCTTCGGGCAGGTCCCTTTTGTTGAGAATAATGTAAGGTGTAAGTTCATTATAGCTGGCATTAACCAGTAAACGGTCAAGCAGAGCCAGGCTGGGCGCAGGTTGATTATGGGCCATTACTATGAGCAACAGGTCAACATTGGCTATGCGCGGCCTTTGCAGTTCATTGCGGCGCGGTTGAACCGTTTCCAGTATTCCTCGTCCCTGTTCCAGGGGCGTAAATAGAACTTTATCACCAGTTAAAACCGCTTGTTTAATTTTTCCGCGCAGTTTGCACTCATATATATCTTTATTGCTATCCTGCACATAGTAGAATCCGCCGTAGTTTTTAAGAACCAGGCCTTCTACCCCGCCATTCGTCATAAATTCCCTCCAAATAATTAAGAATTATGGTTGAAATACACCACCGTGGGCGCCCCTACATCGCCTACATCCGGAGATCTACAGTTTATATACTTTATATGGTTTGCCGTTGAGCTGTATTTCCAGGCTGGCGTTACCGTAATAGTTGACCATCAGGTTAACCGTATCGCCGGCAGCATGAATTTGATCATATATCTTCTTTTTACCCCGGGCATCGTGCAGAATAATTACCACCTTATAGTAATCGCTTTCCTGGGGCAGGGGGAATTCAACTACCTGGGTTTGGGGTACCGGTCCCGGCCCCTTGCTTACCACCAGATTGACGGTTGTTCCTTCTTCCACCATAACTTCTGCTTTAGTATCCTGCTCTATAACCTGATCAGCGTAATAATCATTGCTATCCTTTTTTGTTACCTCTCCTAATACCAGTTTGCTATCCTGAATCTGTTTCTGGGCCTCCTCCAGAGTTAAACCTATCAACTTGGGCATAGGGATTTTATCAGGGGTTGGCCCTTTGCTGACCATCAGGTCTATTTTGCTGTTTTTAGCAACCCGGGTCCCTGCTCGGGGTTCCTGGGATATGATATATCCTTCCTTATATTTGTCGTCGTAGATTTTATCAATACCTATTTCAAAGCCTTCATTGCCAATAATTATTTCAGCATCGGCAAGTTCTTTCCCTTCTACATTCGGCACTTTTATTTTTTCTGAACCTAAACTCAGGATTACCTCTATATGTTTACCTTCCTTAACTTTTTGCCCCTTACCCGGTTCCTGGAATATAATTTCATCCTTCTTAAATTCGTCATTGAATTTCTTATCTTTAACATCCATAATCAGTTTTAACTGCTTAAGCTCTTTGTCGACCTGATTAATATTCTTACCCACGATATCTGGAACTACTACTTCTTGCCCAAAAAAGTTGCCCCCCAGCATAACCAGCATACCGGAAAAAAGGCCGAGCAACGCAATAATAGCAATTATTCCAGTAGTGCGCAGCTTTCTTTTTTTTACCATCTCATCCGTCCCTTCCGTTGCAATAGGGGGCATTATAATAGTGCCGCGACCGGCATGACCTGGCTTGTATCCCGCATAAGCCCCGTCCATATTAAGCAAATCATTACGCATTTTTTGTGCCGAATCAAATCTCTTTTCCGGAACTTTTTCCATAGCCCGATATATTATTCCTTCCAGGGCCATAGGTATACTTTCATTAATCTGCCGGGGAGGTGTTATTTCATCATGCATATGCTTTAGGGCAACGGTAACCGGGCTTTCGGCATCAAAAGGGGGGGTGCCGGTTAGCATTTCGTATAATACGCAGCCCAGAGAATATATATCAGTAGCTATAGTCACCGGTTCTCCTTTGGCCTGCTCAGGAGAAATATAGTGAACGGAGCCAATAATATTACCGCCAAAAGTGATGGTTTTTTTGCTTATGGCCTGAGCTATTCCAAAATCAGCTACTTTTACCATACCAGTTGTAGTTACCAGAATATTATGCGGTTTAATATCACGATGAATAATACCTTTATCATGAGCATGCTGAATACCATCACAAATCATCACTGCAATATCAATAGCCTGACCTACCGGTAACGGCGCTTCCTGGGTAATAAGCTCTTTTAAAGTTGTTCCCTCAACATACTCCATGACGATATAGTATACATCATCCTGCTGTCCTACATCGTATATGTTTACAATATTAGGATGTGATAAGCGAGCTGCTGCCATGGCCTCAGTTCTGAATCTGCTCACGAAAGCCTGATCCTTGGAGTATTCTTCTTTTAATATCTTTATGGCAACTATACGGTCGAGAATCTGGCAACGTGCCCTATAAACATAGGACATACCGCCTTCGCCAATCTGCTCTATTAATTCATAACGATTACCTAAGATCGTAGGCGCCAAAATACTTACCTCCTATATTATATACGCAGCAGTATAATGGTTATATTATCATAACCGCCTTTTGTCAGGGCAGTATCTAATAGGGTATCAAGACTTTTCTGCACGTTTTCTTCCTGGTTTAAAAGAGTTTCTATCTCATTATCATCCAACATGTCGGTTAATCCATCACTGCACAATAAAACCAGATCACCCCTGTATAGCTGGTGTTCAAAATTATCTATTTTTACTTCCTCTTGAATCCCCAGGGCTCTGGTTAGTATATGATTGTAGCCACTACTTTTCTTATCTTCATTCTTTAATAAACCATCAGCAACCATTTTTTCTGCCAGGGTATGATCCCGGGTTACTTTTTCCAGCTTTCCATTACGAAATATATATAAACTACTATCACCAACATTGGCAACGGCAAGCTGTTTTTTCCTTATCATGGCTGCAGTAATAGTAGTACCCATTTCATGTAATTCTGAATTTCCTTGGGCCTGTAACCATATCAGGTGGTTGGCTTTTTGAATGGCAGCGTTTAAGACTGATATGGGATTTTGTCTTAGACTGTCAGCGGCCAGGTTAAGCATATACTCGTGCAAACAGTCAACTGCCATCTTTGAGGCTACATCTCCGCCTTTGTGACCTCCCATACCATCGCATACAGCAAATAGACCATACTCGTCCATGACTAAATAACGATCTTCGTTATTCTTCCTTAATAGTCCAATATCTGAAATATACGCTGTATCCATATGAACCCCTCTACCAACAATAATTACTTTCTATATCCTGCTCGCAGCTGGCCACAAGCAGCCTCAATATCTGCTCCTTTTTCCTCTCTAAGGGTAACGTTTACACCAGCCTGGAGAAGGTAATAGTAAAATTCGTTTACCTGCTGCGGAGATGGTTGCTTAAACTCCAAACCTACTACTTCATTATAGGGAATCAAATTAACATTGGCTAGTAAAGGTTTAAGCAGTGTAGCTAATTTTTCTGCATCTTCTTTGTGATTATTAACCCCATCAAGTAATAAATATTCAAAAGTCACCCGGCGGTTAGTAAGACGGATATATTGTTTAATTGATTCTATTAGTTCTTCTAAAGGATATTTACGATTTAGCGGGATAAGTCTGTCACGTAATTCGTTACTGCAGGCGTGTAAAGATACGGCCAGGGTTACCTGCAGGTTTTCCTGAGCCAACCGGTTTATCCCTCTAACATCACCTGATGTGGAAATGGTAATATGCCTTTGCCCGATGTTTATTCCTTTGGGGTCATTTAAGGTATATATAGATTTAATCACCTGGTCATAGTTTAACATGGGCTCTCCCATGCCCATATAGACCACATTGGTAATTAATCCGTTCTCATTCGATTTTAGTCTTTTCTGCAGTTCCCTTTCTGAACCGAGAACCTGTCCTATCATTTCATAAGCCTCTAGATTGCGTTGAAAACCAGAATTTCCAGTAGCGCAGAAAACACAGCCTATTGGACAGCCAACCTGGGTGGATATACACAGGGTATAACGGGTATCTTTATTCCTACTATGAGGTATAACTACGCTTTCGATGCGTTTTTTATCTTCCAACTCCATTAGAAATTTGCGGGTACCGTCTATAGAGGCTCTTTGCTTTAATACCCGGGGAATGGATATCCGGGCAAGCTCATCCAGTTTAGTCCGCAGGTCACGGGAGAGATCGCTCATCTCATAAAAGGAACTAACCGCCTTTTGATAAATCCAACGGTGTATCTGGCGCCCCCGGTATCGGGGCTCACCAATGGACTCCATAAAATCTTCCAGTTCCTTTGTTCCCATTCCCAGAAGTTCAGTTTTAGTTTTAATGTTCATATAAACCCCCATGCCCCCTCACGCCTCACTTTTTTGCATCAGGGCGCGACCACGGGGACAGTCCCTCTGGTTCCTTGGTTCCAGGCGAACCAGCAGGGACAGTCCCCATGGTCGCTCTGGGTCTACACCATATTCCTCGCCCCTCACGCCTCACGCCTCACTTTTTTGCATCAGGGCAAAAAACATGCCGTCAGTATCATATTTGCCCGGGAGCAA
>CAZOIC010000052.1:0-10145 GCA_964579945.1 uncultured Syntrophomonas sp. | reverse complement strand
TAACCCGAAGGGTTCTGAATGAATTGGGATTGCGCAGCTATATTAAAACTTCTGGTTCGGAGGGGCTGCATGTTTACCTGCCGGTAGAAAATGAATACAGTTATGAGGAAATTCGCGATTTTGGCCGTACCGTAGCTGAAATTATTTGTACTATGCAGCCTGATATTGCCACGATAGAAAGAACGGTTAGAAAAAGAGGGGCAAAAATTTATGTCGATTATCTGCAGAACGTAAAAGGCAAAACCCTGTGCTCAGCCTACAGTGTTCGGCCCCGCGACGGCGCCACCGTTTCTGCCCCCTTGTACTGGGATGAAGTAAATAATGTTAAGCCGTCTGATTTTACCATAAAGACCATTCTCCCCCGCTTGCAAAAGGTAGGAGAGCTTTTTGCCCCGGCCCTAACTGATCGGCAATCCCTGGAGACAGCTTTCTCACAGCTGGGCCTTAAGTAATTAGCTAAGACGCGGAAGGACGCGGACCCTTCGGGCACAGCAACCTTAATAGCAACCAAAGGGAGCATCGGTGGTTGCCGTGCACCCTTTAACCTCAGGCCATGGGGGCTTAATAATTGGTACAAAGTATTTTTTCTAATATTAGACCTTACCCCTCTTGAAAAGCAGGCGGTTGTTTTCGGTGTAAACTTTGGCCTGTTTGGTATTACAGAGGTAGGAGAGGCAGGCTGACAGACTGGCCAGTATGAGAACAAACTGGTTACGGTTTAAAGGCAGGTTGAATTCTTCCACCATCAGGGGTAGTATTTCTTCGCGCTCCCGGGGTTGGCCAATAACTTGAAGTATGTATTCCAACAAATTCATTAAAATTTGGTAGTTATAATCAATCAGTTCAGGGATGTTATCCTGCAAACCACCATGAGACAAAAATACCTGCTCTATATTAAGGCCTCTCAGGGTGCTTAGGGTCTCCAGGTGTTTTTCTACATCAGCCAGATACAAAAATGGAAATCTCTTTAAAATATCTATACTGGTCAGGCTGTCTCCGGCAAATAGAACTTCGTCCGGGGTAATGATTCCGGTATGCCCCAGGCTATGGCCGGGCAGAGGCAGTATCCTGAAGCAAGCATTATCGATAAATAACTTGCTGTCCTCTATCTCAAAATCTACCCGCGAAGCCTCCGGCATCAGGTATTTGTTTTTCAGCGCTTGTACTGGACTGGCTGAAAATAGTCCATAGGGTATTAGTATCGGGTTTTCTATAAAAGCGGCCTCAATCTTAGATGCGTATATTTCACAACTGGTGGCTTCCTGTAGATAGCGGTTACCACCGCAGTGGTCGGCATGGGCGTGGGTGTTAAATAAGGCCCGGACCTGAAAACCCCAATTTCCCAGGATTTTAAGGGTGCGGCGGCCAAAGGCTTCACTAGCACCACTATCTATCAGCAGACAAGTATTATCGGGAAAAACGTAAATGCCAACTGCGCTGGGAAAATTTATCGCCCAGGTATTGCCCTGTAAAACGTGTATGTTCACATTTTCATCCCCTTTCAGTAAAGGAAAATGGTGAGGTGTCGGGCGTTAGGGATGACAGCTTCCCCACGGATATTTTGTAGGGGCAGACCCACGTGTCTGCCCTGCTGATTACTACCCAACTGTCTATCACTCCTAAGTACGGATTTGCAGACCCAGGGCGAACACATACGTTCGCCCCTACACTTTAATTAAGTTAATTATATCTTTAAGATAGGCTTCAGGGAAATAGGTGGTCAGGTTTATGTACTCTAGAGCCTGGCGCAGGTCCTGGTCCCGGTAGCGTACCCCGATAAGCTGCTTTTCAATTATACTAATATCGGCGGTAGCAAAAAAGTCACCATAAATTTTGCAATGGGTTATAAGGCCTTTTTTTACATTGATGCGAAAATCGATGCTGCCCCAATCAAAACGTTGGGATTTGCGCACATTAAACGGGGGGGAAGACCCGTACACCCATTCCCAGCGGCGAAATTTATTGTCCCGTAAAGATTCTACGGCCGATAACTGTGTTGGACTCAGTTCCCGGCACTCCCTGTTTTCATCTATAGTATTGCTAAGAATATCCTGAAATTCTTCGATAGTTACAGGTGAGGAAATGTGCTCGGCAATATTGGTTACCCGACTCCTGACTGATTTAACCCCTTTGGAACTAATTTTAGCAGGGTCAACGGTTAAGGCCTGCTCCATATCCTCCAGATTAGTGTTAAAAAGGATGGTGCCATGGTGCATAAGCCGGCCCTGCCGGCGGCACTGGGCATTACCGGAAAATTTCCGGCTCTTTATACTGATGTCATTACGCCCCTGGTCTTCCGCTTTTACCTCTATAGTTTGCAGGGCTTTAATCACCGGAGCGGTGAAACGGGTAAAGTCCAGGGTAAGGGAAGGAGCATCATTTATAATAAAGGTAAAATTTAGATTGCCCAAATCGTGATAAACTGCGCCGCCCCCGGATATCCGGCGTACCACCTCTATCCCTTTTTCCTGGATAAAACTCTGGTTTATTTCTTCAATGGTATTCTGGTTTCGACCCACCACTACTACCGGGGTATTCTGCCACAGCAGGAAGATATCTTCCTTGATTTCCGGATTATCGAGAAGGTATTCCTCCAGGGCCAGGTTAAAAAACGGGTCATTGGACCGATTAATTATTTCCAGCATCTTTTTCTCCCTACTCCAATTTTTTGACACAGGGGGACGTTTTTGGTGTGTCATTTCTTTGAAATGACACACCAAAAACGTCCCCCTGTGTCCATCCCTTAGCGTTTGCGGGGGGAGAGGTGAAGGGCCTGCCCGTTAACATCCAGGATAGCCTCCATCAGGGCTTCTCCCAGGGTGGGATGGGCGTGAATGGTACCAACGAAGTTTGAGGCTTTCACCTCTTCTTTTACCAACATGGTTCCTTCCAGGATTAAATCACTGGCGTGAGGGCCAATAATATGCACACCGCGGATAACATCATCTTCATCAGCGATAACTTTGACCAGACCATCAGTGTCACCCAGGGCCAGAGCCTTGCCGTTGGCGGCAAAGTTAAATTTACCCACCCGGTACTTAATCCCCCGACTTGCGCATTCTTCTTCGCTTAACCCTACGGTAGCAATCTCCGGGAAGGTGAAAATACAACTGGGAACAGCGTTATAATGAAGCTGACTACTGTGCCCTGCCATTTTCTCTACTGCTACGATGCCTTCTTCGGAAGCCACATGGGCCAGCATTAAACCGCCTATAACATCACCGATGGCATAGATGCCGGTAACAGTAGTAGCGTAGTTTTCATTGACTTTGATAAATCCATGCGCATCAGCGGCTATGCCCAAGGCTTCTAGATTAAGCCCGGCGGTTAAGGGCCTGCGTCCGGCGGAAACTAAAACCAGGTCAGCCGGAATGCTGATACCGCCTTTTTTACCTTTAGCACTCAGCAGCAGTTCGTTTTCGTTTCGTTCTACCTTTTCTACAGCAGTAGAACTGTGCACGATTATTCCCTGTCTTTTTAAGAAAACTCCCATACGTTTACTTATTTCCCGATCCAACAGGTTCAGTATGGAAGGCAAGTATTCTATAACTGTCACCTGGCTGCCAAAAGAGTTGAAGATGCAGGCAAATTCCAAACCGATTACCCCGCCGCCAATAATAGCCAGGCGAGATGGTACTTGGTTTATCTGCAGTAAACTGGTACTATCAACTACCCCATCCAGTTCCAGACCGGAAATGGGCAGGCAGGCAGAGGTGGAGCCGGTAGCCAACAGTATCCGTGCTGCCTCAATTTTTTGTTTGGGTGGGACACGGGACCTGTCCCCTTGTCCCACGGCAACGGTGCTGCGGTCCAGCAATGTGGCATTCCCTTTAACAACTTCCACACCATAATCGTTGAGGAGTTTTTCCACCCCGGAAACCAGGGTTTTTACTATCCGTTCCTTACGCTCCCGGGCTTTCTGCATACTAAATTTCAGTCCTGCTACGGAAATGCCAAACTCCTCTGCCTGGGATAAATCCCGCATTATTTCAGCGTTACGGTAATAGGCTTTGGTGGGTATGCAACCATGGTTGAGGCAGGTGCCACCCACGGCCTCTTTCTCTACTAAAGTTACCGTCATACCCAGCTGGCGGGCTCGAATAGCTGCTACATAGCCACCCGGCCCCCCTCCGATAATAACTAAATCCTTCATTTCGTACCAGTCTCCTGTTGTACCAATTTTGAATCCTAAATTCTTTTAGTTACCTGTAGGGGCAGACCCATGTGTCTGCCCTGCCGACCATAAAAGCCAGGTATCTGCGCAGACCCAGGGCGAACACATGGGTTCGCCCCTTCAGTAACTAACGCATCTGTTTTTTTAACCTAAATTCAGTGTTTTTCATAGTGTGTCAGTTTATTCAGTGTCTAAGAATTATCTTCCCACTTAACAATGGGGTTACGGGCGGCGGTGACTTCGTCCACCCTGGTAATCACTGCATTATTAGGTGCAGCGGTGACGATTTGAGGATGGTTACGAGCCTCTTCGGCTATAGCGGTCATGGCTTGCAGGAAATCATCCAACCTTTCCCGGGTCTCGGTTTCAGTAGGCTCTATCATCAGGGCTTCCTTCACAATTAAGGGGAAATAAACTGTTGGCGGGTGGAAGCCATAATCAGTTAAACGTTTGGCAATGTCCAGGGTAGTTACGCCGTTTTCATCCATTTGGTTTTTGGCAGTAGCCACAAACTCGTGCTTGCACAGGCGGTCAAACGGAATGTAATAATCCTTTTTCAAATGCTGCCGCAAATAGTTGGCGTTGAGTACGGCCTGCTGAGCGGCATCTTTTATGCCCTCGGCCCCCAGGGCGAGAATATAGGAATAAGCCTTCACTATTACCCCAAAGTTACCGTAGAAGTTTTTCACCTTGCCTATAGATTGGGGGCGGTCATAGTCGAAAACATATTCATCATCCTCTTTAACTACCAGGGGAACCGGCAGGTAATCAGCCAGGTGGGATTTCACCCCTACCGGACCGGAACCGGGACCGCCTCCGCCATGGGGGGTGGAAAAAGTTTTGTGCAGGTTAAGATGCACTACGTCAAAGCCCATGTCTCCCGGGCGGGATACGCCCATTACCGCATTGAGGTTAGCGCCATCATAGTATAGCAGTCCCCCGGCTTCATGAACTACCGCAGCAATATCCTGAATTTCTTCTTCAAATAATCCCAGGGTATTGGGGTTAGTCAGCATTAAACCAGCTATTTCAGGCCCCATCTTGCTTTTCAAGTCTTCCAGGTCGACCAGACCGCGGCTGTTGGATTTAACTTCTATTACATCAAAACCTACTACGTTGGCCGTAGCCGGATTAGTTCCATGGGCGGAGTCCGGCACCATCATCTTGGTACGGTGGTGGTCATTACGGTGCTGATGGTAGGCCTTAATTACCATAACTCCGGTCATTTCACCATGGGCTCCAGCTGCCGGTTGCAGAGTAACAGCGTCCATGCCGGTAATTTCCGCCAACAGGTTTTGCATATTATAAAGCAGTTCCATAGCCCCCTGCACGGTTTCCACCGGCTGGTAAGGGTGAATATTGGTAAATCCGGGCAGACGGGCGGCCCATTCATTTATCTTGGGACTATATTTCATAGTACAGGAACCCAGGGGATAAAAGCCATTATCTACACCATAAGCTCTATGGGAAAGGTCAACAAAATGCCTTACCGCCTCTACTTCACTGATGTCAGGCAGGGCCGGAGCAGCTTCCCGCAAAAAAGAAGCAGGAATACTGGCTGCAATATCCACCTCCGGTATGTCAGCCGGGGGTATGGTAAAGTTATTGCTTCCCTTGAGGTTTTTTTCAAAAATCAGTTTACTCATTACGCCTTACCTCCTAACACCGCAACCAGCCGGTCAATTTCTGCTCTGGTCCTTTTCTCGGTAAATGCCAGCAGCATGGCATCCGGTAATTCGTAGCCCCCGATTATGCCGTTTTGTAGAAGCCTATCATTGGCCCCGACCGGGTCGTCCAACAATACCGCAAATTCACGGAAAAAAGGCTGTTGATATTTTAGCTTTAACCCGGCTTTCTGTAATTCCTGGGCAGCATAAACTGCCAACTGATGACAGCGGGTAGCAATATCCTGCAGGCCGGTGCTGCCTATCAGGGTTAAATACATAGTAGCGGCCAGGGCATTTAAGGCCTGGTTAGAACAAATATTGGAACTGGCCTTTTCCCGGCGAATATGCTGCTCCCGGGCCTGCAGGGTCAGAACAAAGGCCCGCCTACCTTCAGTATCGGTAGATTGACCGACGATGCGGCCCGGCAATTTGCGCAGGAATTTCTTAGACGCAGCAAAAAAGCCCAGGTAGGGACCACCAAAGCTCAGGCTGTTGCCCAGTGCCTGTCCCTCTCCTACTACGATGTCTGCTCCCAGGTCTGCCGGTGGTTTTAAAATAGCCAGTGATATAGGGTCAACGACCATTACCAGGAAACCTTTTTGCTGGTGTACAGCATCAGCCAGTTTCTCCACCTCTTCCAGGTGACCGAAAAAGTTGGGCTGCTGAATTACTACACAGGCGGTATCTTTATCTATCAGGGAAATCATTTTATCCGGGTCACTGACGCCCCCGCTGGAAGGTACAGTAATTATCTCCATTTTTCCTGAAATAGCATAGGTTTTTAAGACCTGCCGGTATTCTGGATGAACCGTATCCGGAATCAAGACTTTCTTTCCTTTAGCATTGGTACAGGCCAGGTTACAGGCTTCGGCCAGAGCACTGCCACCGTCGTACATGGAGGCATTGGCCACATCCATTCCGGTCAGTAAACAAATCATGCTCTGATATTCGAATATAGACTGCAGTATTCCCTGGCTTATTTCCGCCTGGTAAGGAGTATAGGCAGTATAAAACTCGGAGCGCAGCAGCAGCTGGTCTATGGCTGCAGGTATATAGTGGTCATAAGCCCCTGCTCCCAGAAAACAGGGGTAATCCTCAGTGTTGAGGTTTTTGGCTGCCAGTTTTTTCAGTTCCCAGCTCAGTTCTATTTCCCCACGACCCAGACCCAGGTTGAGCTCCCGCTTTAGTTTGATTGCTTCCGGAATATCAGTAAAAAGCTCGTCCAAATTGCTGAATCCTGCGCTGCGAAGCATTTCCCCTACAACAGCAGGCGAATTAGGAGTATATTTCATTTTGTTTCCTCCCTACTCCTGTTCTGCACAAAAGGCCTCATAAGCTGTGGAAGACATGAGGTCCTCCAGTTCATCCGGATTGCTGATATTAATTACAGCAATATGGTTGGTATAGGGATCTTCATTAAGTAGTTCCGGGGAGTCGTCCAATTCTTCGTTGTTCTCCACCACCATACCACTGACCGGGCTATAAACAGAAGAAACTGCCTTAACCGACTCTACTACGGCAATCGAATCTCCCGTAACAACCTCGGTATCCAGCTCGGGTAATTCCACAAAAACTATGTCACCCAGGTGATGCTGGGCATAGTCGGTAATGCCCAGGTAAACCTGATCGCCATCAACTCTAATCCATTCATGTTCACTGGTGTACAGCAGGTCTTTCGGTATGTTCATTAAGTACCCCTCCATTTTATATTTACTTGCTTTTGGTGTTTTTATTGTAGAAAATTCCTTTGGCTATTCTAGCTTTAACAGCTTTGCCACGAATTATTATATCAATTTCTTCTCCGGGCAGGTTAAATTCACGTTTAATCAGAGCCAATCCGATAGCGCGGCTCAGTGTAGGCGCATGGGCACCGGTGGTTACCCAACCAATATTGACCCCGTCTTTTTCCACCTCATAATGTGACCGGGGTATGCCTTTACCCACCATTTCAAACTCCACCAGCACACGCCCCGGGTTGCCCTGTTTTTGTTTTACCAGCGCTTCTTTGCCAATAAAGTCATCATCCTGTAACTTAATAAAGTACCCCAATCCTGCCTCCAGGGGAGTAATATCCTTATCAAGTTCCTGTCCGTAAAGCGGCAGTTTAGCCTCAAAGCGTAGTGTATCCCGGGCTCCCAGACCTATGGGGGCAATATCTTCTCCTCCGGCTTCGAGAATCTCTTCCCAGAGGTAGGCAGCTTTATCCGGGCTAATATAGATTTCGAAACCATCTTCGCCGGTATATCCGGTCCTGGATACCATACACTCAACCCCGGCGATTTTAACCTGCGGGTTAAACCAGAAAAATTTTATGCTGCCCAGGTCGGTATCAGATATTTTTTGCAGTATCCTTTCCGCCTCAGGTCCCTGCACCGCCAGTTGGGCATAACGGTCGGACAAGTTTTCCACTTCCACGTCAGGATAAGCATGTTCTTTAATCCAGGCAAAATCTTTATCCAGATTGGCAGCATTAACTACCAGGAAAATGTTTTCCTCAGAAAATTTATAGACTAGAAGGTCGTCCACTACTCCGCCGTCAGGGTAACACATGAAGGCGTAAATAATCTGCTTATCCTGAAGCTGTTTTACGTCATTGGACACCAGATAACGGGTAAATTCCAATGCTCGGGGTCCTTTAATACTTATTTCTCCCATATGGGAAACGTCAAAGAGACCGGCTTTTTGCCGAACCATATGGTGCTCTTTGATGATTCCAGCAAATTGAACCGGAAGTGCCCATCCTCCGAAATCAATAATTTTGCCCCCATATTTTTGATGCATTTGATATAAAGGTGTCTGTTTCAAAGACAATTTCGCCTCCTTGTATAATTCATTATCGATTTTACGCCAAAATAGTAAATAATGCACTCATTTCCATAATGATAGCTTTCCATTTCTATCCTCCATTAGTATATTAAAATAATTTGCCCTAATATGGCAAGAAAATATGATTATCCTCTATTTTTTCCTTAACCTATTCAGCTATACAGAAAAATAGAAATTGACAGCCCTCTTCGACTAAACTGGGGAGAGCTGTCACTGCAAAAATTTTTAAAATTCTATGATTCTTGGGGTTATATTATTTTCGTCAAGGTCAATTAAGGCATAACTTCCGCTACCTCCCAGGCGTGGGAGGGAGGCGCTTCCAGGGTTAACAAACCATGTTTCGGCTATTTTCTCACACAGGGGAACATGGGTATGACCAAATAGAACCATATCCACCCCCAGTTCCTGACCCCGATAAAACAATGAATTCAAGCTTCTTTTTACTCCATACTGGTGACCGTGAACCAGATAAAAGGTACGTCCTGCCAGGGTAACCTGTTGTTCCTGCTTGCCTTTGCGGCCATAGTCACAGTTTCCCATAACCCCAAACCAATCAACATCCAGCCAGCGTGCCAGTTTTTTTCCGTCACTATAATAATCTCCGGTAAAAAACATGTAATCCGGCTTGGCATTTTGTAGGGACCGGGCTACCATCTCAATTCTGCCGTGACTATCTCCGGCTACCGCAATCCTCAAAATTCTTGCCTCCGTTCAGGGGTGACACAGGAACCGTCCCCTGTCACCCAGTAGAGTCCGGGCTTTTAGCAGAGCCTGCCCACGGTGGCTAATCCGGTTTTTCTCTTCGCGGGAAAGCTGGGCAAAAGTCCGGGTATAGCCTTCGGGAATAAAAAGAGGGTCGTAGCCGAATCCCCCTGTACCCCGCTCTTCATAATCAATTCGCCCTTCACATTTACCTTCCACGGTGCAGATATTACCCTGGGGATCGCTGATGGCAATAACGCAAACAAAACGAGCCCGCCTTTTTTCATCTTCAAATCCCTGCAGCATCTGCAGCAGTTTGTGGTTGTTTTTCCGGTCATCAGCATCTTCTCCGGCAAACCTGGCCGAATAGACACCCGGCTGCCCTTCCAGAGAGTCTACCACCAGACCGGAATCATCAGCCAAACAGGTAAATCCGGTGTGCATGGCGGTAAGGCGGGCTTTTTTACTGGCATTTTCGCTAAATGTGTTCCCATCTTCCTCAATTACCGGTATATCAGCCACATCATCCAGGCTGATTACTTCAATGTTTAACCCGTCCAGCATCTGCTGCAGCTCTTCTATTTTATGCCGGTTGCGACTGGCCAGCAGTAACTTTGCCATTTAAATTTGCTCCTCCAAAATATTCTTCTGCAGAGCAATCAGTTCCTGTATTCCCTTTTGGGCTAATCCCAGCAGAACGTCCAAATCCTGGCGGCTGAATACACTTTTTTCACCAGTACCCTGGATTTCCACAAAATCGCCTC
This sequence comes from uncultured Syntrophomonas sp., assembly GCA_964579945.1. Classification (GTDB taxonomy): domain Bacteria; phylum Bacillota; class Syntrophomonadia; order Syntrophomonadales; family Syntrophomonadaceae; genus UBA4844. Next base: position 12 of record CAZOIC010000052.1, on the reverse strand, counting down.
TGCCCGTCATTA
>CAZOIC010000051.1:0-10177 GCA_964579945.1 uncultured Syntrophomonas sp. | reverse complement strand
CGCCATTTAGTTGATAGATGTTAGAGTCAATCTTGAACTGGCCAGCAGCTGCACCTGTAGTTCCATCAACAGGAGCTGGGGTTACGCACTTGGCAATAACTTCGGAAGTAATTGTGGCTACATCAAAGTCTAATACTCCAGCGTTATCTGTTAGCGCATTTCTAAGGTTTCCTTTACCGGATACATACAACTTAAAATCGCCTTCCGGAACTGTTCTGTTGGTGGTAACATAAATATCTGATATTTCAATTACACCTGCTGTTGTACTTGTAGCATCCAGGGTAATTGTTAGATCGCGACCATCTTTATCTACTTTGTCAATTCCCAGTTCACCTTCAATGGACTTAACAGTTGGAGTTTTAGCAAAGGATGCTCCGTCCGGTAATCTTACCACGATATTATCATTAGTACCAGCATCAGCTTTCCAGCTTTCGGCAACTGGTTCAACCAACTTAATGTTTGCTATTTTTTGATCCTGGGCACCGATGATGACATCGTTTACTTTTTCAACTTCAACGGAAATTGGGGATTTAACTTCGGCAACTTTTGCGGAACCTTTAATTCCAGCACTGCCATCAACTTCAACAGTAATATCGCCTAAGAAATCAGGACTAATATTTACATTTAATTTGTCAAATTTAATTTTGCTAGCTGATCCGGTAAAAGCTGCTACGGTCATTCTAAGGGTTCTGTCATTGTCATGGAAAGAAACAGTTCCCGGAAGCCAGCTAGTACCATCAAGCACCTTTGTTGTTGCAACATCAGCAAGGGTACCGGCACCCGTATTCCACTTTACGCCATTTGGTAATTTGAAATTAACGGTACGCGGCATAATAGAGCCTTCTACTTGTTCTTCAATAATGAAAGATCCTAAATCAGTGTCATTCCAACCAGCTACAACTTCTTTAACAGTGTCTTCTACTACTTTAACCTCAAAATCAGCAAACTTAGCAATAGTTACAGTTTGGTTAGTTACATTGCCTTTGTTACTTGAAATTGTAAAGTTAACATCACCAAATTTGGCATTATCGCCCGGGACTATCCTAGCATCTGTAACATAAATTCTTCCTTCGGAGCCGAACGCACCTAACCCAGTTGCAGGTGCATTAATAACTATTGTTCTATCATTATCCTGCAGTGCTCCCAAAGTAAATGGTGTTCCAAGATTTACAAGATCTGTATATGCCCAGCCTCCTAGGATTTCAGCACCTCCAATATCCCATGTAAAACCATTGGCCAGTTTCAGCTTAATTACTTCGCCGTTTACAATTGAGTTCTTAACCGTTTCCTGAATCATTATGTTGTCCATTAGGGTGGCTTGATCGCCCATGGTGGTTATGCTTTTCGCTATTGTTTGGGTTCCAGAGCCAGCAGATACAAACGTACCAATAGTTGCCGATCCTGCACTAAAACCAGTACCAGAAGGGGCAAAAATGGTAGCAACCATATCGCCTGACATGGTGGACTTAACTCTTACGTTGTTAAGTTCAACCTGTAAACGGGCTGCATTACCGCTTGCAGTAAACGCACCCCCAGCGGGATCAACTTGAATTTCAATTGCGTTGTTTCCTATCGGATACGCTATAAAAGCAAGGGGGCTATCTAAAGAGTTGGTTCCACCAACCCCATCTGATGTACTATTAGGCGCAGAAACCATGACGTTAGCTGCCACGCCACCAACTGGTCCAGGGACCCGAGGTGTAGCGTCCATATCAATTGCCATTTCAACACCCGGAGCAGAGGCATAAGAAAATGCTACCATCGGATTATCAATAGTAGCACCGCCATAAACTGGGGTGTTTGTGAATTCTAACTGTGAAGGCAGATGAATAGTTACTTTATCGCTTGCAGTAAGTGCGTTATCATTAGGAATATCAATCTGAATCATAACTCTATCTATTATATCACCAACGTCTGATACATTCTGAGTGCGTATGACCGTATAGGTCGAAGCTGCACTTGCTACATCCGGTGCTGCAAAACCCGCAACCATGAAGCTCATGCAGAATACAAATATCAGTGCAATGGACAGCACTTTACTTTGCCTTTTTAGCATTCTTTTTCCTCCTTAATATTAGTTAAGTATAATTCCTTTTAGGTGGTCGACCATTCGGTCAAACTCTATGACTTGTGGTATTCCCCCTTTCATTTTTCTGGTTTGTTGTTCAGGTAATCAGTGGAAGTACCGTACAAGAAACCATGTATTTCTTCCACTATATAAGCATGGCTGTTACTTCAGACGAAAGCTATCCGGGTTTTGTTCCAGGTTTATGAAATAATTGTCTTGAAAAGTAGGAGAGGGGGCTACAGAAAAGAAAGCTTATAAAGGAAGACCTACCATAATTAAAGCGGGTTAGCTAAACCAACCCGCTTGTAGTCCAGTTTATTTACTTATTCAAATTTTTATCAAGCACCCGATAGAGATCATTAAAACCATTACCGATGCGCCAGAAGGAGATTCCGCCCAGCCGGTTTTCTATGGCTACTTTCCATTTTTCATTCAGGCTTTGTTCGTTTTCCAACCAGATTTCGTGACGGTCCCCGTTTTCATCATAATAAATGTAGTAAGGACTCATGCTGGCCGTATCAAAAAACTGTTGTACTGTATAACGGTTTTCAATTTCCGCCAGTTTTACAGCTGTTACCGAAAGCGTTTTACTGCCCGGTGACCAATTATAGCCGTAAGTCGGCATACCCAGCAGGATTTTCTCCCGGGGGATGTTCTTGACCATGTAATCGGTCACTTCTTTTACCCACCACAGCGGAGCTACTGGTCCCGGTTTGGAAGTGGTGTAACTGTAGTCGTAAGCCATTACTACTACTCGATCGGCTATCTGCCCAATCTCCTTGTACTGGTAAGGGGTAGGCCAGTTCTCTTTGCCGGTACGGGCAAAAACTGCTACCGACAAGGTTTTATCCGGCCCCAGGGCAGTTTTTAAATCCCGCAGGAAAGAAGTAAAGCGATCGGCATCCTGGTAACCCATGAGCTCAAAGTCTATGTTTACCCCATCATATCCGTTTTTCTTGACCTCATCCAGGAGATTTCCTATTAAGAGTTTCCTGCTCTGCTGATTGGAAAGCAACTGGTGCAGCGGGTCCTTGCCCATCAAAACCACACTGGCATGAGTTCTACTACCCTGTTTACGCACCATTTGCAGGATTTTATCGTAATCATCCTGATATTCATAGAATAGTTCTCCTTTGGCATTGGTAGCAAACCAGCGAAAGGCAATGTCCGTAAACAGGTGCAGGTTATCCTGGAGTTCGTTACCGCGGGTATAGTAATAATAAGCAAAAACTTCGGGCTGGTAATTAAAGTCGATAATAACTTCTCGTTCCTGAGCTTTCCACCCTACTGAAGCCCCCAGGTTTTCCGCCAGGAAACGGAGCGGTATATAAGTGCGATCCCTGTATATGTATGGTGGGGCATCGAAATATTTTACCTGACCGTCTACCCGGGCCTTATTATCCCCGATGAAGAACTCTATGTACTGACCCCGACAATCGATAGCTACTTTACGGAGGTTACCATCCCAGTAAACCTGACCCTTAAGGGCTTCATCTTCAATAATAAAACGAATGGGAACCATGGTACGACCGGCTACTATCTGGGGCGGTGGCTCCACCTGGCGTAGAATACCGTTAATCCTTATTCCAGGCTCATTCCCCGCCAGGCTAATACTGGTTAACCCCATGGTTAAGAACATGGCCACCAGCAGTATTAAGATGTGTTTTAAGCGCAAATAGCATCACCTCGATTTAATTATTCTTTTAGTATTTCTGGTAATGCTCTGCTAATCCCTTGAAGTAAATTATGGGAAATAAATACGAAGATAGCTTTGTGGTTAATCCCGGGCGAACACGGGGACAGTCCCTCTGTTTCCCCTGGTTCCAAGGCGGAAACAGCAGGGACAGTCCCCGTGTTCGCCCTTATGCCTTAATCCTAATCAGACATTATCAGACATTAATGGTTAATTTATGAATCGCCTGCGGGGAAAAAGCGCCTCCAGGTCTTCCAGGGGAACGTGAACCATGTTTTCCTGGTCAACCACCGCAATTATAGCCATTTCTTCCCCGCTGTATTCTTCATTATAAAATCCCAGAACACATACCGTCATCATAGTACCATTAAGGTAAACCGTAAAAAGATCGCCCTTGTTCAATTTTATCCCCCCAGACCTTTCCATCCACCATAGCCAGGTTAAGCCGGGACCTGAAATCAAAAGGATGGCCGTCGAAAACAACTAAATCTGCCTTTTTACCCGCAGCTATACTTCCCAGTTCATGATCAACCCCCAGAATTTCAGCGGGCCAGCGGGTAATCGCCTGCAAGGCCATTTCTTCATCCAGTCCTTCCCGCACCGCCAAAGCCGCACAGACCCGCAGGTGTTCAATAGGTACCACCGGGTGATCGGTAATAAGAGCAAACTTGACCCCCTGTTGGGCCAGGCGGTTAGCATTTTTAAACGACACTTCTTTCATCTCTACTTTGGCCCGGTTTACCAGTAAAGGACCCAGGAATACAGGCACATTGCGCTTAAGTAGTTCATCAGCTACTAAAAATGCCTCGGTACCATGCTGAATGATTAGATTCAGGTTAAATTCATCCCTTATGCGTAAAGCGGTAAGTATGTCATCGGCACGGTGAACATGAAGTAATAGCGGTAATTCCTTTTTTAAAACCTTTATCAATATTTCCTGTTTGGGATAATCTTTAATTTCGTTTTCTTCCTTATTAATAGCCTGCAATGCATTGTATAAAGCCTCCCGCATCAGGCTGGCATTGGCCATACGGGTACGCGGGGTTTTTTTCTGGGCTGCATATACCCGTTTAGGGTTTTCTCCTAGAGCTGCTTTTAAGCCCCAGGGCTGCCGGTAAACCATTTCGCTTAAGGAGGAAGCCAGATGTTTTAAAAATACCGCCTGGCCTCCTATAATATTGGCACTACCGGGCATGCACATAGAACGGGTAACCCCACCCCGTAAGGCATCAGTAAAAGCCAAATCGACAAAATTTATTCCATCCAGAGCCCGTAGTTGCGGAGTAATAGGGTCGCTAATTTCATTGACATCATCACCCTCTAAACGATAGATTTCCTCTTCCAGCCCTATATGGGTATGGCCATCAATAAATCCTGGACATATATACTTGCCCCCGGCGTCAATAAACTGGCATCCTGCCGGAATGTCCTCGTTTTTACCTACCGCTTTGATAAATTCTCCTTCTACTAATATAATTCCATTATCTATGGTTCCGACTTCATCCATAGTAAACACTTTGCCGCCTTTGATTGCAATCATATATGCTGCTCCTTTACACCATTATTTTATGATTGATAAAGAATTGGAGTTCTATTTTAACCCCGGTATTATCTACCTGTTAAAATAGCGTTGTCTTTAGCTGCCCTTACCAAAGCCATGAATAGCTGTTCTGAAGATTTATCCGTCATGCATTCCGGATGCCACTGTACACCAAGGATAAATGGTGCTTCCCGGTTTTCTATTGCTTCTATTATACCATCCGGGGCTATGGCACTAATATACATACCTGTACCCGGATGTTCGACCGCCTGGTGGTGGAAGCTATTAACCCTGATTTCACTTGCATTTAGTATCCCGGAAAGTACGGTGTTCGGTTTAATTACTATATCATGAAAAGGATAATTGCGGGGGGCTTTTTGCTGGTGGGCCATTGGAGTATTAATATCCTGGAGCAGAGTGCCCCCGGCGGCTACATTTAACACCTGGCATCCCCGGCAAATTCCCAGTGCCGGCAGTTTCCTGGCTATTACTTTCTGGGCCAGCTTTATTTCAAAATAGTCACGCTGGGGGTTAATCTCCCCCAGTTCCCAGGAGGGCAGTTCTCCCCAGTAATAAGGATCAATATCGCCTCCTCCTGCGAATACCACCCCGTGGCATAATTTAAGATATTGCTCTATAATTTCTTCACTATTAACCGGCGGTAGTATTATCACGCCTCCTCCCGCCCGCAGCAGGCATTCCACGTAATATTTACGCAGGCAATATTCCTCAGTTTCCAGATTATAATTACTACATATTCCTATCAATGGTCGCATTTTATCCCCTCCCCTATTAAAAGCAGTTTATGCACAAGCAGTCCAATAATTTCGCGTAAGTGGGTGACAGGGGACGGTTCCTGTGTCACCTTAAGCTTAAGGTGACACAGGAACCGTCCCCTGTCACCCAAGAACCATCCCCGTTTAGGACAAGAAAAAAAAGGATTGGGTCTGTCCCAATCCTTTTTCTCCTTACAACAACTTGTACATCATGCTTTTTATGTAACTATAGTTCCTCCAACCCCATACTGACTAGAAGCGCTTTGTCGACCTTTAACATGGTCTCTTCTTTTAAAACTGCTATGCGCTGTTTTAAGCGGGTCTTGTCAATGGTTCTGATTTGCTCTGCCAGTATTACGGAATCTCTTTCCAGTCCATAAGTTAGGGCATCAATTTCTACATGGGTAGGCAGCTTGGCTTTGTTAATTTGTGAGGTTATGGCCAGAATAATTGTAGTTGGACTGTACTGATTACCTATGTCATTCTGAACTACCAGAACCGGGCGGATACCTCCCTGTTCCGAACCCACTACGGGGTTTAACTGGGCAAAATAAATTTCACCTCGTTTGATCATGCAAACTATCACTCCAACAGTTTTTCTATACAGTTAACCAGGGCTTCTTCCTCTACTTTTGAATCTTCACAGGCCATGTTTAAATTAATTTGGGCCATTTCCAGATAGCCTTTTTTCATCTGTTCTATTAGCAATTTTCTTCTCCGCTCCCCAAGGTAAAACCTGATTGCCTCTCTAAATATCTCACTGCGGTTTTTACTCTCAATACATTTTATATTATCAACTTCACAAAGAAGATTTTCCGGAATAGTAATTATAATTCTTTTCGAGGATGGCAAGATTCGAGCACCTCCGACGATAAAAATCCCACTGATACATCTATTATATTAGTCAGTAAAGGGGCTCGCAAATCCAATAATTACAATAACCGGTTTTAGCTCCTGCCATTCTTATAAATTCTGGGTACTCGGGAACCTAATGCTGATACTACTTCATAATTTATAGTTCCCATAGCCTGGGCCAAATCATCGGCGGTTACACCGTCTTCAGGCCGACCAAAAAGAATTACTTCGTCTCCCTCTTTAACTTCCCCTACCCCACTGACATCAAACATACACATATCCATACAAACATTCCCTACCAGCGATACCAGTTTCCCGTTTATTAATGCCTGTGCCCGATTGGAAAGCAGACGACTATATCCGTCGGCGTAACCAATAGGCACGGTAGCTACCTGGGTATCCCGCCGGCAGTAATAGGTGCGATTATAACTGATACTATGTCCGGCAGGCAGCGTTTTAACATAACTAACCCGACTTTTTAAAGTCATGGCAGGAATAACATCTATTTCCCCCGGCTTTGTCTGTGGCGACGGGAAAAGTCCGTATAGTAAAATTCCTGCCCGGACCATATGAAAATGAGCCTGGGGAAAATTCATTAGAGCTGCACTGTTAGAACAATGCTTAAGGGGAATATTTATCCCGCGCCCTTCTAATTTGTTAATAAACCCGGTAAAAGTCTTTATCTGTTCCCCGGTAAAACTACTACCTTCTAAATCGGCCTCGGCCAGATGGGTAAATATGCCTTCAATTTTCACTCCCGGCAGACCAGCTATTTCCTGTAAGAGCTTCAGGCTGTTGTTGTCCGGCAGAAAACCTATCCTGCCCATGCCAGTATCCAGTTTTATGTGCAGGTGCGCCTGGCGCTTTAGCTGTACTGCCGCTTGAGACATAGCCATGGCCGATTCCATAGTAAATATACAGGGTCTGATGTCTTCCGCTACTACGGTTATGGCATCAGATGGTGGCATATAACCTAATACCAGTATGGGGATGTCTTTAATCTCCTGCCTCAGCGTTAAGGCTTCATCTAAACTGGCAACCCCAAAGAAGTCCACTTTTTCCTGGCAGCAAACCCGACTTACTTCCAGCATACCATGGCCGTAGGCATTAGCCTTTACCATAGCCATAACCCCAGCATTGCCTGCTGCTCGTTTGATAGCAGCCAGGTTATGTTTAATTGCCGCTAAATCTATTTCTGCCCATGTTGGCCTGTGATTATCCATTACTTTTAACCAGAGTCCTTAAAACATCGTTACGAGTAATTATACCCACTAGCTTATCATTTCTTACTACCGGAACTCGATTAATTGCTCTTTTTTGCATTATTTCAACTATCTCACTAACCGGGGTATCTTCTTCAACCACATAAACCTTGCGGGTCATGGCATCTTTTACCTGAGTAGCGATATATTTTTTTACATCGTTATTAAAACGTATGGGATTCTCCAAAAAAATAATACTGTCAAATAAAGTTATATAGAAGGGTACCTTTAATTCACTGGCTCTGCCTATTAAATCCTTTTCCGTAATTATACCTACTACATGATTGTTGGCATCTACTACCGGCAGTCCGCTAATTTTATTATCCACTAAAATCCGAGCAGCTTTTTCCACCTTTTCTTCCGGGCTAACCGTAATAACCTCCCGGCTCATAATCTCTCGAGCTAGCATATCGTTACCTCCAGTCTATTATGCAAACTTTTTCAGGACTTCGGGGAGACATGAAATCAAATCACCTGCTATCAGTCCTCGTTCCCCTTTTATTTGAGCAGCCAAATCACCGGCCAAACCGTGTAAGTAAACACCAGCATAGGCCGCATCCTGCGGTTTTAAACCCTGGGCAATAAGTCCAGTTATTATCCCGGTAAGAACATCTCCACTGCCGGCGGTAGCCATCCCCGGGTTGCCGCTGATATTTATATAAACCTCCCCGGAAGGATTGGCGATAATAGTCTTATTCCCTTTTAACACCAGAGTTACTCCCCATTCTTGGGCAAATGTTTGCGTTATTTCCAGGCGCTGGGATTGTATTTCTTCTATGGTTTTACCGGTTAAACGGGCCATTTCCCCAGGATGAGGGGTAAGAACTATAGGAACCTGGCGATCTTTTAGGATAGCTGCATCTTTCTCCAAAGCGTTCAAACCATCGGCATCAATTACCAGGGGCACACCTGACCTTTCCAACACATGGCGAACGATGGCGCCGGCTTCCGGGTAGCGTGACATACCTGGTCCAACAGCACAAACAGATACTGTTCCCAGCAGATTTTCAATAGCCGGGAGGGCCTCCAGGGCAATAGATGACTGTCCAGTCTGAGCCAGAGGAGCAGTCATTACCTCCATCAGACTGGAATCTACTACCGCCGTCAGTGATTCGGGGACGGCAGCTGTAACTAAACCTGCCCCGGTGCGTAAAGCCGCCTGGGAAGACATCATTATAGCTCCTGCCATTCCAGGTGAACCGCCGACCAGCAGGGCATGTCCGTATGTACCTTTATGGGAATTGGCCAAGCGCGGTTTTATCAGAGCACTGAGCATGGCTTCATTAATTAAGTTGGTTTTAATAGTCTTATCTTCAAGTAAAACCCCAGGTATAGATATATCAGCAACACTGAGAGTGCCCACATATTCTTTACCCGGTTCCAGAACCAGCCCAATTTTAGGGAGGGCAAAAGTAACAGTATGACTGGCCTTTATAGCGTCACCATGAACTCTGCCGGTATCAGCTTCTACCCCGGAAGGAATATCAACAGCTACTACTGGAGCCCGGCACCAGTTGACCATTTTAACCAGTCGGGAATCAAACTGGTTAAGACTCCCCTTAAACCCTATACCATAAAGGGCATCAACTATTAAATCGGCATTCATCAGGGAGAGCATCAACCGGTCCAGGTCTTTTTCACTGCTCAAAGGAAAGATACGGGCTCCCATTTTCAGCAGTATTTCATAATTTGTTCGCGAATCCTGGGTCAGCTCTTCCACCTGCCCGGTAAGATAAGTTTCTACCATTGCCCCCGAGTTAATTAAATGCCGGGCTATAACCAGCCCGTCCCCCCCGTTATTACCCTTTCCAGCCAGAATAATTAGCAACCGGTTTTTAGTTCCACCCAGTATTTCTTCTATTACCTCCAGCGTACGCAATCCTGCGTTTTCCATAAGTATTATACTGGGGATACCAAATTCACTGCTGGCCCGGCGGTCGATATCCTTCATTTCATCCGCTTTTAGTAATTTCATGTTTTCAC
>CAZOIC010000050.1:0-10379 GCA_964579945.1 uncultured Syntrophomonas sp. | reverse complement strand
GGTAAGCGGATATCAAAAAGTATTTCATCTTCCAAATTAGAGAAATCAATAATAATGTCATCTTCCATAAGGATGGTAATATTGGTCTCAGTGCAGTTTAAAATCTTTTTAATGGCTTTGCCTTCCATATAGCGGATAAGCATTTGATAATCTTCAATTAAAAACTTTGAAATCTGACCATGACCCATAAGAAAATTCACCTCTTATTATTAAGTATATAGATTTAAACACTGAGAGTTACACCAGAAATGCAATAAACTTTAGGGAAAAATGGGTTTATGATGCAATTAAGGTTAAAATATAGTGAGGAGTGGGTCCACGCTGAAACCTGCATAACATTTGATATCTGAAGGTAGTGTTTAATGATGAAATGGAAGCAATTTAATTTAATAATATTCCCGCTGCTGGCCTTATTATTTTTCTTACTAGTGGCGTGTACCAACTGCCATGTATTTAATAATGAAAATGCGGTTATGTATACATACCTACAAAGTGCACGCCAGGGCCATATAGGTTATGGTTTCAATAGTTATTATGCTAATAACATTTCATTTGCCGGGTTAGAACCAGGAGACTTGATTCTGGGGGGATATCCAGGTTGTTCTTATGGGCGTTTTTCCCATGCCGGAATTTATATAGGTAATGGACAGGTCATGGAAAGTTTCGGTGATCTCGGAGTAAATATTCAACCTGTGCATCATTACTGGGAATATAGCGAAATCTGCTTGCTAAGGGTGAAAGCAGACCCGGCGGTGAAAAGAAAGGCAGTTGAATATGTGCTTGGGCAGCAGGGTGCCATGTTTTATCCGCTGGCTTTTAAAGCTGGCGACAGATACTGGAACTGTACCAAGATAATGTGGAAAGCCTACCGGGAACAGGGACTTGATTTTGACCCGGGGAATGATTTCTGGGTTGCTCCCGACCTTTTTTACCAGAGCAATCTGGTTGCAGTGATAAGGGAAAGGAATGTCTGATGCAAAGCCTTAAAGCTATTACCCGTTTATACTTTATTCATATTTTTGCTTTTCTGGCGGTAGCAATTAGTACTTACTACCCGCCCTGGGATATCATACTTTCCTTACTATATTTACTGGTTATCGGGAGCGAGGCTCGTTCATTACGTGATTTTCCCCTAAATTCAAGGTGGCTTGTAATTATTGCCTGGCAAGCCCCGGGGATATTGCTTTTTCTACTGGTTATCAGCCATACCGCCATCTGGGACCTGAGTAATTATGCCTACTTTATTATGCTGTTCTGGTATACTGCTTTAGTGCCTATGCTATCTCTACTGCCGGGCATAGTCTGGCGCGGATGGCCCCTCTATTACTATATACTTCTCGCGCTGCCCTTTATTATGACCGCCTACCATTTTATTTTAAGCAGACCCGCCCGAGATGTAAAATAAATAATCCGCTGGTTCTTTCTCAAAGCATCGAAAATCGGATCACCCGACAACTATGTGAGAAATACTAACCAGCGGATTTTACATGAAGATGGATGAGTTAGATAAAGAATTAACCAATAAGGTACTTCCTGTATTTAACTGTGCTCCATCTTCCAAAATATATTCTGTCCATCTAAACCAATTATATACCTGAAGCTATTAACTTATTTTGTCAGGGTGTGCGTGTTAAGGGGACGGTCCTTTTGACACGATGCATGAGACATCAGGCGTGGGGCGTGGCAGTCACTAAAAAACCTCATTCCTCCCCACACTTTGCTCCTTAATGACCAATGTTTAACGCATGTCCTCTCCTTACGTTTGACATCTGACGACCGACGACTTCCCCTCACACCTCACGCCTTACTACTCACAATAAAAATGAGCCAGCGATACCTTCCATGTTGGAAGCTTTTGTTAGGAAAGAACTAAGATTTATCCTCGGATGAGGGACTTAATTCTTTAACAAAATCGTATCGCTGACTCTAAGCATATTATGTGCTGTTTTATCAGGGCTATACTGGAAAATTTGTGTAATAAATTAGCTTCGTTCCAACATAAATTAGGATGCAGATAGGATAAAAGGAGGATTTTTAGTGAATTCAATTAAAATCGCTAAATTTTCTATTAAAATTGTATTACTGCTATTGTTGCTTCCCCTGGCGATACCTGTTTTAATACCTGAAATAGGACTGGCTTATAGTGGCGTTACTTACCAACTGATTGGTAAAGAAAAAATCGTAGCCCTTACCTTTGATGATGGACCTCATCCTATTTACACACCGCAGATTCTTGATATCCTGGATCAGTACCAGGCTAAAGCCACCTTTTTTATGATTGGCAGCCGTATGGAACAATATCCGGATATTGTTAGAGAGGTATCGGCGCGAGGACACTTGATTGCCAACCATACTTATAGCCATCCTTATAATCTGAGAACATTATCCCCGGAAAAACTAAAATGGGAAATAGACCAGTGTCAGCGAAATATGCAAACTATCGCCGGTCAAAACACTTACCTATTCCGTCCTCCCCGCGGTATTCTGAATCAGGAAATAATTAAAATGGTACAAGAAAAAGGTTACACTATTGTACTGTGGGGCATTTGTACTTTCAATCGTAAAGCCCCAACTCCAGAAATGATGGCAGCCCGGGTAATTAAACAAGCTCATCCGGGTCAAATAGTGTTATTACATGATGGCACAACTGATTTTCGTTGGAAAGATGTAGAGGCTACCCGTTTAATCGTTGCCAGCCTTTCCCGGCAGGGCTACCGCTTTGTTACCCTGGAAGAACTTAAACCTCATAATAAACCGCGCTGATACCGTATGCTTAAAGGCACTCAACCTCATCCGATTTAAAAGAATTACGCCCATTTCGTACTAAGATTGACTCTCAGTGCAAAGAATATTAGCACAGTCATAATTACAGGCAGGGCTTTATTGTGAGAAATAATATCCGATCTATCATTATTCTTTTTTTTATGTTATTTCTGGTTATGGTTGGCTTTGGCATCATCATCCCCATAATGCCGTTTTTTCTGACCTCACTGGGTGGGAATGCTAGCATTTTGGGTCTCTTCATGGCCACCTATTCCTTGATGCACTTGCTATTTGCCCCTTTCTGGGGTCGCTTATCTGACCGTATAGGCAGGCGTCCGGTAATACTTATAGGGTTATCCGGTTACGGTATCACTTTTATTCTGTTTGGTTTTACCGATCAACTGGGGATGATGTTTATCATACGCATTCTATCTGGTGCCATTTCGTCAGCTACTTTGCCCACCGCTTTAGCCTATGTAGCTGATATTACAGAAGAAGACGAGCGGTCACAGGGTATAGGTTTGATGACTGCTGCCATGGGATTAGGAATGATTATAGGTCCCGCCCTGGGTGGTTGGTTAGGGCAACAGCAGTTTTCCTTACCCTTCTTTGTAGCCGGAGGATTAGCGCTAATAATCTGGCCTTTTGCCTTCCTTTATCTGCCTGAAACCTTGAGTCTTACGAAATCTATACCCCAAAACATCACCGCGAATACCAGCGCTACGGAGCTTAATAATACTCTGTTTCTGCTTTTTATACTAATTCTGATACTAAATTTCAGTACTACGATGTTTGAGGCTACCTTTGTTTATTTTGCTGCCATGAGAGCTGATTTTGGACCCAAAGAAATTGGCTTATTATTTACTGTATTGGGGATAGTAGCGGTAATAATTCAGGGAGGGCTGATAGGCAGGTTGTCAAAACGCTTTGGGGATATGAATCTTATGAAAGGAGGCTTGTTACTATCTGCTGCTGGTCTGATATTAATACTCTTTTCTTCTAATATGACATCATTATTGCTTACTTCTTCCATTTACCATATCGGAACTTCATTAATTGGACCCAGTTCATCATCCCTGGTAACCCAATACTCCAAGCAGAATCAAGGTACATCTTTAGGAATAATGCAGTCTTTCGGTAGCCTGGGCAGAATAGCCGGACCAGTTACCGGAGGAATCCTCTATGAGTTTGATGTATTGATTCCATATATTACCGGAGCATTTATTTTAGTAATAGTTTACCTTATTATAAATGCCAACCAGCACATCCTGGCTTTACCTCAACCAGGTGACGGTACAGAATAAGTCTTTAGCTTCTTAAAACAGCAAAAACATTTCCTGCAGCATAACTTCAAATTCCCTGACCAAAGATACGTCTAGTTTTCCCTGGTTAGCTTCCTGTCTGATAATAACCAGCGCTTCATCAATGCTCATAGCCGGACGATAAGAACGGTCAGTAGTCAGAGCATCAAAAACATCCACAATACTAACTATACGAACCTCCTGTGGTATCCCATTACCCTGCAAACCATCTGGATATCCGGAACCGTCCAAGCGTTCATGGTGGTTGCGTATTATACAGGTAACATCCTGCAATGATTTTAGAGGACTGCAGATTTCCTCTCCCAGAACAGGGTGGATTTCAATCTGTTGTCTTTCTTCAGAATTTAGCTTTCCAGGTTTATCAAGTACATTCTGGTCAATACCGATTTTACCAATATCATGAATTAATCCGCCTATTCTGAGATTTTCCAGTTGTTTATCGGTCATTCCTAACCTTTCCCCCAAAAAAGCTGCATACTGGCTAACCCTTTCCGCATGGCCGTTGGTATACCTATCTTTGGCATCAATAGTTCGCGCCAGTGAAATAACCACATCTTCAACATTTTCGACTGTAGCTTCAAATTCATCTTGCATCAGCTTAAACCGGTGTTCCAATTCCCGGGTAGCGTGCATATAAGCCTGATCCATAACGTATAAACCCAGGGATAAACTAAATAAAAGGCCTCCCATCAGATAAAGTGCCTTGCTATTAATATGTGGCACAATAACAGAAATATTATCCAATGTAATTAGAATGGTAAGCCCGGCCAGTAATACAGCAATATATTTATAATAATTACTTCGCTCAGTTTTTGCCAGGTGAATAATCAGATTAATATTGAAGATAAAAATAACTGCTGTGACAATAATGGCAATAATTGACCACCATTGTCCCTGCCATCCATTTTGTTGCAAGCCCAACAAGCATAGAAATATCATGACACTGATCGCTGTCAGGGGTATTTTAAATGAATATGATTCCTCGCTATTTTGGCGCAGGGTTAAAAAGTAGAGGCTTAGAAAAAAATTAAAGCCAGAAGACTAATCCATTTCCAGGCCAGAAGGTTAATCGGAAAACTAGCCAGGAGAGGTCCTGCCGACCATATAGCGATGGCAATAACCAGGAAAATAAATAGAAGATATTCCCGAGTATTTCTGATTAGCCGGTAATTAGTTACCCAGCGAAAAACAGAAATAATTATCAGGCAAAAACACATTACCAGGATAGCCAGATTAAAAATATCAGTTACATTATCGGTACTTGTCATATCATGAACCTGCCTGTAGATACAAGGTGAATCCTGTAAATATTGGATGAATAATGTTAATTATACCATAAGTCCCAGGTATTAGGGTGAAAACAAGAAATAATTACCCAGCAGGTTCATCTCCGCTTAAATAATTTTAACAGTATATACTTTTTCCCATTCATATACTCTATTAATTGAATATTAACAAAGAATTAACACAAATATGCGACACATTTGTATTATAATAAAATATCAATATTAAAACCTGGGATAATTTCTTAATTTTTAGTATCCAGTGATATACGCCAGGTTTAAAATTAACACATATAATACCTTAATATCCTGCTATATACGGTTGTAAACATACAGTTATAGAGTTTATAGTAAAGGGGTAAGGGTCAGGAAAGGAGCGAAGTTTGTGGAAAGTACTGTTAAATTGGTACCTCTAACCGAGAGTGACCGGGTTTTGTTGGATAAAATCGAAAAGGAAGCAGAAACCAGCATCAACCTTTGCTACCAGTGCGGGAAATGTTCGGCTGGTTGTCCAGTGGGGTTTGCCATGGATTATACCCCCAGACAGGTCATCCGACTGCTGCAGTTGGGTTTAATTAATGAAGCTTTAAATGCAGAGAGCATATGGATTTGTGCCAGTTGTGAAACCTGTTCCGCGCGTTGTCCCCGGGGAGTTGATATTGCTTCTTTAATGGATACCTTGAGACGGGAAGCCCTGGACCGGGGTATAATTAGCGATAAAAAAGTTGCCGTGTTTAACCAGGCCTTTCTTACTGGAGTTAGGAATTTTGGCCGAACTTATGAAGCCGGATTATTGCTAACGCATAACTTGAAAACCTGGCAGCCTTTTAAAGACGCTGAACTGGGGTTGCCCATGATGAGCCGGGGCAAGATTAACCTGTTCCCCGCTAAAATCAAGGGTCGGGAACAGGTAAAGAAAATATTTGAACGGGTTGAGAAGATGAGGGGTGAACAGTAAATGAAACTGGCCTATTATCCTGGTTGTTCCTCGGAAGGCAGTGCCATTGAATATGACCTTTCCACCAAAAAGACTGCGCGTATGTTAGAGACTGACCTTCAGGAACTTGACGATTGGAACTGCTGTGGGGCCACATCGGCTCATAATACTAACAAACTATTGTCCCTGGCCTTACCGGCAAGGAATCTGGCCATTGCCGAGCAGAATGGCATGGATATGATTCTGGCTCCCTGTGCCGCTTGTTATAGCCGCCTGCATAGCACTGAACTGGCTGCACGTAAAGATAATGCTTTGCGGGAGCAGATAGAAAAAGCTATTGATATGGATTTTAAAGCCCTTACCTCCACCATTTCGGTTCTGGAATGGCTGGATGGCAAGGTAGGTATAGATAAAATAAAAACTAAAGTGAGCAATCCTCTGAAAGGCATGAAAGCCGCCTGTTATTACGGCTGTTTGCTGGTGAGACCGGCTGAACATACCGGCTTTGACGATACTGAAGACCCGCAAAGTATGGATCGAATAGTCCGTGCTTTGGGGGCCCAAACCGTAGAATGGCCTTATAAAGTAGAATGCTGCGGAGCCGCCCTGGCCACTTCCAGGCCGGAAATAGGGGCCAAAATGATTTATGAGATAATTGCCAATGCCAAAGCTGCCGGAGCTGAGTGCCTGGTTACCGCCTGTCCGCTCTGTATGCTCAACCTGGACATGCGCCAGGCTGGGGCCGAGAAGATGTTTAAGGAAAAACTAAACCTGCCGATTTACTATGTAACCGAACTGGTGGCCATAGCGGGCGGTGCCAGTCCGGCAGAGGTAGGCGTTGGGAAACACTTTGTTGAAGCTATAAGCTATTTGGAATCCCTTCCTGCCCGGGCGGCTGAAATGGAAGCCGCAGAGCCCAGGCAGGTTAAAAAAGCTGCTAAAGCCGAGTCGGATGACAGTGATGGAGAAGCTGTTGCCAGTGAAGATGCCGAAGCCTTGCAGAAAAAGATAGATGCCATGATTAAAGGATTTAACAAAAACCTCGATAAAATGGCAGCTCGACTAATCGAAGATGAGGAAAGGGCAAAAGTACTGGTTGAAGTAATAAGCGGGGACGAGAAGAAAACCGCCCGCCTGGCCGAGCTTATGGTGACCGATAAAGAAAAAGCCACCAAAGCCGCCGAAGCCTTCGTCACCGGGGAACTGAAGAAGAGAGAGAAGCAGAATTAAATAGACACTGAGGACACTGAATTTTAAAAATATATCATGGGCAGTTCTTATTATATAGATATAACCCGAGTAAAACGTCTATATATTCAACTTGTTTAAGGAGGGAGAAGGAAGATGAGCAAACGGGTGGGGGTATTCGTATGTGAATGCGGGACCAACATAGCTTCCGTAGTAGATACGGCCCGGGTTGCCGAGGAAGCCAGTAAATTCCCGGGAGTTGCCTTTGCAACCACTTATAAATATATGTGCTCCGATCCCGGGCAGGAACTAATCAGGAAATCCATCGAAGAGCAAAAGCTGGAACAGGTGGTAGTAGCATCCTGCTCACCCCGCATGCACGAAAAGACATTTCGTAGAGCCGTCGAAGCAGGAGGCATTAACCCCTATTTATTTGAGATGGTTAACATTCGGGAACAGGATTCCTGGGTGCATCCAGATCGGGAACAGGCTACTCGCAAGGCTATAGACCTGGTTAAAATGGGGGTTAGCAAAGTTTTGCGCAATCAGCCCCTGCAGATCTCCACCATTCCCGTTACCAGGAAGGCCCTGGTAATAGGAGGCGGCATAGCGGGAATGCAGGCAGCATTAGACATTGCCGAAGGTGGCTACCAGGTAATACTGGTGGAAAGGGAGGCCAGTATTGGGGGTAAAATGACCCAACTGGATAAGACCTTTCCCACCATGGACTGCGCCGCCTGAATAGGCACCCCCAAGATGGTTGCTGTGGCGCAGCACCCTAACATTGAACTTATAACCTATGCTGAGGTAACCAGGGTTACCGGTTATATTGGCAATTTTAACGTAACTGTCAAGAAAAAACCCAAATATGTGGACTGGGATCTCTGTACCGGTTGTGGTACTTGCATAGAAAAATGCCCTACTAAAAAGATTAAAGACGAGTTTGAACTGGGCCTGGGACTGCGGACCTCAATTCATAAGGTTTATCCCCAGGCGGTACCGGGCAAACCCTATATAGATGCAGACAACTGCCTCAAACTGACCAAAGGCAAGTGTGGTATTTGCGAGAAGGTATGCCCTACCAAGGCCATAAAGTTTGATGACAAGGAAGAGTTTGTTAATAAAGAAGTGGGAGCCATAGTAATGGCTACCGGCTATGACCAGTTTAACTGGGAAGAAGCTTACGGAGAATACGGCTACGGCAAATACCCGGACGTAATCAGCGGCTTACATTTTGAACGGCTGGTTAGTGCCGGAGGACCCACCGGAGGCAAAATTAGGCGGCCATCGGATGGTAAAGAGCCAAAAAGCGTAGCCTTTATCAAATGCGTAGGCTCAAGAGACGATACCAAAGGTAAAAGCTACTGTTCCCGGGCCTGCTGTATGTACACTGCCAAGCATGCTTATCAGGTAAAGGATAAAATAGCGGACAGTGAAGCCTATGTCTTTTATATGGACGTACGTACTGCGGGAAAGAACTACGAGGAATTTTACCAGCGTGCCCTTAATGCCGGGGCTCGGTATATCAGGGGGCGGGTAAGTAAAATCTACCCCCGGGGAGACCGATTGGTGTTAAAGTCAGAAGACACCCTGCTGGGTCGTCCGGTGGAAGTAGAAGCCGATATGGTGGTACTGGCTACTGCCATGGTTCCTGCTGTCGGGTCAGACGAGCTGGCTCGGACTATTGGTTTTTCCATGGATAAGGACGGTTTCTTCCAGGAAGCTCATCCCAAACTACAACCAGTGGAAACTTTTGCCGCCGGAGTATTCCTGGCCGGGACCTGCCAGGGACCCAAAGATATACCAGATACGGTAGCCCAGGCTGGTGCAGCTGCAGCCAAGGTTTTAGGATTGCTGGCCAAGACGGAGCTGGCTACTGAGCCTATGGTATCGGAAGTTGACATCAACAAATGCTCGGGTTGTGGGCTTTGTGTTCCCATTTGTCCATACAATGCCATATCCCTGGAGGAAATTCAGGAGCGGGGGCATCACGGGCCTATTAAGCGCAACGTAGCCGTGGTCAACAGCAGCCTTTGCCAGGGATGCGGAGCCTGTGTTCCGGCTTGCCGGACTGCAGCCTTGAATACCAAGGGCTTTACCGATGAACAACTGGTAGCGGAGGTGGATGCTTTATGTCTATAGAAAAAACAGGCTGGCAGCCCCGGATAATTGTTTTTGCCTGCAACTGGTGTACCTATGCGGCGGCTGACCTGGCTGGTTTAAACCATTTACAGTACCCGGCTGATGTCAGGATTATCCGTACCCCTTGTTCGGGCCGCATGGATCCCATGCTGGTAATGCGGGCCTTTAACCGGGGAGCAGACGGGGTACTATTATCCGGGTGACACCCGGGCGAATGCCACTATGGTAGTGGCAATTATTACAACCGCCGCCGCCACACGATTATGAAGAGCCTCTTAGAATATATCGGGGTGGAGTCGGAAAGATACCAGACCGCCTGGATATCTGGTGCGGAAGGGATAAAATTTCAACAGACCATGCAGAAACTGGTAGATGATGTTAAAGGTTTGGGACCGAACAGAAAGCTGAGGGATGCCAGATGACAGACATAACCTTAAAAATCAGAGAAATTGCTACCCGGCTTCTGCAGAACGGTCAAGTAGATATATTTATGGGCTGGGAAAAAGGCCAGGAGGAATACCAGGCTCGGCCCTTTTTTGCCCGCCGGGTGGAAGATGTAGACAAACTCATTTTCAATGAATATTCCATCCATAACCTGTCCAATGATTTGCTAAAATACCGGGATGGACAGGAGAAGATAGGCATTGTCGTCAAGGGTTGTGACTCCCGGGGGATAGTTAGATTATTGCAGGATGGGCAGATTAAGCGGGAGCGCTTATATATTGTCGGGGTTGCCTGCCCGGG
>CAZOIC010000049.1:0-10623 GCA_964579945.1 uncultured Syntrophomonas sp. | reverse complement strand
CATACGTATAGTACCATTTACCAAATTGGTTAATAAACTGCGGTCGGCAAGATTCAGTTTAGAGTGGCGTAAAGTTTTCATTAGTGCCAGGTTGGCATAGGCACCCTGTTCCGTAACCTCATAAACTAGTTGTACGGCCTGTTCTCGTGCTACACTAATCTTATCTGCATTATTTTTGGCTCCTGCATCCTCCTGCACTTTATTCATCACCGCCGGCAAATATCATCAGGTAATAAAGCAAGGTAGCAATGGCAGATAGAGTAGCGGCCAGGTAAGTCAAAGCAGCAGCTCCCAGTACCTTTTTAACCATGGGTACCTCAGTATCGGCAATTAGTCCGGAGGAGCTAAGCTGCGCAACTGCGCGCCGGGAAGCATTTAATTCCACCGGCAGGGTTACCAGGTGAAAAACTACTACTGCTGAGAAGAGCAGAATACCTACCATAATCAGGTCCAGGCTGTTCAAAAAAAATCCCAGCAAAAGCACCGGAAACGAGGCTCCCGAAGCAAAATTAGTAATGGGGACAATACGATGACGCAGTTCCAGAGGACCGTAACTTTCATGGTGCTGAATAGCATGCCCCACTTCATGGGCAGCTACTCCAATAGCAGCAATAGAGTTGCTGCCATAAACCGTCTCTGACAGCCTTACCTTATGGCTGGTGGGGTCATAATGATCCGATAATTCCCCTGCTATCGGTTCCACCGCTACCTGTCCACTCATACCATTTCTTCTTAAAATGGTGTTGGCAACATCAACGCCAGTCATACCCCTTGATGATCTTACCTGAGAGTAGCGTTTAAATGCAGATTTTACTTTAATCTGTGCATAAATTGATAGAATCAAAGCCGGCAAAATAAAAATAAGATAACTAAGCACGGTTTTCATCCTCCTTTATAATGCTCTGCAGAGCAGCTTCAACTTCATCCAGGTTTACCGTAGTATTAAAGCAGGGTCCGTTAGGACGGCAGTTTAATACTCCTATAACTGGGAGTCCACTCAGTTCATGAATGCCTAAAGATAAATCTCTTTCGCAAGCTACCGCAACCACACCCCGGGGACGGGTATCCAAAATAAATTTACGGGCCAGGGTTCCGCCGGTAGCCACTTTAATTATGGCATTATATTCCTCAGCCATCTCTTTTAGTTTAGCAATATCACATTTGCCACAACCTTTACAGTTGTTTACATCTATAGTTATCTTGTGCGGACAATCCGAATCCTGCAGGCAGTGCGGCAGCAGAATCATTATCTGTTCCCCGCGCAGGCGCAGGTATTTTGAGTGTACCAGGTAGTTATTTACGGCAATATAAGATTGTAGTATTCTATCTTTGCTTATTCCTACAAGCCTTCCGGTAAACAAAGCCAGGGGAAACAAGAGTTCATTAGCTTTCTGTCCTATAGTTTCCAGTGATGGTATGGCCTGCTCCCTGACAATTATTATTACTATAGCTATGATACCAAAAGCAAGTATTAAAAATAATATAGCTGCCAAAACGATAATGCTGATTAATAATACCTGGCTAATTATAATATCGCGATTGGCAATCAGGTAGTAAATAATCCCTGCTATAGATAGTATCAGTACAAGGCTACCTACCAGAAGGCCTATGTATACTCGTTTCTTGGTGTTCAAGCCTTCAACCTCCCGGTCATGCAAGTAAAGTACCGGGTCGTAATTGGCATCCCCTTACAAAATCAATGGCCGGCATGCGTTTTTTACCCGCCCTTTGAACCTCCAGGATTTCAAGTATGCCCTTCCCGCTTTGAACAGAAAAACCTTCATTTCCAACCTTAACTATTTGCGCAATCACCCCGCTTTCGTCATTACTGATAACCCGGCTCTTATAAATCTTGGTTTTGTTATTATCAATAGTAGTCCAGGCCCCAGGATTTGGGCTTAAAGCTCGTATCCGGTTATGAATTATTTCTGCCGGTTGCGACCAGTCGATTTTTTCATCCTCGCGGGTTATGCGAGCGGCATAAGTGGCCAATTCCTCCTGCTGTGGGATTCGGGGTGCAGTACCTTTTTCCACTTGGCCGATAGTTTCTGCCAGCAGCAATGCCCCTTTTTCAGCCAGTATAGCCTCCAATTGGCCGTGGTCATATTCATCTTTTACCGGTATCTCTAATTGCAGAATAATATCTCCTGTATCCAACCCTTCATCCATAAACATAGTTGTTATGCCGCTGATTTTCTCTCCGTCCATTAAAGCCCGCTGTATTGGAGCAGCTCCCCGGTAGCGGGGCAATAGAGATGCGTGTACATTAATACAACCATAAGCAGGATACTCCAGTATTTCCCGGGGGATTATTTGCCCATAAGATACTACTACTATCAATTCCGGTTGCCATAGTTTTATTTGTTCGATGGCCTCTGGAGATTTTATTCTAGCCGGTTGGTAGACAGGAATACCATGCTGGCGGGCTATTTCTTTTATCGGGGTGGGACTTATGCGTTTTCCCCTGTCCCGGGGCCGGTCTGGCTGGCTTACTACCCCGACTACCTGGTGCCGTGATGCTATTAAACTTTGTAATGAGGGGACCGCAAAAACAGAGGTACCCATGTAGACTATATTCAAGCTTTTTTCCTCCTGTGGGCAGGCTCTCTTTGAGTTTCACTGGCGCGATCGGTAAAAACTATTCCATCCAGGTGGTCTATTTCGTGTTGAAACACCCGAGCCAGAAGTTTTTCAGCTTCATAAACTACCTCCTGCCCTTCCCGGTTGAGCCCTTTAACTGTAACCCCATAATTACGGGTAACCAGGCCTACTACTCCAGGAACGCTAAGACAGCCTTCGCTGCGGGTTTGTTCACCTTCCCGGGATATAATTTCCGGATTTATAAGTTCAATATAATTATCCCCGGTATCTATTACTATAATGCGTTTGGAAACCCCAATTTGCGGGGCGGCAAGCCCTACCCCATCAAAGGCATAGAGGGTATCCCGCATGTTATCCAATAATCGTAAGGTACCGGAATTAATATTTTTTACAGGTAGCGCTTTACTGCGCAATACTTCATTGGGTATGGTTACTACCTGGTATACAGCCATTTTAAAATCCTCCTTACATAATCATTAAAGGATTAAGGTCGATTTCCACTCGAACTTGTTTGTGCCAATCTTTACCACCAATATAGGTTCCAATGCTATTTAATAATAGCATATTTTCCGATTTAACTATAAGTTGATAGCGCAGGCGATTCTTTATACGATATAAAGGGCAGGGGGCCGGGCCTAGTATGACTAAATCATCTTCCTGGGCATCGGTAATTTCATTAATAAATAAGATTATCATATCAGCCACATCACGGGCAAGGGTTTCATTAATGGAAATTACTACTACCCGTAATAAACTGCTAAAGGGCGGGTATTTTAGTAACCTGCGCCAGTTTATTTCTTCCTGGTAATAGCCCAGGTAATCCTGCTGGGCAGCCATTTGAATTATGCGGTTATCCGGGTTATAAGTCTGGATAATTACCTCCCCGCTTACCAAACCGCGTCCGGCCCGACCAGCAGCTTGCACTATCAGTTGAAATCCCCTTTCCCCGGAACGAAAGTCGGGAAGCGATAGCATAGCATCGGCATCAAGTATGCCTACCAGAGAAACTCCGGGGAAATCAAGGCCCTTGGCCACCATCTGGGTGCCAATTAATATGTCAATTTCCCCGTTTTTCATAGCATCCAATATTTGACTCTGCTGCCCTTTACGGCTGGAACTATCCAGATCTAACCGAGCTATCCGTGAATCCGGAAACAACCGGTAAACTTCCTCTTCTACCCGCTGGGTACCATAACCCGACTGTTGTATATATTTGCTGCCACAGGCAGGGCAGGTAGTCGGAATAACGATGTTAAATCCACAATAATGGCACAGGTAAAGATTCTGGTCTTTATGATAGTTAAGTCCGACTGAGCAATTGGGACAGGCCATCATATGGCCACAGCTCCTGCAGATGGTAAAGGGGGAAAAGCCGCGCCGGTTAAGAAATAATATGCACTGCTCATTTCTCTCCAATGACTGCTGGATTTTTTCTTCCAACAATGTTGATATAATAGCGCTTTTGCCTTTTTTCAGGGACTTTCTCATATCTTCAATAGCAACTCGGGGCATAGCGGCATTACCTGCCCGGTTGGAGATATCTAATCTCTGGCTGTGCCCAATTTCACTGTTAAAAAAGGTTTCCACCGCGGGGGTGGCACTACCTAATAACAGTACCGCAGAATTCATCCGGGCTCTTTCCCGGGCAACTTCGCGGGCATGGTAGCGTGGTTGCTGTTCCTGTTTATATGTATATTCCTGTTCCTCGTCAATAATAATCAATCCTATATCGGACAAAGGGGCAAAAATGGCAGAGCGGGTACCCATGACCAGATCAATCTTGCCCTCTTTTATCTCTTTCCACTCCTGGTATCTTTCCCCTGGTGTCATTCTGCTGTGCAAAACTGCCATAGCCGGTATGCGGGCACTGAATATTTCCAGAAGATGGCGGGTTAATGCAATTTCCGGTACCAGCACTATGACTTTTCTACCCCGAGCTATACATTGGAGAGCAGCTCTAATATAAACCTCAGTTTTGCCGCTGCCGGTTACTCCATAAAGGAGAAACTCCTGTTGTTCCCGGATGCTTAATGACTTATAGATAGCTGCCAGCACCTGTTCTTGTTCCGGGTTTAAAACCGGAATAACAGCAGTTCCAGTTTCAGCCTGGCGTTCTTTTATGATATATCCTTTATCCAGCAGGGATTTGATGCTGGATGCAGGCGCCGCCTTATCAAGCTCTTTACAGGGTATTACAGATTGATCCTGTAGAAGTTGTATGATTTCAGCCTGGCGGGGGGCTCTGCGTTTTAGTTTTTCCAGGTCTTCTACGGCTATAAGGTGATTAAGTGTGTAAACATACTGCCCCCGGTTATCGCGATAAACATTATAGACTCGGCTAATGAATATGAGGTCTTTTTCTTCCAGGCTTTTTAAATCCTCGGCATCAACGTAATTCAAAGCTTTGCGATAGGATATATCGCCATGTTCAAATAAGTAATCCAGCAATTCCTTCAGGTTCTGTTCATCGTTTTCCTGGAGACAGGCAGAAAAGGACTCACCCGTCATAAGAGATATAACCCGACGCCCGCTTTTTTGGGATAGTTTGCGTGGTATCATAACGTTAATGGCTACGGTTAAAGGGCACATGCAGGTTTCCGCTAACCACCGTGCCAGCTGGTAAAGCTGAGGATTAAGGACCGGCTCCCGGTCTAATATGGATAAGACGGGTTTGGTATCAATGCCGGGAGAAGATGCCCTGTCATCGATTATATAGCCTTCCACCTTGCGGCGGCCCCATTCAACCAGGACCCGTTTACCGAAAGCCAGTTCATCTTCTAGCTCGGCGCTGATATGATATGTATAGTAATTATCCGTAGCTTTAACCGGGATATCTATTAACACCTTTACAAAACGCAGCTTAAGGCCCCTCCCCTAATACAACTTACCCTAATAATAACATAAAGGCGGGACATACCCGCCTTTTAGCAATGGTTTAATTTGTTTCACCGTTCGATATGCTACCAAAGGTTAGTGCTCGGCCGGGCAGACACATGGGTCTGCCCCTACACCTTAATCCCTATTAATTCCCCAAATTCCACATACCTAAGGGGACAAATAACCATGGAACATGGGATGTCAGTGTTTTTCATATAAGTTCAGTGCGTTCAGTGTCTGTTTAATATCCGCGCCAGAATTACAGTCCTGCTTGTTTCTTAAGCTCTTCCGCCCGGTCGGTATTCTCCCAGGTGAAATCGGGATCAGGGCGGCCAAAGTGTCCGTAACTGGCAGTTTTCTTGTATATGGGCCTTCTTAAGTCCAGGTCTCTGATGATTGCCGCCGGACGTAAATCAAAATTCTTTCTTATTAATTCAATAATTTTTTCGTCGCTGATTTTACCAGTGCCAAAGGTATCAACTGATATGGATACTGGTTGGGCTACTCCAATGGCATAAGCTACCTGAATTTCACAGCGGTCGGCAATACCGGCAGCTACGATGTTTTTTGCTACATATCGAGCAGCATAACAGGCGGAGCGGTCAACCTTGGTGGGGTCTTTGCCGGAAAATGCTCCCCCACCGTGCCGGGCCATACCCCCGTATGTATCAACAATAATTTTTCGTCCGGTTAAGCCACAGTCGCCCTGAGGTCCGCCTACTACAAAACGGCCGGTTGGATTTATAAAGAAGCGGGTGGCTTCATCCAGCATATTTTCAGGAACGCTAGCCTTTATAACCTGTTCGATTATATCCCGTTCCAGGGTCTCCCTTTCAACATCGGGATGGTGCTGGGTGGAAACAACTACGGTATCAATTCTTACCGGCTTATTGTCCTTATATTCAACGGTAACCTGGGTCTTGCCGTCAGGACGAAGGTAATCCAGGATTCCTTTCTTGCGTACTTCAGTTAAACGCTCTGCCATTTTGTGGGCCAGGTAAATAGGCATAGGCATCAAAGCATCGGTTTCATTACTGGCATAACCAAACATCATGCCCTGGTCACCAGCTCCGATAGCCTCAACTTCAGATTCGGACATTTCGCCTTTTTTAGCTTCATAAGCTTTATTTACACCCATAGCAATATCACCGGATTGTTCGTCCAGTGAAGTTATTACTGCACATGTTTCACAATCAAAACCATATTTTGCTCTGGTATATCCAATTTCTCTTATGGTGTTGCGCACCAGTCGAGGTATATCAACATAGCAATCAGTGGTAATCTCACCGGAAACCAGAACTAAACCGGTGGTTACCAATGTTTCACATGCTACTCTGCCCATTGGGTCTTGTTCCAGTATAGCATCCAGGACTGAATCAGAAATCTGGTCAGCAATCTTGTCGGGATGGCCTTCAGTAACTGATTCCGACGTAAACAGTTTCCTTGGCATTTCCTAACCCCCTTATAATTGTATTACAACAGCTTAACTACTTTATCAAGTATGGCAGTTGCCACGTCTTGCTTGCTCATCTTGGGCAGAGATTCTATTTCACCATTACGACTTATAAATGTAACAATATTAGTATCACTGGCGAATCCGGCACCCTCCATAGTTACATCATTGGCAACGATGAAGTCCAGATTCTTCGATTCCAATTTCTTTTTAGCGTTGGCTATAATATTTTCTGTTTCTGCCGCAAAACCGACCATTACCTGTGCAGGCTTTTTATTTTGGCCCAATGTTTTTAAAATATCAGGTGTTCCCGTTAAAGTTAAAACCAGTTCTTGGGAAGCATTGTCAGTCTTTTTTAACTTCTGCTCGGCCATCGTTTTAATTCGAAAATCTCCTACCGCTGCAGCGCCGATAATGATATCACAGACAGGCTGGTATTGTTGCATAACCTCACACATTTCTTCGGCAGCCCTAACTGGTACAAATTTTACTCCTGGTGGCGGGTCCAGAGGGGAATTGCCACATACTAGAATTACATCAGCACCCCGAGCCAGTGCATTCTGGGCAATGGAGAAACCCATTTTCCCAGTACTGCGATTAGCAATAAATCTTACCGGGTCAATATCTTCGCAGGTAGTACCTGCGTTTACCATTAATCGTTTACCTAATAAATCTTGCTTTGGACATAATAACTTCTTAATTTCTGCATATATTTGGTCGACCTCCGGCAACCTGCCCTGACCACTTACACCACAGGCCAGATCCCCACTATCCGGTTGCATAACTATATAACCATATTCTTTAATCTTTTTAATGTTATCTTGAACTACCTGGTTCTTGTACATATTATGATTCATAGCAGGAACTACCAGCAAAGGAGAAGTATTGGCCAGAACAATGGTAGAGAGAAGGTCATCAGCCAGACCATGGGCCACCTTGGCGATAAAATTAGCGGTAGCAGGTGCAATTACCAGTAAATCAAGCTGTTCAGCAGCCCCAACATGCTGTACTTTCCATTCTCCCGAATCACCCCATAAGTCCACCAGCACTTCGCGCCCAGAAAGGGTTCTAAATGTTAGTGGCGTAATAAATTGGGTTGCTGCTTCGGTCATAATTACTATAACATCTATGTCCTCTTTTTTAAGTTTACTAACCAGCTCGGCAATCTTATATGCTGCTATACCTCCAGTTACGCCAATGCCAACAGTTTTTGGCATAGTTTAATCCTCCTTTGCCTTGCTGTCTCCATCCTCCAAAATATTAACTTTGCCGTCCATAATCTCTTTCAGAGCCGCGCTTACAACTGTTGAAAGCCGGTAATTTTCATCGTTCTTAAATTCTTCCGATAACATTCTGGCTCGGCGGGCAACTGCCACCACCACAGCATACTTACTATCCGCTACTTCCATCAGATCCCGGGTCGAAGGTGGAATCAATCATATCACGCTCCAAATTAATATTTTTAACTTTACAACGCTCCGCGGTAATGATTGCGCATACTGTACCCACTGCAGTTTGTAACTCACGGTTAAAAACTACATAGTCATAATGCTTTACTTGCTTCATTTCCCATTTGCAGGCAGCTAAACGCAATGTAATACTTTCACGTGTATCGGTTGCACGATTTGCCAAACGTGAAGATAGTTCTTCGATACTGGGAGGACAAATAAAAATAAATACCCCATCAGGTTTTCTTTGCTTTATTTGCAAGGCACCCTGGATATCTATTTCCAGTATTACATCCTGTCCCCGGGTCAAGTTCTCCTCTACAAATTGCCGGGGAGTACCATACATATTATCGTAAACATTAGCCCATTCCAGCAGTTCATCATTATTAATCAACTGTTGGAATGTGTCCTCATTTACAAAATAATAATCTTTGCCACTAGTTTCACCGCTGCGTGGGCTGCGGGTGGTGGCTGAAATTGATAATTTTATATCGGCGATTTTTCGCAAGACTACGTCTTTTATGGTCCCTTTCCCTACTCCGGACGGACCTGATATTATAAATAGAATACCTTTCCTGGTCACCTTATTACCAGCTTTCGTAATTAGACATCTTCGTTGCTGTCTTTGGATGTTAAGCGATTAGCCACGGTTTCGGGCTGAACTGCAGATAGTATAACATGGGCACTGTCAGCTATAATAACTGCCCGTGTTCTCCGCCCGTAAGTTGCGTCGATTAAAACTCCTTTTTCTCTGGCCTCCTGAATTATTCTTTTAATAGGTGCTGATTCTGGACTGACAATAGCTATGATCCTATTAGCTGCGACAATATTACCAAAACCGATATTTACTAATTTAATGTCCATTCAAATTCCGGATTAACCGGTTTCACCTCCTGCTACTCAATATTTTGTAATTGTTCCCTGATTTTCTCCAGCTCCGCTTTGACTTCAACAACCAGGCGATTCATCTCTAAATCGTTGGCTTTAGAGGCAATAGTATTGATTTCACGAAACATCTCCTGTACCAGGAAGTCAGACTTTCTCCCAACTGCATCTTCTGAGTGCAATAGTTCTTCGAGGTGTTGGCTGTGGCTTTTGAGTCGAACGATTTCTTCAGTAATATTAGATTTTTCAGCGAAAATGGCAATTTCCTGTAAAAGTCTTTGCTCGTCTATTAAATCATGTTCCATAAACTCCACAATACGGGTACGAAGTCGCTCGCTATATTCCAAACTAACCTGCGGTGAGCGGGCTTCTAACTGTTCTACCATCCTCTGTATTACACTATTCCTGAAGCGAATATCTTCAGCCAGGTTAAGTCCTTCCTTCGCTCGCATATCCACCAGGCTCTCCACAGCCAAATCCAGGGATTGCCTTAGAACGAGCCAGACTATTTCCAAATCCTCTTCCTCATCTTCCAAACTAAATACCTCAGGTAAACGGAACAGATCTATTATACGGATTTCTGGCGAAATATTTAGTTTTTCTGCTAATTCTTTCAAGTAGTTATGATAAGCTATAGCTAAATCTTTGTCAACCTTGATATTTCTCCTGGATTCTTCGGTTTTCTCAATATTAATATTGATTTCCAGCCGACCCCGGCTAACATACTTTCGCAATTCCTCCTTAATACGGTCTTCCAGTAAACTGTAACGCCTGGATAAACGTATAAAAGGGTCAAAATAACGGTGGTTAACTCCTTTTATTTCACAATTAACATTGTAACCGCAATCATTAGTTTGACCCCGGCCAAAGCCGGTCATACTTCTTACCATTAGCTTACAACTCTACCTTTCCCAGCGTTTTTTCCAACCGGTCAAACGCTTCATTAATTCTTTCTTTATCAACGGTTAAGGCAATTCTAAAATACCCTTCGCCATACTGACCATATCCATTACCGGGAGTAATGATAACGCCGGCTTTTTCCAGAACCAGTTCCGCAAATGAGGCAGAGGTAAAACCGCGCGGTACCGGGGCCCAAAAATAGAAACTGGCCTTAGGTGGCTTAACCTGCCAACCCAGACGGGTAAGGCCACGAGCACAGGCGTCTCTTCTTTCTTCATATAACTTCTGCATTTTTTCTATGCTATCCTGAGGTCCGCTAAGTGCTTCGATACCTGCATATTGAATCGCCTGAAAAACCCCGGAATCGATATTAGATTTGTATCTTCCCAAAACTTCTATAGCATCTTTATTACCTGCCGCCCAGCCCAGGCGCCATCCGGTCATATTATAAGTTTTGGA
>CAZOIC010000048.1:6937-10778 GCA_964579945.1 uncultured Syntrophomonas sp. | reverse complement strand
AAGAAGCAGATTGAGAAGATGGTAACCCTGTGTGGAGTAAAACTGCCCAGGAAATTTACAGCTATGATGGAAAAGTACGAAAACAATCCCATTGCCATGCGTGATGCGGGAATTGCCTATGCTATTGATCAGATTGTTGACCTTCTGGCGCAAGACGTTGACGGAATCCATCTTTATACCATGAACAACCCGTATATTGCACAAAAGATATATGTTGCAATAAGCAGCTTACTGGCTGCATAAGTTAAGAGATCTTCGATTCTATAATCCTTCCTGAGACCTTTGCCATAACAAGCGAAGGTCTTTTTCAATCTACGGTATAGCCATATTCGGAAATCACCCGTTTCAGTTCCGCAATATAATTCATTGCGATAGCACTGAGATGAGCTTGCTCATTAACTATCCACCCCACCCGCATTATCTCATCTGTTTCAAGCGGTACGGAGACTATGTTATCGCCGTTTAAATCACTGCTCAAAACACCGGTACAGATAGTATAGCCGTTCAATCCAATCAAGAGGTTGAAAAGAGTTGCGCGATCACTAACATGGATGGTTTTCTTGCGAGGAAAAGTACTCAGAATCTCTTCTGAAAAGTAGAAAGAATTATATTCACCCTGCTCAAATGCGAGAAAAGGGTAATCATCCAAATCTTCCAGACTAACCTTTGTTTCCCCGGCCAGCGGATGAATTGAACTGATAAATACATGTGGAGCAGCTTCAAAAAGAAGGTTAAAGGTCAGGTGGTTTTCTTTTAAAAGCTTAATCAAAACCTTTTCATTGAAATTGCTAAGATAGATAATGCCTAGCTCACTGCGAAGGTTTTTGACATCTTCAATGATTTCATAGGTTCTGGTCTCACGCAGAGTAAACTCATACTCATCCACATCCAGTGCCTTGAGCAGATTCACAAAGGCGTTGACAGCAAAGGCGTAGTGTTGAGTTGAAACCGAACATAGCTGTTTTGAGGGCTTTTTGCCCAGATAACGCTGTTCTAGGAGTTCGGTTTGCTCAATGACCTGACGGGCATATGAAAGAAATTCCCTGCCGTCAACCGATAACGAAATCCCTTTGGCGGTACGATAGAATATCTCGATGCCCAGTTCGCTTTCCAGTTCTTTGACCGTGTTCGAAAGGCTTGGCTGCGAGATAAAAAGCTGTTTTGCAGCTTCGGAAATAGAGCCGCATTCAACTATTTTTATAATGTATTTTAATTGCTGGAGTGTCATTACCTCACCTTCCTTGGGGAATGGCGGACGTTTCGCCTGTCTTATTTCGTTGCGCTTTCTATTTTTCCAACGCCTAATATGCGGGCAAGTTGTCTAATATATCACGACCATCAATTCCTTTTAACATTACATGATAGATTCCGGTTGAACTTTTAATTATGGCATATCTTGGCATTTAATCACCCTGGTTCATTGTAACAAAAGCCAGCAGGCAAGACAAACGAAACGTCCCCTTGCCAAACGCCTAGACTTTGCGGGTTGTAGCGGTCAACCAGCCGGCAATTACAGCGGTAATGGGGACTGATATGACCAAAGCGATACTGCCCACCAGGGCCCGAATGATTTCGGTTACAATTAATTCCCAGTTTACTATACGTAAGGGTTCCATTTCGTAAACCATGAATAGTAGCATAAAAGGTAATGCTCCTCCAGTATAAGCCAGGATAAGAGTGTTGGCCATGGTTCCCATAATATCTCGTCCTACATTCATTCCTGCAGCTATCAGTTCAGTTGTCCTCATGTCAGGATTTGCCCGCTTAACCTCACTTATAGCCGAAGCAACCGACATAGTCACATCCATGATGGCTCCTACCGCACCGATAAGAATTCCTGCAAACAGCAGACCGCGCATGTCAAATTTAATGTTCTCTACATACATAAGCATACGTTCTTCTTCAGTGGCCAGGCCGCTCAGTTGAGCAAGGTCACCGAAAGTGTAAGCCAGCCATCCAGCCACTATTAAACCTCCCAGAGTCCCCAGGGTAGCCGCCAGGGCTTTGCGGGAAAAACCGGCAATACATATCATGGTAATCAATGTAACTGCTATTAAAACTAATACTGTAAGAGGCAGGGGCGATTTACCTGCCATTAATCCAGGCAGCAGAACCTTGTAAATTCCCAAAACGGTTACACCTAACCCAAATAGAGCTTTGGCTCCTTGTAGGCGTCCAATTATTAGGAGCAGGCCGGCAAAAACACAGATAATCCAAACTAATGCCGGGCTGCGTACCCGGTCGGAAACATAAATAGTATTCACCGACTCATCCGCGTTTGCACCGGTATATTCTGCTATGTATATTACAACCTTATCACCAGGTGACAGGTGCAAGTCAAAACCCGGGCTGCCAGAAAGAGTGTTTATGGCGGTAAGGATCTTACCCTTATCTGAACCATCTAGTAATCTAACCTTAACTTCTTGTTCCGCTATTTTCCCTTGCAGGGCCTCGATTTCTTCTTCACCTTTATCTGTTACTTCTAAAACTACAGCTTTTTCATATCGTTCCTGGTATTGTTCGTCATTAAACTCGGGATGAATCTGACCCCGGGCCTGTCCGGTTATAAGAGTAAGAAAAAACAATAGACAGAACATGAACAGAAATTTTCTACTAACCAGCAGATTAGGCCAATATCTAGACACACATAATCCCCTCCATATGTTAGGCTAACCTAATTATATAAGAAATTTTACCACCAAAAAAGTAAAAATTATTGACAAGAGAAAAAGTAATAGCATATTATGAAATTGATAATCATTATCATAAAAGCGAACCGAGTTATTTT
Source organism: uncultured Syntrophomonas sp. (assembly GCA_964579945.1). Taxonomy (GTDB): domain Bacteria; phylum Bacillota; class Syntrophomonadia; order Syntrophomonadales; family Syntrophomonadaceae; genus UBA4844. The sequence goes on along the minus strand of CAZOIC010000048.1, from coordinate 7,990 downwards.
TTTTACAATGATAGTTAGGGAAGCCTAACAATATTTTAGCAAAGGGGGAGATATTATATGGAAACGTTTATATTGGTGGTATTGGCTCTATTGGCATTAGTTATAATCGGTATCAAAATCAGGCGGGTAATAAAAGGTTTGTCGCAAAAGCAAAACGAGCCTGAGAATTGTAGTTCTTGTAACAACTGCTCTAATTACTCTTGTCAGGGGACCAAGTCTTAATACTTACCCAGGAAACAATGCTTATCATCTGGATTACCTGATGCAATTATAAATTTGGAGGTAAAAATAATGACCAGAACGCTTAAAGATTTAGCTCCAGGGGAAAAAGCACGGATTAAGTCCATTACAGGTAATGGCAGTATTCGGCGCCGAATTCTGGAGATGGGCCTGGTTCCAGGAATGGAACTGATGATGGAGCGCTATGCTCCCCTGGGTGATCCAGTGGAGGTAAGTAGCCCCGGTTTATTTCTATCTCTACGCAAGGAGGAGGCGGAGACTATTATCCTGGAACAAAACGGTGAGGAGGAGCAATGATGACAGGCAAAAAGATAGTGATAGCTCTGGCAGGAAACCCTAACTCTGGTAAAACTACTATTTTCAATAATCTAACCGGAGCTCGTCAGCATGTGGGGAATTACCCCGGGGTTACAGTGGAAAAAAAAGAAGGTTGGCTGAAACATGAGGGTTTTCATATAACCGTAATCGATTTACCTGGTACTTATGGATTATCAGCTTATTCTCCTGACGAACTGGTGGCCAGGAAGGTGATTATAGATGAAAAACCGGATCTGCTGGTTAACGTTGTAGATACTTCGAATCTGGAACGTAATCTCTATTTAACTACTCAAATGAAAGAATTGGAAGTACCTATGGTATTAGTTTTAAACATGGCGGATATAGCCGAACGCAACGGAATTATAATTAATTATAAACTGCTTTCACAACTGTTGGGTATGCCAGTAGTGAGAGCAGTGGGCACCAAGAATGAAGGTACCCCAGAATTACTGGATGCGGTTGTAAATAGTTTTACGGGTAAGGATAAACCTTTGC
>CAZOIC010000048.1:0-6837 GCA_964579945.1 uncultured Syntrophomonas sp. | reverse complement strand
TACGCCTTTATTCGTGGGGTTTGCCGTGAAGCTTGCCAGTCCCGTCCAATAGACAGGATAAGTATTACGGAGAAAATTGACAATGTCTTGCTAAACCGGGTTTTGGGTATACCACTATTTTTAGGTATGATGTGGCTGCTGTTCCAGCTTACTTTTACCCTGGGAGCGCCCCTGATGGAGTGGATTGAAACTGGAGTCTCAATTCTGGGGGGCTGGGTCAATGGACAAATGGCCGAAGGACTGTTACGTTCCTTGTTGGCAGATGGAATTATCGGCGGTGTGGGTGGCGTAATAGTTTTCTTACCTAATATTATATTACTGTTTCTGGGTATTGCTTTTTTGGAAAGTACCGGCTACATGGCCCGAGCAGCCTTTGTTATGGATGAGGTTATGCACAAAGCAGGGCTGCATGGTAAATCTTTTGTACCCATGTTAATTGGCTTTGGTTGTACGGTACCAGCCTTAATGGCCAGCCGCACCCTGGAAAATCCCCGTGACCGTCTGGTTACTATGCTGGTTACCCCATTAATGAGTTGTGGGGCGCGTTTACCAGTTTATACTTTGCTTATCGGCGCCTTTTTTACTCCCCAGGCAGCAGGTAATATTCTCTTTTCCCTGTATCTTATCGGTATCATTCTGGCTATTATCATGGCCCGGGTATTTCGTACCTGGCTCTTGCCGGGTGAGACCGAGCCTTTTGTTATGGAGCTACCTATTTATCGTCTTCCCACTTTCAAGAGTGTATTGATTACTATGTGGGAAAGGGCCTGGCTCTATCTAAAGAAAGCCGGTACGGTTATTTTGGCATTATCTATTATTATGTGGGGGTTGTTTACCTTTCCTGGCGTGGATAAAAACGGAAACGAATTCGAAAATACGGCGGTACAGCTGGAGAGCAGCTATGCCGGTCGTATGGGCAAGGTTATAGAGCCGGTGATTAGACCTCTGGGCTTTGACTGGAAAACCGGCGTAGCCCTGGTGGCTGGTCTCGGGGCCAAGGAAATAGTTGTAAGTACCCTGGGAACCCTCTACAGTATCGAAGATGAGGAGGCATTGGCCGAAGAAGCAGAACCGGTGTTGAAAAGTTTTGCCCAGCGGGCTCGGGAACAATCAGGCTATACACCCCTGGTAGCCTATGTGTTAATGTTGTTTACCCTGATTTACGTTCCCTGTTTAGCAGTTATTGTTGTAATGAAACGAGAAACTAATGGCTGGAAATGGCCTCTCTTTACCATGGGCTACACTATAGCTCTGGCCTGGGTAGTATGCTTTGTAGTCTACCAGGGTGGTATGTTATTGGGATTAGGAGTTTAAATCGTGAACGCATTATACAAAACCAGTAGAAATTAATGGACAATGGATACTGATTGTCCAACAAAGGTACCGTTATCATTTGAACTGAAAACGCAAGGATGTACGTACATCTGTTTCTTACAGAAATTATGGGATACCATTAAAGGGGGCGCAGTGTGGTACGTGCTATTTTAGCTGTAAAAGAGGAAGATCAAAGCCTGACCTTTGCAGGCGACGTACCTACCGGAGCCTATGCCCGGCTAATGAAGGCTAATATTGACCGCCTGATTGATGGTGCCATCGATGCTGCCGAAACCAGCCTTACAGCAGGAAAAGGCAACTCCCCGGGATTCGCTCTACTCATTAGTTGCTTCGCTCGACGAGTAGTACTTGGCCAGATGACTGAGGAAGAAGTCGAAGGAGTTAATGATATAATGGGTCCCGAAACGGTACTGGCCGGATTTTATTCTTATGGGGAAATCTCACCGTTTAGGCCTGGGGAGAAAGCTGAACTGCATAACCAAACCATGACCATAACTACCTTCTGGGAGGAATAGTTGCTTGGATAACATACATAATTTATTGAGACGCCAAATACGCAGACAATTTGGAAACATTTCATCGGCAGTAGTCCCTGAATGGGAGAGCTTTCTAAAGTTAGTAAACAACGCTTACTGGGAGTTTGATGCCGATCGCAAGATGTTGGAACGTGCATTGGAGCTTAGTTCCCAGGAATTGATGGAGTCGAATTCTCAGCTCAGAGCTATTTTAGAGGCTTTTCCTGATGTATTCATGATACTTAATTCCGAGGGTTTCATTATTGATCTCAAAACTGGAAGTACCACTGACTTGTATATGACTCCGGAACAACTACTGGGCAAACACATTGATGAGCTTCAACCGCATACCGCTAATTTACCCTTTAATAAAGTAGTAAAACAGGTGTTAGAAACCGGAATTAGTACCAATGTCGAATATTCTACTGTGGGGGAGTGGCAGGAACAGTATTATGAAGCCAGGTTGCTGCCCTTACCAGAGGAGCATATCTTTGTTATCATCAGAAATATAACCGCGCGTCAGATTATGGAAGATCAGCTGCGCTATCTCAGTATGCATGATTCTATGACCGGCTTGTATAACCGTACCTACTTTAAATCTGAATTTGGTCGTCTGGAAATGCAACCGCTGCGCCCGATTGGTCTTATTGTCTGCGATGTTGATGGATTGAAACTGGTAAATGACACCCTGGGTCATGAAGCTGGTGATACTCTCCTTATCAAAGCTGCGAGTACCATCAGAGATTCACTACGCCATAGTGATTTTGTTTCACGTATTGGAGGTGATGAATTTGCAGTCATTTTGTATGACTGTACCAAACAGGGGCTAGAGAGCGTTGTTAATCGTATTAAAAAAAGTATTAATGAATTGAATTCAAAGGATTCTGTCATTCCGCTCAGTATTTCAATGGGTTCTGCGATTAGAAATAATTCCTCCAAAACCATGGAAGAAGTCTTTAAAGAAGCAGACGATAATATGTATAAGGAAAAGCTTTTCCATCGACAAAGCAGCCGTAATAACCTGGTACGTACAATGATGAGTGCACTCGGGGAAAGGGATTTTATTACGCAAGGCCATGCTGATAGACTACAAAAACTAGTCTGTACAATGGCTAACCTTCTTAAATTACCGCAGGCCCAGGTTGCGGATCTGAAACTCCTGGCGCAGTTTCACGATATCGGTAAAGTAGGTATTCCTGATTCCATTCTTTTTAAGAAAGGTCCACTTAATTCTCGTGAACGGGCAGAGATAGAACGGCATCCGGAGATTGGCTATCGCATTGCCTGCTCCTCCCCGCTCTTAATGCCGATATCTGATTGGATTCTTAAACATCATGAGTGGTGGAATGGTAATGGATACCCCTGTGGCCTGGCCGGTGATGATATCCCGATTTCTTACAGAGCTCTACCCCCTGGCGCACGCTGCTGATGCGGGGATTAGGCTGCACATCAGAGAGTTCCACATGGGTAATATTATTGTCCTGAAAGATTTGCAATATCTGGTCATAAAGCCCGCTGCGCTTGATGCTCCCCCCACCGTAGACCAGTAATACTTTGTCCCCCCATGCCAGAATTTCTTTGCCCAGGTCTTCTATCTTGACCCGTCCAAAACGAATACGGGTAGGAAAATGAATATTGAAGTTTAACATATTATACCTCCATCAGGTTATTGTAATAACTTGGCAGTAGTATGCCCGGATACTGCTATTGAATATTGTCCTTTTTATTAATCCAAAGGGCAAGCGGTTTCAAGTAAAAAAGCCCTAAATTAGAAAGCATATGCAGGTCTTAATGCCCGGAATCGGCTTTTTATTGGCTAAAATACGGGATTTATATTCCATAAATGGAGGAGAAAGATAAGTAGCATATCGTTATAAGTTATAAGTAATTAATACAAAGAAATGTATTGATACTATAACTTATGGGTAATATAATTACTAATACAGGAGGTTTAAATGCCATGACAGACATTCGAACCCAACCAGATGCATGGGAAATGATTGAAAGGTTAGCAGGGGAAGAAGGGAGCAGTATGGACAGTTTATACGAAATTTACTATCAGATATCTACTGCTATTTTTGACTACCGCCTCAAACATAAGCTATCGCAGAAAAAACTAGCGGAAAAGCTGGGGGTTTCTCAGCCCATGGTAGCCAAGCTGGAAAGTGGGAACTACAATTGTACCATTGAGCAGCTATGGAAGATTGCCAATAAGCTCGGTTTTGCTTTCAACATTGAATTTGAAGAAAAAGAGCAAGTAAAAAGGATAGCTTCCGGAAATAAATACGAACTGAAGAAATACAAAGCTATTTTCTGGGATACTGATATAGATGAAATAGACTTGGAAAGAAATAAAAGCAAAATAATTGAGCGCATTATCAATTTAGGAAATGAAAAAGCCTATAAGTGGTTATGGCAAGTCTATCCTGAAGATGTCATTATAGCTGAAATAAAAACTAATAGAAACATTGATAAAAAGGCAGCCCTTATGATGGCGAATATATTTGATATACCCAGGGAGGAAATTCAATGTTTGAAGAATGTGCACATAGAGTTTTAATAGAGGCAATCGATTTACTAGCTTGCTCCAGAATATTCAGTAAGTACCATTTCTATCTTGCTGGTGGAACCGGCCTGGCCTTGCAATTGGGTCATAGGGAATCCTATGATCTGGATTTTTTCACCCAGGATAAGTTTAAAGTGGATGATATAATAGCCGAGTTAGAATCCTACTACCAGGTTGCTGTGATTAATAGCGATGAAGATACCCTGAACTGCATTATTAGAAAAGAAGACACCGAATGTAAATTGAGCTTTTTTACAACCAGGTATCCCCTGGTATGTCCAACTGTGCAATATAGAAATATTCCCCTGGCCAGTGTAGAAGATATTTCCGCAATGAAAATGATTGCCATAGCCCAACGAGGTTCTAAAAAGGATTTCGTCGACTTGTATTATATCCTTAGCGAAAAGCGGATGACTTTTGCGAAAATAATAAAGGTATTGGAAAATAAGTATGCTAATGTAAACTACAATTTACCGCTAATACTACGTAGTCTGGGTTATTTTGATGACGCCGATAAAGACGTAAACCCAAAGATAAAAAATCCTCAAGGGTCAGGTTTTTCAACCCTTAGCAAGAAAGAATGGAATAGAATAAAGCAATATCTATTACAGATTCAAAAGGATAAATTTTGGGATACCATTAAATAGTCAAAAATGCTGCCGGTTCCAACACCCACCCTGGAATCGGTTTAGGATATTGGCTTCGTCATAGGAGTCCTGGTTCATTACTATTGGAAAATGTAATATATCGATTGGAGAGGAATTAATGAATACGGCACAACAGCGGGAAAAATTTATCGATATTATGGCCCGGTTTACGGTATATACCGGCAAGTATCTGCCTGATGATGTTTACGCCAAATTAAATGAACTTCGAGGAAAAGAAGATACCGCACTGGCTACAATAGTTTACGATGCCATGTTTGAGGATTTAGAATTGGCACATAAATTGGATCGCCCACTATGCCAGGATACCGGTGTGATTCAGTATTTTGTACAGATTGGAACCAGGTTTCCGCTGATTGACCAGATAGAGGATTGTTTGGTTGAAGCAGTTAAAAAAGCTACCGTTCTGGGTCCGCTGCGCCATAACGCAGTTGAGGTTTTTGATGAGAAAAACACCGGCAACAATGTGGGCAAGAGAATCCCCTGGATTGATTGGGAGATTGTACCTGATAGTGATGAAACGACCATCTATGTATATATGGCCGGGGGTGGCTGCAGCCTTCCCGGAATCGCCAAAGTGCTGATGCCTTTGGAAGGATATGAAGGCGTTGTCAAATTGGTATTTGACCAGATAACTTCTTATGGCATTAATGCCTGTCCCCCTCTCCTGGTTGGTATTGGTATCGCCGGCTCCGTCGAAGTCGCCGCCAAATTATCTAAAAAAGCCTTATTGCGTCCTATAGGTTCCCAAAATAGTAATCCTCGAGGGGCTGAATTGGAAGCCAGAATTGAAGCCGGACTAAATGCAATTAAAATTGGACCGGGTGGTCTTACCGGGGAAACCTCCGTTATGGGTGTGCATATTGAGGAGGCCGCTCGGCATCCGGCCACCATTGCAGTAGGCCTGTCCACCGGTTGCTGGGCACACCGAAGAGCAGTGATTAAATTCAATGCGGATATGGAGTATGAAATTCTTTCCCATAAAGGAGCAGTTCTATGAATACCAAAATACTAACCACCCCGATTCAGGATAAAGAGCTGGAATTACTGACCATTGGCGATATTATTTACTTAAATGGTTATCTGGTAACCAGCCGGGATGATGTGCATCAACGATTAATAAAACAGCATAAGGAACTGCCGGTTGATCTTGCTGGTAAGGCTATTTTTCATGCCGGACCTATTATGCAAGAAATAGAAGGGCAGGCGGGGAAATACCAGGTAATATCTATTGGGCCGACTACCAGTATGCGTATGGAAAAATACGAAAAAGAGTTTATCCGTCAAACCGGGTTGAAGCTGATTGTCGGCAAAGGGGGCATGGGTCAGAACACTGCTGCTGGATGCCGGGAATATAAGGCCATTCACGCGGTGTTTCCCGGAGGCTGTGCGGTGCTGGCGGCCAATTGTGTAGAAGAGGTTGAACAGGTGGAATGGTTAGATTTGGGTATGCCCGAAGCCATGTGGGTAATGCGCGTGAAAAAATTCGGACCCCTGATTGTTTCTATTGATACCAAAGGGAATAATCTTTTTGAGAATAATAAAAAGGCATTCAATCTTAAGAAAGATGCTGTCGTCGAGGAAATCTGCCAACACGTCGATTATTTAGAATAATGTGTCTTAGGGTCTTGTCCGCATCGGCAAGAAAAAAGAGGCAGGTTACCCACCAATTCATCTATTCTTTTAAAATACTACCCATACAGAATTACCGCTATTATAATAATCAACAGTTATAAAAAAAGTGCTTCCTATAATT
>CAZOIC010000047.1:0-10900 GCA_964579945.1 uncultured Syntrophomonas sp. | reverse complement strand
GCCCCGGCTCTGGTTTCTTAGCAGGTACATTTCCTTTCCGGTAAAGCGGGACTGGTTTTTTTGGAAATATTCCTGCACATCTACTATGAAATCCCGCTCTCCTTTATTAAGATGAACCGGGCTTACTTTTACCTGGTTGTTATCCAGGTAAATCAATGGTTGATAAAGATGAGAATCAATCATTAGCGGTTCGCAGCCATTAAAGGACGGGTAGCCTTTAAACGGTGGAGTTTTTAGGGCTTCAATTAGTTTTTCCAGATGAGCGATAAAGGCGGTAGCAGCAGGATCAATGGAAAAGGTATAGACCGCCGGGATATTGCCCTGTTTGCCTTCCTGAACCTTCTGCTCTTCAAAATCAATGACATTAGCATATTCCATTTTGTCGCCTTCGTAAGCAGCTTTGCGCCCATAATAGAAGCGCTCGCAGTATTTCTTAAGCAGTGCAACTGCTATCTCCTGCCACATGGCTACTTTGCTGAAATCGTTGAATTGCAGCTCATGTGCGGGGATATATAGCCGGTACCACTCCGGGTCTGCCAGCAAGGTGGCTAATATTTTACGATCCAGTTTCAGATTGTACCAGGCTCTCTCATTCTTGTAATTCTGTAGTTCAAAGTAAATCTGTTCCAGGTTCATAAAAGCAATATGTTTCCTGGTAAAGTAATGGGTTTCCAATTTGTCATTATCCCCTGCCCTGCCCTGCCGGCTCTGAATTACCTGGATGCGCGGATACCAGTTTACTATGACCGGATTTTTGTATTCGTATTCACCCGGCAGAGACAGGCACGGCCGGGGAGCATCTTTTTTGAAATTCACGTTGTCCTTAAGCTTTATGATTTTTAATTTAGTTGCCGGTATGGTCTGAATTATGGGCAATTCCATTTGAACCGGTTTGTTACCGGAAGGAAGGCCTTCTTCCTCCAGGTACTCTTTAAACTGCCGCATATAGTCGGCTCTCACACCAAAGACATGGAGGGTTTCCAATTCCGGCAGGTATTCGGGAACATCGACACCGGTAATGTTCATAGCTGTGCTGCGTTTAAGGCTCATCTGATAGCCCTTGAGGCGGACTCCCCGGCCAAACAGCTGGATGATTTCGGAGCCTTCCTGCCGGCCAATATTCATTAGTCCCATAGTGCTGACCCGCCAGCTATTCCAGCCCTGGCTGAATTTCCGGGAACCAATCAACAGATTTATACCGGAATCCCGGTTATTAATCCGGTTGAACAAGGAAGTGGAGAATTCCCGGTCACCAACATACAGACCGTTTGCTTCACACAGCTTTAATAATTCTCGTTCATCACCAACATTTATTACCCCAAAATAGTCGCCATCACCTATGCGCAGGCCTAATTCCCCATCGGCTCCTTTCAAATCGTCTATATGAAGACGGGCACCGGCGCCGGCATTGTTAAAAAGCAGTTCCAGGAGGTCGAAAAGCAGTGCTTCCCCAAACCTCCCCTGCTTTATCAGATAGGTGAAGGAATTAGCAAATATATCAGTTCCGGCGCCATCAAGCAGACCGGCCTGACCATTTATAAGCAGCTCAAGATTCTTGAGGCTTTTATCTTTATCAGCTGCAAAATCATTTAAAAAGAGCAAAATATCAACCACATCAGAGACCTTTCGGCCTCTTTCCGTCCGCACCGCGTTAACCTTGCCACCTACAAAAATCCACAGAGGTTTCTCCAGATTAAATGGGCGCAGCTGCGCTTCCTGATCCCGATAAATGCAGAGCTGCTGGTAAAATGACAAGAGGCAGGCAGTTAAATAAAGATTTTTCTGCTCCTCATGCTGTTCATCGACCAGGTTCAAAATATTATACATTTTCCCATAGCCATCGTTAAAAAAGCGTCTGTAGGAATAATCAAACAGTATACAGCGGGCATATTCCTGGATTAATTCAGCTTTTTTGGCTGCTTTCATGGCCTGGCCGAAAGTGGCTGAATACTCAAAGGAAAATCCATTTTCACATAAACGATCGCGGCGGCTTTTCCAATCTTCGCCGCTGGAACCACTGTGACCTTCATCAACCAGCAGGAGATTATTGCCCTCAAAGGCGTCCACAGCTACGGTTTTTTGTCCGGAGTCTTCCCTCAACTTATGTATATCTATAATTTCAACCATGGGCTTGCGGGGAGAAGATAAAATGGTGGGCTGGTAGATCACAGTCCCCGTATCAAACAGATTTCCCTGTAATGTATAACTGGACATACCGGCCATACTGGCATCTTTATCAAAAATCCGGGCAGGTATGCCTGATAAATGGAGTTCCTCTAAATGCTGCAGGGACAGCCCTTCATTGGGAGTAAGAACGATAATACGGTTAAGCTCATTAATCCGGCCATGCCGGTTTAAATAGTGCTGGTACTGCAAAATATTGACATGCATTAGCAGGGTTTTACCCGAACCGGTAGCATTCCAAAAAGCAAGTTTGGTCAAATCAGCGGCGCTATAGAGGTTAACTTTATCGGCGGCAGCCTTATCCTGATTGAAGCTCTGAACATACTCATTAAGGAATTTTAAGAGAGCCTTCTCATCCCGGAAATAGCGATCCAGGTATATTTCGGTAAAGAGCAAGGACAAATACTGAAAATATTTCCACTTGAGCGGTTCGTTTCTTTTACCCTGTATGGTCCGGGTATGACGGTATATGTTTTGGTCATATTCGAGCAGTAGTTCGCGTTCCAAATGACAGCGGTCAAATAGGCGACTATTCACCAGTTGGTGATAGAAATATGAGGTATTATGTTCATCCCAGCCTTCCAGGGATTCATCCTTCAAATCTGCTGCCAGGTCTTCAAATTTATCTACTTCAAATAGGCTTAACAGGTATTGATTCAGGACTAATTTCTCGTCAAATCTGAGGGAAGCTGTCCGGGAAGCTGTCCGGGAAGCTCTGGCTCGGGCTGTTCTTGGCATAGTTATTCCCTCCTATAATTCACTTACATCGAACATCAGGCGTTTGAATTCTTGTTCGATTAAGTAAACCTTCCAGCGTTCTTCCCCTGTTTTTATATTGGGTAGATTATTATCCCCGTTGACATAGATGCGGTCAAAATCAAAATCCCGGGTGTTGTAGTCCTGTTTGGTAAAGAAGTTGTCAAGTTCCTCGTTGCTTTTTTCCTTTAAGCTGCGCCAGATGATTAAGACCTTTTCACCATTGAGAAGTTCACCCCGTACTACTTTAAAGCCCCTGATAAATTCGGTTTGCTGTACCTGCAGACCCAGGAGGTAGTTGAAGGTTTCCACCATATCCACATTAACGGGCTGGCTCTCGCCATTACGATAGACATTCAGCTTATAGTTGAAAGGGTCTTCAAACTGGTCGAGGTTAAGCAAGGAAGGGCTACCCTGGCTCTCTATCTCCAACATATAGGATAAGAAGTACTGCTCTCTGATATGGGTATTTTCTCTCAAAGCTATTTCTTGAAACTCTTCACGCTGCAATTCCAGGTTGTTCAGGGTATCTTCAAAGGATTCAAGGCGCACATATTTGAACATATGACTGGACCCTTCCCGGGAGACCGGTTTCCCATCACGCCAGTCTTTTGAATATATGACTTTTTGAATGCGGGGTTTTAAAACGGTGTCAAAGTATTCACCCATTTCTACCAGAATGTACTTGCGCTTGCCGTTATCCTCGCGATTGAGATTGATGACGGCGTGACCGGTAGTACCGGAGCCGGCGAAATAGTCGAGGACTATTGAGTTTTCTAGGCAATTTGCAGCTCTAATACAATCTTCGACTAAATATATACTTTTGGGATAAGAAAACAGTTCCCGCTTACCTAGCAAGTCTTTTACCACTCGTGTTCCACTTTCGGTTGCAGAATACTTTGCATGTTCCCACCATGTCCCAGGCAAAGCCCCCTCTTGGTTAGGACGATATTTTCTATATATTTCCCATTGCCCTTTTACAAGCCTGGCCTTAAGGTTTATTTTTACTTCTTGACGAGCCCTTTCCCAACCTAGGTTCCATACTCGTTCGGTTTTGCTTGAATCAATAGGTAGTACAACCATTTCGTCGTGTTTTACTGGTTCTGTCGGTATCCATTCGTTCTTGTTTGCTGACCACCTCATTATAGAAATACGAATGTCTCCATTTTTTGAAACAAATATAGGATAAAAAAGTTTAGGTCTATCAATCTTTCGAGAATTAGCACCCGTAGTCCTGAAATTCATCCATGCAAATATTCCTTCTCTGTCTTTTTCAGGGTAACGAGACAGTTTGTTTTGATCTCTAGGCAATCGTCCAATAATAGAATCCTTAGATTTTCCATAAAATAATGCATACTCATGATTTTGTGAAAACCCTGCTGCCATTGCCCTGCCATGAGGGTTGTTTCGTACTATAACATTTGCTAAATATCTTTCTTCGCCAAATAGCCTCAGTAAGTAAGCAGAAAGAGAAGAAAACTCGGTATCATCAATAGCTATACATAATATGGATTCACTATTCATTAGTTGCATTGCAGATTCAACACGGTTATCAATAAAACTAAGCCAAGAGGAATGTTTATAGCTATTCTTATAAAGAATTTCACTAGCTGATGTATTATACGGCGGGTCAATATAGATACACTTTACCTGCTCCCGGTACCGCTCCTGCAATAGATTCAGTGCCTGGTAGTTCTCACTGTGGATTAATAGCCCGTCCATTTGCTCATCGATGTTTTCGATGGAAGCCAGAAGTTTGTTCTTGAATTCCTCGCTGAAAAAGGCGGTATCCAGCAGCAGATAAGCATTACTTTTCAAGAATTCCGGGGTAAGCGGTTCGCTGTAGCCGGGGTTCGCCAGGGAGGGTTGGATTTCCTCGATGGCAAAAAGCCGTTTCCATTCCTCTATCTGCGCCTGATTGGCAATGATTTCGCTATACAGATATTCCGGTACCCGGTTCAGGGTAATACAATAATTGGTCTCCACCACAAACTTTTTCTTCAACCACAGGTTCTTCTGGAAGTTTTCCAGTTGAGCTAAAAAGGCGATAATCTTTAAGGCAATCTTTTTTATCACCTTTACTTTGGAAATTGACTGCTGAAAAAAGAGGGGGTCACGCTTGTCTATATCGTCAATGAAAAAGACTTCGTTTTTGAGGTAAAAGTCCAGTTCACGGCTTAAGAAACCGCCTAAATCCTTATGAATAAAGTAGTCGAAGGTATTTCGGGCGGTATATTCTTTTAAATGTTTCTCCAGCAGGGTGCGGTCGGGATTGGCTTCAGTAGGGGCCGGAGCAAAGAGTTCCATATAATCGCTCAGCGGTTTTTTACCGGCACCAGCCTTGATGAATTCGGCAGCTGCTTCATTCAGCTTATCCTGTTTTTGGCTATCCACCCGGTATTCAAACTGGATGATTAACTCACCATTCTCCACCAAAAACGGCTCAGTTTCATATAGAACAAAGCGCCTTTCTTTGCCGCTGGCCTCTTTATTATTATCCTGCTCGGTACCAGCAGCAATTATTTTAAAATGCACTCGTTTGGCATCGCTTATTTTGAAGGTATAATCCTTGAAATACTCGCTGGTCTTTATGTAATACTGGTCGGCATTGGCCCAGTGCAGCTTTACTTCTTCACCTTTGTAGGGAATAGCATATACACCTTCTTTATAGCGGGGGCGGGATAGAAAATCACCATCATCATAATAGCGACTGAAAAAGGATACCAGGTGGGAATAGACTTCCTGCTCCAGAGCTTCAATATCTACGGAATTATTCAGTTCATTCATTAACCCCTGGTATTTGGGGGATTCTTCTGGATGTACTCCGGCATCTTCCAGGGTCTGTTTTAGTTTGGAGAGCTTTTCCTCAATTTTCAGGCGGTCCAGTGAACTGTATTCCTGAAAGGCCTCCTTTACCTGGGGAAGCAAGTCATGGTCAAGAAACTGTTCCACCTCGGCCCGTTTCTGATTCATGATGCGGTATATACCAAAATCCAGGTCAGCCTGGTCCATCTGAAACATTTCCCTCAGTATTTTTTTAAGCTTCCGGTAATTATCTTGCACTATGTATCCTCCCCTAACCAAAATGTTCAGGTAACATGAAATCTAATGGTAAAGAGTATGTCATGGGTGGCCTTTTTCACCATCTTTGCTTCCAGCTCGACACTGGCATCAAGTAGTGACAGGAATAGTTGTCTATGTCTCCACCAGCTGCCCGCCGCCGAAATTCGTAGAAATAGCAAGCATGATAAGGTGTACTCATATTTCATGTGATGCCTCGGTAATGAACATAACGATAATTTTTTACCATTGCCCTGCCCTGGTTCAACCCAGTTTCGATAGCATTGTAACACGGTAATATAGCTTTCATATTGTAAGGGTTCTTTAAGATATTGTATCACCTGGTATATTGATGCTGTAGAAGTTAGGGCAAAAGAACGGTTCCCATTTCTTTCTATAAATTACTTCGCCCAATAATACGTAATTCCCTTTTTGTTATAAATAGCACAGTAAAGTGACATGATCTTGTCATTTTGCTGTGCTATTTGATATTGATAGTAACAATTATTTATGAGAAAAAAGGAGCTGCGGACAGCTTAACACCAGAAATAACTACATGGTAAGGTCTCCGGCTATATCATGGTTGTACACGACCTGTTTTACTTGAACTCCTGTGAACTCGACCAGTCTTTTGGGTGTAGCTAACGGGCACGCTATGCATGTATAATACATCAGGGCAAAGGTCTGCACCATTAGGCCAGGTGATAGTACCGGTTTCTTCATTAACAAAGACCTTACGAAAGAAACTATCGTTTTTAAGTGGCTCAAATAATGAACCCTTAAGGAACGGGGTAATATTCACAACACGTACTTCACCGTTTTCATATTCAATTTCTAAAATTGTATCCTCTAAAGGTTGAGCGCGAACAATATCACCTGTCATTTAAGGTTACCTCCTTTGCTCTCAAAAACAAGTAAGCACAGGTTTCTTATTACTTTTTGCAGTAGAATCATTATATTAGTCGTTCAAAATTATTTGAGTTTCAATAGAATCAAGCTTATGATAAATATCGTCTAAATCATAAATTCCAGTAACGTTTTCAACTGCCGAAGCAATAGATTCAATTTTTTCATGAATATCAGTTAAATTGTACCCAGTTAACCCCTTTATATCATTGACGGCATCGATAATATCAGAAATATCATATATCCCAGTTAATCTATCAACTTTATCATTCAAATCAATTAATTGATCTCTGATCTCCCCTAATACAGACAGTAATTTATCCATTAATCGTCACCCTTTCTATTTTAATTCTTTACTGTTACCTGTACCGTTCTTTATTAATACAGCTACTAATCGTTTTCAGTTTTCCTCACCTTTTACAAGAATGAGATGCCTTTCGACATTCAAAACTTGTCCCTTTGTAATGGATTTCAAGGTATGCTTCTATACAAAAATGATATATCGCCCGTACATCTATGCTGTGTATATAGAACTCACTCCGCAATCACGATGCTGTTATCTGCATCTCGGTTGGCACGGCCACGCTTTACTAACTGGTCAATGCCGTGTTTGATATGCATTTCCACTGTTGGGCCTTTCCGTTGATAACCAAATAGTCGCGCTGTTTCGCGAATCAGATCTTCTTCCGGGAGGCTGATTTGATTGCGGAGGACTTCCAAGCAGCCGTTTTGTATCTCTTCCGGGGGAATATCCTCAATACTGCGTCTGGTCAATTTATCACTTCCGGGAACACGAAATGAAGTATATTTCATGGGCTCGCAATTCTTCGGCCAATAATATGTGCTGGTATCATATTTTGTTTTCACCAGCTTAAACTTAAGACATAATTTGCGTATACGGGTGTCTATACGACTGCCAATCTTGGAAATGCCCCAGGCCTGAATGATGCGTCGGCATAGCAGGTTGTGACTAATCGGGCCTTCCAGATTAACGACTTGCATGATTTGGTTATATATAATGTGATTATTGGCATCCAGATAAAATTCTTCCTGGATTTTGCTGACCAATGGTAATTCGCAAATGCGATATTCAGTGGCATTTGATTTAATCTCCTGCTCAACCTCAACCGGTTTGACGACATTTTGAGCAATGCGGGCAGGGGCTTCAACGACCGGTTTATTAGGAGAGGTCTCATGCCTGGTTGATTTGGTTTTGGCATCTTCAATGGCCTGTTCAATGCGTTCTATTTCTCGCTCCGGGTTTTCCCACCAGTCGGTTGACCATACCCGATGAATTTCCCACCCTAACTGCCGAAGTACGGCTTCACGCAGTTTGTCCCGATCACGGGCAGTTTTGGCGCGATGATAGGTTGCACCGTCACATTCAATCCCCAGCAGATATTTGCCGGGATGTTCCGGGTCTATAACCGCAATATCGATGCGATAACCGGAACAGCCTACTTGGGGATGAACATGATGCCCTCTGGCCTCAAGTGCGTTAATGATTTGTTCTTCGAAAACAGATTCGGGTTCAGCATCCCAGTTGGCATTTCCATCTTGCCAGAGCTTACCCAGCAAACTCCGGGCTCGGTCACTTGCGGATGATAATACCCGCTCTTCTTCGCACAGGTTTTGTAATTGGTGAAGTTCTTGTTCTAATTCCTCACTGTCAATCTGAACGCCTGGTTTAACAGCTTTTTGCAGGGCTTTTTTCACCTGATATTGACCCAACCAACGCGGTAAAAACCATTCTTGCATGGAGCTGGCAAGTCTTTCTTGTAAAGCTGCAATATCCAACTGTAAAACTCTTTCGGTATAGCGTGTAAAAACAGCTTCCCGTAGTGTATCCCGTTTAAGCCCATGGTCAATCCAACGGTCTACTGCACTGCGCACTTCATCCCAATCATTGGCTGCTATCATTGTGCCGGGAATGGCAGGATTATCTATAAATAGCCTGGTGATTTCCATGATATGCATAAGATCCTGATAACTATCAGTATGATTCTTTAGATCAAGAATTTCAGCTACCGAATAGACAGTGGTCTGCCAGTGCTGAATTTGCTCAAGCAACAGAGGAAGTAATTCTCCTAGCTGGGAGCGCATTTGGGGAAGATAGTCTGTCGGGTGGGAATGTTCCCAGGGATGTCTGTGGGGATGGCCACAACTCTCCCCTGCTATCTTAAGTTGCCGGGTTAAGCTCTCCCATCGGTCCAGGGTATCGGGATTCATATTATTTACATCTTTGCTTTGAAAAACAACTACTGGCAGAACGTCTCGAACCGCAGATAGTCGCGATAACCCATGGAAAAATGAATGCCCGAGGCTGCGATCACGATGTAAGGCTTGGACATAATCGTTTAACTCACCCCGTAATTTTGCCAGGCGATTAGCTTCTTGTTCCCAATTTTGAGGATTGTTGATACGGGCACTTTCCAGTGAACCGTTAAGTTGATTCAGGACATCTTTTTTCCTGGTTTTATTGGAATGCAGTTCCAAACAAAACGGTGCCAATCCAATCTGGTCTAAACGCCTTTGAACCACTGATAATGCAGCCATTTTTTCGGCCACAAATAAAACCGTTTTTCCTTGCGCCAGTGAGTGAGCAATAATATTGGTAATGGTTTGTGACTTGCCGGTACCGGGGGGGCCATGTAAAACAATACTTCTGCCTTCGCCTGCAGCCGTAACTGCCATCAACTGCGAAGAATCTGCGCTGACCGGGCAGATTATATCCTTGGGATGATAGGTGGTATCAAGCAAATTAGCGCCACTACAAGCTTCTGTGGGTTGCCATTGTATACTGCCGGCCATCAGGCTTTTAACCACCTTGTTCTTTAATAAATCCTGGTTACGAGCTTTTAAATCATGCCACATGACGAATTTACTGAAAGAGAAAAGCCCCAGATAGGCATCCTCAATTACATCCCAACGTGCTTTATGAATAATAGCCCGACGGATGATGGTAAATACCTTTTGGACATCAATACCATGCTCATCCGTTGGTAATGTGTCCAGGCCCGTAATATCAATGCCAAAATCTTGGCGAAGCATCTCCAACAGCGTTATATTTAGCTGTGGCTCATCTTCCCCTGCTCTAACTAGATATCCGGATTGGACTGATTTACGTATGATTTCCATAGGAATGAGTAAAACTGGGGCATGGCGAGGCTTTTCACTGTTATCCGTTTCATACCAAATCAATGTTCCCAATGTGAGATAAAAAGTGCTGGTACCGTTTTCTTCAAGGCTGGTTCGTGCAGCCCTGTAGAGCTTGGTTAAACGATTAGATAAATCCTTATTGGCTATATCAGCTCTGAGTCGATGCTGGGCAAACTCAGCCTGTAATAGTAAATGTTATTATCTATCCGTTATAATCTGTGAGAGTTATGGGGTCGGATTATGAATGACTATCTAATGCTTGTAGGACGAGTATTTGGTGGCCGATTAAAGTAATTATAGGTTTCATTCTGCCACTCCAGCTTTATAGGAATAGACTTGATAATATCGTCATTTTCATCCTTGATGGTAATATCAAGTTCCTTATCGTTTATGTTAAAATGGTTGCTGCAAATATAAAAGAAATAATGATTGGACTTGTTCTTTTCTATACCCTTACCTTTTTCATAATAATCTGCTCCTGTTTCATTAAGCATTGATATCCTATCGAGATAATCTAAATCCAACTCCTTATCAGTAATCGAAGTCCCCCTGAGTTCAATAATTCCAAATTGGTTATGGTCATTGTATTCGATTTTTTTATAGGGCTTACTGTAAAAAGATTTAACCTTTACAAAAGCTATTTGTGCGGCGAGCGGTAATTTTCCAATAGTCTGATAAAGCCTTATGTTATAATGACCCCAGTTTCTTTCTTTATCTGTAAATACAATTTCATCCAGCTGTATTACTACGCCATTTAAAGTTACTTTTTCATTTATGGCACACCTTTTAATGGTGATCCTATGTTGGTTATAATAGTAGGCCGATGTTATTAGCC
>CAZOIC010000046.1:3572-11436 GCA_964579945.1 uncultured Syntrophomonas sp. | reverse complement strand
TTAAATCAGCCATTAATTCTGCAATCCTGGATGCCATGCTGTTAAATTCGCATGCCAAGAGACCTATTTCATCCTGCCTCTCCTCAATGTTAATCTCATCATAATTACCACTTTTCATTCTTCTTATGGCAGCAACGGTTTCATCCAGGGGCGAAATAATATCACGATATAATTTTCGTGTAGCCAGGTAAAATATGAAAAGCAGAACTGCTCCACTTATGAAAAAGACCAGATAGTGGCGATTGGCCATCTGGCTCAAATAATCCATGGAAACACCAATATTAATAGCTCCAATATGATTACCCTCTTTATCATAGTTGGGGACCAGTATATCAATAGTTTTTTCGCCCTTGTGCCTGGAATCGGCCTGTTCACGGTCACGAGTGTAAATCTGCTGCAAGCTCTTTCCATGACGCGCACAAGATAAAGTACCAGCATCATCAAAAACCATACCTACCCGGCCAGGTTCACTATGTACTACGGCTTTGCCATTACGGTCCAGTACCAGTAGATAGCTCAGTTGCGGGTCACGGGCTGCCATGTCACTAACCAGTTGTTGCATTTGGGACTGGTTGAGCATGGGTGCAACTTCTTGCAGGGAATAAGCATGGCGCCAGGCTTTTTTAACAATGTCTTCCCTTTGCATAGGTATAGTTAAAAAATTCATGGTTAGCAGAATTTCCCCTACCAGTACCAGCGCCAGTATAGCCATGATAAGATATAATTTAGTTTTTATCTTCATAACAGTACCTTTTCCTTCCTGAGCAGTTAACATTTTTTAATTCTACTGCCATGGGATTTATGAATACTGATTAAAATCACCCAGTTTATAGAGTACCTTTCCCCCATCAGCATATAGAGCTTCCGGGTAGAGATTCAACTAAAATAGCCATATACTCGGATATCTTGACTAAATTACCGGTTATCACATTCCATAATAATACGTTGAAATTCCAGATATAGACGGGCCGGGCTGTCAATAGCTAATAAGAGCTACTTTAAATTCGGGAATTTATGCTGGCGCAAAACCTCGTAAACTATAATAGCAACCGAATTACTAAGATTTAAGGACCTTCCTATATCCAGTATAGGAATCCTAATTTGTTGCCCATGATAGCTTTCCAGTATCTCCTGGGGCAGTCCCCGAGTCTCACAACCGAATACTACCATATCGTCAAGCCGGTATTCTACTTCCCAATAGCTGGTTTGAGCTTTGGTGGTAGCCAGGTAAATATTACTTTTCTGGTGGTTCTCCACTACTGCCCCAAAACTATCCCACACCTTAATCTCGACCTTGTCCCAGTAGTCCAGTCCTGCCCTCTTAAGGTAGCGATCCTCTATGGAGAAACCCAGTGGTTTTACCAGGTGTAATACCGACCGGGTAAGCGCGCAGGTTCGGGCTATGTTCCCCGTGTTTTGAGGTATCTCCGGGTTGACCAATACGATATGCAAAATGCTATACCTCCGGATTAGATAATAAGCCAATTGGTATTACTCCTATTATATAACTAAA
Organism: uncultured Syntrophomonas sp.; assembly: GCA_964579945.1. Taxonomy (GTDB): domain Bacteria; phylum Bacillota; class Syntrophomonadia; order Syntrophomonadales; family Syntrophomonadaceae; genus UBA4844. The sequence goes on along the minus strand of CAZOIC010000046.1, from coordinate 9,923 downwards.
TATGACACTTACATATTATTTGAACACAAATAAATCATTTTAATAGTTTTCCTTGTCATATTTTGTTCTTTAATCCGCCAATAACTTGGTTGTCCAATTTATACCTAACTATAATCAACATAAGAAAAAGGAGACAGGAAATACTAAGCGAAAAAGGAAGGAGCAATAAATTTGATTCCTAAAAGAAAATCTACTGCACTTATAGTTTTGCTGGTAATTAGCGCATTCATATTTTCTATATCAGGATGCCAGCAACAAGCCGCCAAGAAACCTCCGGCCAAACCTGTAAAAATGGCATCAGAAGTAAAAAAATACAGCAAAGAACCTGACATAAGCCTCTATCGCACTGCTACCGGAACCAAACAACAGTTAAAAATGGAAGAATACCTGAAGGGAGTCCTGGCAGCGGAAATGAATCCCAAATTTCCTCCGGAAGCCTTGAAAGCCCAGGCTATAGTTGCCCGCACCATGACCCTGGCCCTGCTGGAATATGAAAACGGTACCCGGGGCAAATATGGTACTGACGCCAGCGATAACCACCTGGAATTCCAGCAATATGACGAAAAAAAAATTACCGATAATATATCCCGGGCAGTGGATGAAACTAGAGGGCAAGTCCTGACTTACCAGGGCAAATTTGTTTATACCATGTTCCATTCCCTATCCAAAGATAAGACTGCCAGCATGGCAGAAGGTTTCCCTAAACTGGCAGAAAAAGCCGGGTATCTGGTACCGGTTGGAACCAACGGTATTAAATATGCACCGGCCAAGTACAGGTCCTGGACAGTTAAAGTACCCCGCTGGGAAATTAAAAATCTAATGGGTAGCAAAGCTGGTAATTTAGATGACATTCGAGTCAGTAAGCGGGGACCATCCGGGAGAGCTACCGTAGTAAGTGCAGGCAGTGCTTCCGTTAAAGCAGTGGACCTGCGCCAGCAAATTGGTCCGGACCGCCTTTATTCAACCGTCTGGAGTAGTGTACAGCCGCAAGGTAATTATATTGTTTTTAAAGGCTCCGGCTGGGGTCACGGGGTAGGTATGGAACAATGGGGAGCCTACGCTATGGCCAAAGAAGGTAAAAACGCCCGGCAAATTATTGAACATTACTATCCCAAGACCGCCTGGACCCAGCTGTATAAATAAATTAGAAATTAGGTGACAGGGGACGGTTCCTCCGTCACCTAAAAATTAGGTGACGGAGGAACCGTCCCCTGTCACCTCGTTGGAGGCGGCGATGTAGATACCAATTAGTATGAGAATACCGCCAATGATCTGGTACCAGAGTAAGAGCTCTCCAAAAATTATATAGGCTAATATGCTGGCTCCCACTGATTCGCCCAGGATCGACACCGCGACTATGGGAGCTTTTACATACTTTAATGCCCAGTTAAAAACACCATGACCAATTACACCAGGGAACAGAGCCATAAGTAAAAATAAAATCCAATCCAACAACGGGTAGCCGCTAAGGCTGATATTACTTAACAAACACACCGGGAATATTACCAGGGCTGCTACGGCCGATACTATACTGGTATAACCCAGGGTATCAATGCGAGCTCGTACCTTACGCCCGATTATAAAGTAAAAGGCTACGAAAAATCCACTGGCCAGAGCCAGCATATCTCCCAGTAGCTTTCCTGAACGCAAATCTCCATGAGCTATTAAAAGACTGCCGGTGAGGGCCAAAAGGATACCGGCAACAACGTACAGAGAGGATTTTTCTTTTAAAAAAATTATTGAAAATACCAGGACAAATATAACCTGCAGGTTGGTAAACAATACCGAACTGGAAATGCTGGTATAATTCAGGGAGCTTATCCAGAAAGTGAAGTGCAAGGCCAAAAAGAGTCCTGCCCCCAGAATATAATAAAAATCGCGCCTTTCTATACCTGCTATGCTATCCTTAAGTTTAGCACCTCTGAATGTACCCGCCAGAAGTGAAGTAAACAGTACCCGGTAGAAAGAGATTAATAGGGCCGGAGCAGTGCAAAACCGAACCATAATGGATGAGGTGGAAACGACCAGGATGGCAAAACCCAGGGCCAGATATATCAGGGAAAGCCTCATGCCTCTGCGCCCAGATAAGACTGGATAACCCTTTCATCATTTTTAACTACCTCGGGAGGCCCATCAGCTATTTTTCGCCCATAATCAAGAACAGCAATCTGCTCACATATATTCATAACCAGGTTCATATCGTGCTCTACCAGGATTATAGTCAATTGCATTTCATTCCTTATTTTCCAAATCAGATCCATCAATTCCGCTTTCTCAGAAGAATTCATGCCTGCCGCCGGTTCATCCAGGAGCAGCAGAGAAGGATTAAGGGCCATAGCCCGGGCAATTTCTAACCTTCTTTGTTCACCATAAGCCAGGTTATCGGCATACTCCCACTTTTTCTCGTCCAGTCCTACCAGAGCCAACAGCCGTTCAGCTTTTTCCATAATGGTTTTTTCTTCCCGGCGGGAACCCGGCAGCCCCAGTATGCTACCGAAAAAACCACTTTTGCTAACTCCATGGCTACCAACCCGAACATTATCCAGTACCGATAATTTATTAAAGAGGCGGATGTTTTGGAAAGTACGGCCTATGCCCTGACGGGCCACATCCCAGGCATGCATCTTATTTAACAGGCGATCCTTAAAAATTACTTTTCCCCCGGTGGGAAGATAGATCCCGGTTATTATATTAAAAAGGGTAGTTTTACCGGCGCCATTAGGTCCGATAATACCAAAGATTTGCTGTTCCTCCACCTCAATATCTACCACATCCAGGGCACGCAGGCCACCAAACTCCATGGTTATTTCTTCTAATTGGAGGACTGCCATAAGCCCACCTTCTTTCCCTGCAGCTTCTTCTTAATGTCGTAAACTCGCACATCACCCAGCAACCCATTGGGCCGGAAAATCATCAGTATTACTAAGAGGGCACCATAAAAGAGCATGCGGTATTCTGCCACAATGCGTAGCATCTCCGGCAAGAGGGTGAGGATAACCGCACCCAGAATAGTGCCTGGTATACTCCCCATTCCCCCCAGTACCACCATGTTAAGCAGTTCAATAGATTTCATAAAAGCAAAATCCTGGGGACGGATAAAATACATATAATGAGCATACAATCCTCCACCGAGGCCGGCCAAAAAAGAACCGGCGGTAAAGGCCAGGACTTTTAAGCGGGTGGAATTTATGCCGCTAGCTTCAGCCGCTATTTCATTTTCCCTGATAGCATAGAAGGCCCTGCCGATACGGGAGTTCAGCAGTTTGGCATTTAGTATGATAATTATTATTACCAGGGTCCATACCAGCACAAAAGTGGTATTCTGAGGAATGCCTGAGAGTCCTACCGCCTTGTTCCCGGGTTCGAAGTTTAAGAAAAAGACCCGGATAATCTCGGCAAAACCAATGGTAACCATAGCCAGGTAATCACCTTCCAGGCGCAAAGTAGGAATGCCTATCAGAAATCCAAAAAAGGCGGCGACCATTGCTCCTCCCAGCAATGACAAGAAAAAAGGGCTCCCCATCTGCATAGAAAGAATAGCGGAAGTATAAGCTCCAATGCTCATAAAACCGGCATGTCCCATGGATAACTGTCCGGTAACCCCGGTAATTAGATTTAAGCCCAGAGCCAGGATAATATTTATGCCAATCAGCATCAAGATACGCAGATAATAAGGGTCGATATACTGCGATATTAGTGCGTCCATTGCCAGTTCACCTACACCTTTTTGGTAATCTTTTGCCCCATAATACCCTGGGGACGAATAATTAATACTAGTATCAGTATGCCAAAGGCTATAGCATCTTTATAGGATGAGGAGAGATAGGCTACCCCCAGAATTTCCAGTACCCCCAGGGTAATCCCGCCAATCATGGCGCCCGGTATAGAGCCAATTCCGCCTAAAATGGCAGCAGCAAAGGCCTTTAATCCAGCCATAGTACCCATGTAAGGCCATACCGCATTGTAATAAATACCAACCATAACCCCACCGGCAGCAGCCAGGGCCGAACCTATGGCGAAGGTAAACGATATAATCCGGTTAACATTAATACCCATTAAATAGGCTGCCTCCAGGTCCTGGGAACAAGCCCGCATAGCCTTACCTACTCTAGTTTTTTGCACCAATAACTGCAAGCCTATCATTAACAGGGTAGCCACTACCAGAATAATTACCTGCAATGATGACACCTGCAGATCTCCTACTTGAAAAGTCTGGATGTTAATAATGTCAGGGTAGCGGCGGGTATTGGTCTGAGCTATTAAAACCATCAAGGTGGATAAGAATATAGATACCCCGATAGCACTGATAATACCGGAAAGGCGGGATGCTCTCCCCCGCAGGGGACGGTAGGCGATTAGTTCCACCAGCATACCCAGTACCATACAAAAAGCCATTGCACCCAGGAGGGCTACGCCAATATTTAATCCGGTATTAACCACCAGAAATAATCCCACAAAGGCTCCAATCATGTATATTTCCCCGTGGGCAAAGTTAATAAGCTGGATAATGCCGTATACCATAGTGTAACCAAGGGCTATCAGGGCATAAGTACTTCCCAGGGTTAGCCCGTTTAGGAGTTGTTGCCAGATCAATATGCTTCCTCCCCTATTAGTTTAAACTATACACAGTTTAACACGGGGAACAGGTCTCCGCATTAAACTGTATATAATAATATGTAATCTTAACAATGGCCCGACCTCAACGGACGGGCCATCGTTTATAGTATAAAACAAAAATCTACTCAATGTTTACTGGAATCTTATCCAATAAAGTCAATTTACCATCTTTAACCGTAATCAAGCAGACCGGACTCTTAATAGGTTCACGGTCAGCCCGGAAAGTAGTATTACCTGATACTCCCGGATAATCTTTAAGCTTGGCCAGTTCATCTTTAAATACTGATGGATCGGTACTATTAGCATCCTTCATAGCTTTGGCTAAAATCATAACCGCATCATAGTACTGAGCAGAGAACATATCCGGTTCTTCATTGTATTTAGCCCGGTAGGCTTCCAGGAATTTCCGGGTCTCCTGGGTGGGTTTATCACTACTAAAACCGCAATATAATACAACCTTTTCTTCTACGGCCTTACCGCCCAGTTTAGCCAGGTCCTGACCGTAGAGACCATCGCCACCGACCAGGGTAATATCCAGGCCCTGTTTTTTAGCTTCATTCATCAAAAGAGCCGCTTCCCGATAATACCCGGTAAATACCAGGACATGCGGTTTAGCCTTCTTTATGTTAGTAATCTGGGCAGTAAAATCAGTTTCCTCGTCATTAATGCTTTCTTCAATAACTATCTTTCCGCCCTGTTTGTTTATGGCATCTTTAAATACCGGGGTTAAAGCCGTACTATAGCCATTATTAAGTGAAGTTACCACGGCAAAATTCTTCCAGCCTTTGGTATTCATCATCCAGTCTACTACTGATGGAACCGCAAACATATCCAACAGGGTATTACGGAACACATAATCTCCGATTTCAACTACACCCGTTCCGGTTGCTCCGGCAGAGAATATAACAACTTTGTTTTTTTGAGCAATATCAGCCGCAATTTTAGTTAAGCCGGTGCAGGGGTCACCCACCAGGGCTACAACTTTATCGCGGTTGATATATTTATCGGTTATCAGGGCTATCTCACTGGAATCACCCTTATTATCCAGGTAAATACCTTCCAGTTTTTTTCCCAATACCCCACCACTGTTATTAACTTCTTCAATAGCCATTTTCATGCCTTTTTGCCCCGGGATACCATAGTTGGCTACTGATCCGGTCGTAGCCCCTAGAAATCCCAGCTTAATAACATCCTGGTCCTTGGCCTTATCAGAGGTAGAACTATTACCCCCACAACCTGCCACAATAGAAAAAACCATTATAAGGCATACTAATAATGCCCATCTAGCTTTACCACGAAATCTCAACATCCGTTCCTCCCTTACCTGTCGATAAATAAAACCTGGTCGAATATTTAGGAAATACACCCCCAGTCATAAAAAAGTATAACAGTTTATATATTCCCTTTGGTAGCATAAAATCCTTCCCTATATTAAAAAAACTGTCAAACCCTATCACATTTTGCAGTGACAGGGGGACGGGGGTGTTGACACACTGCGTGTGTCAACACCCCCGTCCCCCTGTCACTATAAAGGGAGCTAAAGGTATATCGGAGTATTCTCCGGCTTGCATGAAAAGCTTAATATTGTGGTCGTAGCGGTAGTCCTCAATTAATTTCTTAAACATCATATCAAAGCTGCTCAGGCCATACCCAAGGTAATCCGGCAGTAAGCCTAATTCTTCCACAAAAAGCTGGGTAGCGGCAGCCCCGGTCCAGCTCAGGGAATAAATAAGC
>CAZOIC010000046.1:0-3472 GCA_964579945.1 uncultured Syntrophomonas sp. | reverse complement strand
TTCCACAAAAAGCTGGGTAGCGGCAGCCCCGGTCCAGCTCAGGGAATAAATAAGCTGTTCGGTATCACCTGCTACTTTACAACAGATATAAAACCGGCAGATTAGCGAACGCAGCGGGTAGATGGTACATATGTTATCCTGCAAAAAAATACAGGGGTCAGGCTGCATCCGCAGTAAACCCACTCTTAGTTTGTCTTCCTGAAAATAACGGGCAATAAACTCGGGATAGTCGAGTCCGGTAAATCTGGCCATCTTTTTAAAAGCAATCAAGTCGGGAATAACATAGGCAGTGTTACAGCAGTTTACCGTACAACCCCGGCATGCCATGTGCTGGTTTTGGGCATATAATTTATAAAGCCTCTCATCATCACAGAGAGGCTGCCAGGCATCAAGTAAATCCTGCAGGGTAGCACGGTTATCGTTTACTCTTACTTCTATACCATTACCATTATCATAATTTATCTCAATCTTGTTTACTCCCATATTACATCCTCTTTAATTACTCGAGCCGGATTTCCCCCTACCAGGGTGCGGGGAGGTACATCATGAGTTACCACTGCATTATTAGCTATTACCGAGCCTTCGCCTACTGTTACTCCTTTAAGGATAACGGCGCGGCAGCCAATCCAAACATGGTCTTCAACTCTTATGGGCTCTATCAATGTACGAAGTTCCTGCCCCCGTACCGCGAAAGGGTGTGAGGAGGTATCCATAAAAAGAACATGCCAGCTTATGGCACAGCCTCGGCCAATATTCACTTCTTCAACTGCCAGAATATTGGTTCTGTCACCCAGGTAAGTATCATCACCTATAAATATCCGGGCATTTTCACCGGTTGATATGCGCACTTCGCGTTCAATAAGGACATTATTGCCAACGTGAACTTCTGAACCCTTACCCAGGAAAATATACCCCGGGTTACGACCCCGAAAATTCTTACCGCAGCTGGTTAATTCCCGCTTAACCAGCCAGGTGGTATAGCGATCACGAATATTATCAAGCATCCCCCTTAAACCCCCGTTTGAGAAGTGGGAGGCGAGAGGTTAGAGGTGGCAATCTTCCCTAGACTTTCTCTTACAAACCCCTTACTCCTCACTCTTAACAATTAATCAAGTTGCAGATTCAGCATTATTTTTAAAGAAAACGATGTTATTAGCGTCTGGTAATTGCCTTCCGGGCCAGTTCATCACAGCGTTCATTCCACTTATCTCCGGAATGTCCTTTGACTTTTTCTATTTGTACTCGGTTTTTACTCATCAAAGCCAGCAAGGATTTCCATAGATCCTGGTTGGCTACGTCGTCCTTTTTACTGTTTTTCCACCCATTTTTCTGCCAACGGCTTATCCAGTCCTCACGAAAGGCATTTACAATATAAGCACTGTCCGAATATACCACCACATCCCAGCCACTAACCTTAAGTGCCCGCAGAGCTTCCACTACTGCAGTAAGCTCCATACGCTGGTTAGTGGTATTATCTTCACCACCCGAGATTTCTTTCATCCTGTTTCCGTGAAAAAGCACCGCCCCCCATCCGCCTGGTCCAGGATTACCAGAGCAGGCTCCATCAGTATATATAGTTATCTCTTTCACTCTGATATTGACTCCTTCTCATGACGCAGATTAGCACTAACTTTTTCCACTGCCTCGGTCAAAGCCACCAATATCGCCACATATACATCTTTATCCAGGGAACCCGTTTTAATAAGAACTTCCCCCAGTTTACTGGCAGCATAATGTGGGTTCAGTTGATTTAAGGCATAGGCTGCTATATCTGCTCGGCATTTTTCACAGCGGCATATGCCTGGTTTCTGCTCTAATACTGAATCCATAGCCTCCCATACCATTGATTCTACCACATTAATTATTTTCACCTGGTTCACCACACATTCAGAAAAGATTTAGCCCTTCACGTACACTGCGGATATGGTAAGCAGCAGCAGGGACAATTTCTGGGTTATTATTAAATACTGCAAAACGATAAGAAAATCCTGCATTAATTACAAAGAGATAAGCGGTAAATGGAAAATCCCCTTACGGGGATTAATCAGACTAGTTGTGCCTTTATATGCTTTCCGAAATCTTCTTCTCGGTACTGTCCGCCTGTTTAACATAACCACTGACATCACCATCCAATAATGCCTGGTTGTCTTTCTGCCTTTCCTTGTTCAGAGAGCGAACCTGATCTTTTACCTTACTGTCTGTCTTGTACCACCCTGAACCCTTAAATACTATACCTACGTTCTTACTAATAATTCTCTCTGCTTTACCTCCACAAGACGGACAGACCTTGAGAATTTCATCACTAAACTTTTGCAGTTTATCAAATTTCCCACAATTCTCACATTCATACTCGTATATAGGCATGTCCTTAACCCCTCCTTAATAAAATCCCTTTACCAGGACTGTTTTAGCCCCGCTATTATATTTATTATTATATCTCCTATTTGTCAATACGGTTGGTATTATATATTTACTATACTGAAGTAAACAATCAATGCCATAATCCCATTCCATACCCCGTGGGCCAGAGCGGAAACCAGGATACTGCCGCTTTTTTCGTATATATAGCAGAGAATCGCACCTCCGGCAGCCAGGGGAATGGCCCGCCATAAATCCAGGTGTACCAGTCCGAAGATAACACCGGAAAAAATCGCACCCCAGAATGGTCCTACATACCCACGAAAAACCGGATAAATCATCCCCCGATAATATAGTTCTTCTGATATCGGGGCCAATACTGCGCACATGATTAACAGGGCTATAAGACCACCAGGACTACTGACTTCACGCAGCATATCTTCAAACAGTTGCGGTTGAATATTAGGGTGGATTAGATTAATAATCACTCCCAGGGCAATGATAAAAATAAGCAGGAGACCGCCGCCCATTAAGCCGTAGCGTAAATACTCCTTGCTGCTGACATGCTTTATCCCCAGGTCACTAAGCCGGGCCCGGTTTACAACTATAGTAAAAAGCAGTACCAGCAATACGGTGACAATGAATTGAAAAATATAGGCTACTGTAAAAAGGGCCAGGGTAGTGTCACCCATCCCCGATGCTGCCAACCAGGATTCTACTTCCTCGCTGTACCAGGCAAAGAGCATCCCGGCCATCATAATGCCTATAAATACCGCAACTATCTCCAAGAAGCCCCAACGTGGCTTTTCCACCTTTTCCATATATCGTCCTCCCTCACTTTACAATTATACACCGAAAGATAGCATAAGACAGGATTACCGTCGTTATACATTCTGGTAATGGGAAATACTATTAAATAAGTGAGTGAGAAAAGGGAAAACGTCCTCTTATCAGCGGGATTCGCCGGTGTTCTTCAGATGTACCTTGACCTTTACCTGAATATTGGCATTCTGGATGAATTCAGGATTATCTATCTCTTTTTTCAGGGCACGACGGGTTTTGGCCAGGGCATATTTAGATATATCAATGCAATCAACTTTTATTTCTTCCTGCA
>CAZOIC010000045.1:0-11450 GCA_964579945.1 uncultured Syntrophomonas sp. | reverse complement strand
AAACCAGCCTTTATAGCCGTATAAAGCTCTCCTCCCGATACAACATCCAGGCCCAGTCCCTCCTGGGCGACGATTTTACATATAGCCGAAGTACAGAGGGTTTTGCTGGCATATATTACCGTTGATTGTCCCAACCGGGAAAAAGCCTGCTTAATATTACGACAATTCTGGCGAAAGCCCTGTTCATCAATAACCCACAATGGTGTACCAAAGTCTTTTACTAAATCAACTGTATCTATATTTCCTATTTCCAGATGCCCCTGACTATTAATTCTCATAGTTCCAGTTAAGTACAATGAATCCACTCTCCCTGATTCCAGATAAATCGTGCTTATTTTAACATTTTCTTTAACGCACGGTCAATCGTGCACGGCCAGATATACATAATACAGAAACAGATACTAATAAAAAGTTGCCTGGTGAATAACGCTGCATTTATCAATTTGTGGATTTAGGAGTAAGGAACCAGGGGTAATAGGTGAGGGGTGAGGTATTAGTAGCTGGGCGATAGGGGTAAAAGGTGACAGAGGAACCGTCCCCTGTCACCTATAATTCAATTTGGTTTTTGTTCTTCTGGGTTTACCTGAGGGTCAGGTTCAACCTTCTTTTCGGTCTTTTTATCTTTGGAAGGCCGACTCTGCTTTTCGCTTTTTAAAGTACTAATCTCCTTTTGCAGTTTCTTGTTCAGGCTGGTTAATTCTTTTGTTGTTTTAGCAATCTTAAAGAAACGGAAACTATCTACCATAAAGGTTACCAGAGCTCCGGCACAGGCTGCAATCAATGCTACCACTGCCAATGATACATCCGGCGAGGTCCAGTTTATGAAATGTACTGTGACCATGGAGGTATTCTGAAAGACAAAAACAGCCAGCATAGCCAAAAATAGTAACGCTCCCAGTAAATAAATCTGCATGACCCGCCCCCATTTCTTTGCTTAATTCATCAAGTTTTTAAGCACGGCTTTTGATGTCATACCATACCGGGCTGGCAACAAATATGGAAGAATAACACCCGATAACAAAACCTATAACCATGGCCAGAATAAAATACCTGATATTCCCGCCACCGAACACTAAAAGTGCAACCAGAGCAAATAATGAAGTTAATACGGTATTAATAGACCGATTAAGCGACTGGGTAATACTGCGATTAACCAGATTGGCGTAATCTTCCTTACGCTTCATGCGCAGGTTTTCTCTAATACGGTCAAAGATAACTATAGTATCGTTTATCGAGTAACCTACTACGGTTAAGATGGCGGCTATAAAGGAGGTATTGATTTCCCACTGGAAAAGGGAGAATAAACCCAGCACAAATAATATATCATGGATTTCGGAGACAATCGCTGCTACTCCGAAGGTCCACTCAAAACGCAAACTAATGTAAACCAGCATGGCCAGAGCTGCAATAATTACCGCTAAAATAGCCTTGTTAGTCAACTCTTTACCAATAGATGCGCCTACACTTTCCGCACTGAGGAATTCCACATTTTTAAATTTGGATTCCAGCGTATCCAATAATTGACGGGTTTGCTCTTGATCCAGTTCGGTAGTACGAATTAAAAACTGATTGCCACTCTTACTAACGTCAGCCCGATCCATACCAATTTCCTTTAATGCGCTTCTAACCTGGGCAGATTGCACAGAAGATTCCATCTGCACCTGGACTATAGATCCACCAGTGAAATCAATGCCCAGGTTTAAACCATTCATAACCAGGGACACTAATCCGGGGATTATAATCAATAGTGATATGATGTAAAATACTTTTCGTCTTTTAATAAAAATATCCATGTTTCTCCCCCCTTACACTCCGTATAATTTCTTGTTCTTGGATACATTTCCCATCAGTACAAGTAGGTAACGAGTAAAGGTAAGGGCTACCAGCATACTGGCTACAATACCTATGGAAAGCGTAACCGCAAAACCTTTTACCGGTCCGGTACCCAGGTACATCAGGACCATAGCACTTATAAGGGTGGTAAGGTTGGAGTCTAAAATCGTCCAAAAAGCCCTTTTAAATCCGGCATCAATAGCTGCATGTAAGGTCTTGCCATAGCGCAGTTCTTCTTTTAAGCGCTCATAAATAATAACATTGGCGTCAACTGCCATACCAATAGACAGGGCAAAACCGGCTATGCCCGGAAGAGTTAAAACTGACCCTAGCAAGGACATGGTTCCCAAAATTAATAACGAATATAAAACCAGCGATATATCTGCTACCAGTCCGGGCAGACGATAATAACCCAGCATAAAAATTAGTATAGCGATTAGTCCGATGATACCCGCCTTTATGCTTCTATCTAGAGAGTCAGCACCTAGAACGGGGCCAATAGATCTTTTCTCTATAACTTTTAAAGTGACCGGCAGGGCTCCGGAGCGGAGCAGGACCGCGAGATCCTGAGCTTCTTTGGCCGTAAACCCACCAGTTATGCGGGCACTACCATCAGTTATCGGTTCCTGCACGGTAGGAGCTGAGATTATGTTCCCGTCTATAACAATTTTTATGGGTTTTTCTACATTGGCTGCAGTAGCTTCCGCAAAAAGACGACTTCCTTCCTTGTCAAAATCGATAAGCACCTCAGCAGTCCCCTGCTCACCCTGGCTCATACGGGCCTGAGCATCCTTAAGGTGTTTACCGGTTACCATAACCTTATTGTTTTCATCCCAGAATTCCAACTCAGCCGTATTCTTAAGAATATCTACCGCCGCTTCCGGGTCATCCTCTCCGGCTATCTCAACTACTACCCGGTTTTGACCCTGGGGGTAGAGAGCAGTTTCTTTTACTCCCAGATTATCAACCCGGTCGCGCAGTATACCGACAGCCTTTTGAATGGTATCGGGAGTTACTTCCTGACCCTTTTTCTCCTCAGCCTGAAGAACCACCCGTAGTCCTCCGCTTAAATCCAGCCCCAGGTTCAGGTTGTTGAGAATGGGCTGGTAAAGAAAATAACTCAGTAATCCTAAAGCAATAACTATTATCGTAATTACCAGAATACTGGGGGTTTTCTCCTGCACCGTCGTTTTCCTCCTTCCAACTACTTAAGCCTATCTATAAGAGTCTGGCTCCGTTAATAACCAATTCAAATTCACAGTTCAGAAAATTTGCCGCCCGGCGACACATCAGCATCCGACTCAGAAATATTTCGAAGTACTCCATCACCGGACAGATGCTGGTGTCAATAGCCAGTTCCATGGTAATAATTCGATTATCATCGTCAATGTTCAGAATCGAATATTCCGCAGCGTAATTCACCCGGTCATGGATATCAAAAGTAGCTACATCCAGGTTACGCACCCGGTTTCTATGTACGTGCGACTTGTCCGCCAGTATAAGAGCAGCAGCTACCACATTAACCGGGTGCCCGCTGCCCTCATCATGGTTGCCAATGGCCGCACATATAATTGCCACTTCGCTTATATCCATGCCCATGCGGCGAAGTATTTCCTGAGCTATTAAGGCTCCACTCTGACTATGTCCATTACGATTGATTACATTGCCCAGGTCATGCATATAACCTGCAATCCCTGCCAACTCGGCCAGACGCTCATCATAACCTAATTTGAGCATTATTTCCCTACTGAGACGGCTTACCAGAGATAAATGCAAATACCCGTGATCGGTAAAACCCATTACCCCCAAATGCTCATTGCCCTTCTCAATAAAAGTTTGCACCAGCGAATTCTTTTTCACCGCTTCCAGGGTTACCATAAAACTCTAATCCTCAACCTTATAGGCGATGGCCTTTTTCAAAAACTCTACTTCAGTGTTTTCGCAAACTTTTAACACTACAGTTTCATCTTTGATCCGGGCAATGACACCGTTAATTCCACCTATAGATACTACCTTGTCTCCTTTCTTCAGCTCTTCCAGCAGGGTTTTGTGTCTCTTCTCTTCTTTTTTGCGGGGCATTATCAGAAAAACATAAAATATCAAGATAAATACCCCTAACCAGATCAGCATTGACATCCAGCTTTGAGCATTAGCAGCTCCCATACTCATAATCACTCCTAAACTTTATTAATATTCTCTAAAAACAGGTAGATTCCTCCTGTTAAAACCTGTAGGTGTTTAAGAAATCATGGTAAAAGGTCGAAAACACACCCAGGTTGATAGCACTCCTTATATTTTCCATCAATTTCACCAGAAAGTAAACATTATGATAACTAAGAAGTCTATGGGCCAATATTTCTTCGGCCTTTATTAGGTGTCGTAAATAGGCCCGGCTATAATTGCGACATACATAACAGTCACAAGAATTATCTATGGGGGAAAAATCTTCAGCATAGGAAGCATTACGCACGGTTATTTTTCCCTCTGCGGTATAGGCTGTTCCATGCCGAGCCAGGCGGGTGGGAAGTACGCAATCAAACATATCCACCCCCCTTTTGACCCCTTCCAGCAAGTCTTCCGGCGTACCTACTCCCATCAGGTATCTAGGTTTATCCGCCGGCAGCAGGCCATGCATAAGGTCCAGTATTCTATACATATCTTCTTTTGGTTCACCTACGCTAAGTCCTCCAATAGCATAGGCGGGAAAATCCATTTTTAAAAGCTCTTCAGCACTACGCTGTCTGAGGTCGGGAAAGATATTTCCCTGAACAATGGCAAATAAGGTCTGGTCAGTTCGATAATGATTCTCCTGACAGCGTGCTGCCCATAGTGAGGTTCGGGCTACAGCCTGCAGGGCTTCCTCGTAACTGCAAGGATAAGGGGCACACTCGTCAAAGCACATGGCAATATCGGCACCTAGCTGCTGTTCTATCTGCATAACTTTTTCCGGGCTTAAAAAATGAACGGAACCATCTATATGAGAATTAAAATACACCCCCTCATCACTAATGCGCCTCAGTTTGGCCAGGCTAAAAACCTGAAAACCACCGCTGTCAGTCAAAACATTTCTTTTCCAGTTCATAAAGCGGTGCAGACCTCCGGCCCGGGCAATTAATTCTTCCCCCGGGCGCAGGTATAGATGATAAGTATTGGATAATATTATCTGTACTCCCATTTCGTATAACTCTTCTGGAGTCAGGGTTTTAACTGTAGCCTGGGTTCCTACCGGCATAAAAACCGGGGTGTCAATAACCCCATTTCCAGTCGTTATCCGCCCCACACGGGCCAAGCTATTACTATCCTGTTTCAGCAGTTCAAAGTGAAACATCATCTACTCCTATAAAAAGTAATTAGGAGAAATACGAAGTATTTCAACCATAATTAAAAATTAAGAATTCAAAATTCCATTAAACTATTAACATCGCATCCCCATAGCTGAAAAAACGGTATTTATTTTCAACTGCATGTGAGTAGGCGGTCATGGTATTATCATAACCGGCAAAAGCCGCCACTAACATAATAAGTGATGAACCGGGAAGGTGAAAGTTAGTTTGCAAAGAGTCAACCGCCTTAAATTCATAACCGGGGTATATAAACTTGTTGGTTTGACCTTCCCCGGCTGTAAAACCATGCTTAGTATTATAAACTGTTTCCAGGGTCCTTACCACTGTTGTTCCAACTGCAATTATCTTTTTACCTTGCTGCCGGGTCTGTTTGAGCAAGGCTGCCGTTTTTTCATCCATCCGGTAATACTCATAATGCATCTGATGCTGGCGTATATCCTCGCTGCTTACCGGGCGAAAGGTACCTAATCCTACATGCAGTAAAATACAAGCTAGATTAATCCCTTTATCTCGAATGTGCTGGAGTAACTCCTGACTAAAATGCAAACCCGCAGTAGGTGCAGCAGCAGAACCTTTTTGCCGGGCGTAAATAGTCTGGTAGCTTTGTTTATCAGAATTTTCCGGCGGGCGTTTAATGTAGGGAGGCAGAGGCATTTGACCCGCCTGGTCGATAAAAACCATCTCATCTACACAGTTCTTAAATTCTATCAACCTGCCTCCGGCCAAATTTAGCTCGGCCATTATCTCTGCTTCTACCCCGTCCTGCCCGTCAAACCTTACTATACTGCCTGGTTTTAATCGTTTCGCCGGCCGCACCAGGGCTTCCCATTGTTTGCCCCGCTGGTTTAATAAAAGTATCTCTACCTTAGCTCCACTATCTTTATAGCCGTAAAGCCGGGCTGGAATTACTCTGGTATCATTAAGCACCAGGGTATCACCACTCTCCAGATAATCAATAATATCTGAGAATACATGATCCTTAATCAGCCCAGTTTTCCGCTCTAAAACTAGTAGACGCGACTGATCCCGCGGTTCTATCGGGTATTGGGCTATTAAATCAGGTGACAGGTCAAACTGGTAGCTTTTTAGATTATAAATACTGTTTTCCAAGGCCACGGGGACGGTTCCATGGTCTTCCCTATCGGCCTTCGCTTCGCTTCGGGACGCTCGAACCGTCCCCATGGCCTTCTGGTTTTCATCCATATGTTAACGCCTGCCTATCAGGTTAATAATCAGGGTAAGGAGAAGGCTGATTACCAGGCAAGTAACAATAGGAAAGTAAAAACTGAAGTTTCCTCTTTTAATATAAATATCCCCCGGTATTTTAACACCATATAGACCCAGCCGCGCCAGAACATATAGCATAATACCAGCCAGAATGATAAATAAACCGATTCCTATTAATATTTTTGCCATAGCTTCCATGTTCATACCAAACTCCTGCTCCGAAAAACCTTCTACTGTTTTTGTCTAAGGTGAAAAAACTTTCTTGACCAGGTCGCGGGGAGCATAACGTTCCATCTCACTGTAGAGGCAACCGCAATACTGCTGTCGATAAAGACCCATGGCTTTGGAGCACTCCACTGACTGTTTAAATCCCTCCCTGAAGTCCTGGTATAAAAACGGCACCCCATATTTTTCTCCTATAGCTTCTCCCACTTCCTTGATTAAGTTGTGCTTCTGGTACTTACTAACCAGCAGGGTAGTGCTAAAATAATCAAATTTGCCTTTTTTAGCAATATGGGCGGCCTGTTCCAGACGCAACCGGTAGCAAAACAAGCACCGCCGGCTTTCCCGGTAGGAGATGTTTTGAAAATATTCTACCGGGTTATAGTTCTCATCATAGATTACCTTCAGGTTAGTCTGGCCGGCATATTCTTCCAGAGCCTCCCGGCGTTTTATATACTCGCTGTAGGGATGAATATTGGGGTTAAAAAAGAAACCCATCACCTCATAACCCTGTTCCCGCAAAGAGGGTACCGGGTAACTGGCACAAGGCCCACAACAAATATGAAGAAGTACTTTCGACATTCGAACCACCCTTGCTTTAAAACCTGTAATTTCACCCTCTGGGGATCAGTGGTCTATTTGGTTTCTAACCCATGACGGAACGGCACAGGGGCCGTTCCCTACACATCATTGTTCTGCGGTTCGCTATCCTCAAATAGGCTGGTCTCAATATTTTTCTGTACCTGGCAGCCCAGGTGGCGGTAGGCGTGTTCGGTGGCTATCCGACCCCGGGGGGTTTTTTGAATAAAGCCCAGTTTTAATAAATATGGCTCATAAACGTCTGTTATAGTATCGTTTTCCTCGGATACTGCAGCCGATAAAGTCTCCAGCCCTACCGGGCCTCCGCTAAATTTATAAATAATTGCCTCTAGAATCATACGGTCCATGTTATCCAATCCATATTCATCAATATCCAGCATTTCCAAAGCTTGTCCAGCCACTTTTTGGTCAATGGCACCATCTGCCTTGACCAGAGCATAATCACGCACCCTTTTTAGCAACCGGTTAGCTACCCGGGGGGTTCCCCGCGAGCGTTGACCGATAGCCTGAGCTCCGGCTTCATCTATAATCAAACCTAGTATTCCCGCAGCCCGGAGAATAATATTACTCAAATCCTCAACCGAATAAAAGTCCAGACGGCAGTTTATGCCGAAACGGTCCCGCAGGGGAGAGCTTAATAGGCCTGGTCGGGTAGTAGCACCAATTAAGGTAAATGGAGGCAGGTCTAATCTCAGGGTACGGGCAGCCGGCCCTTTTCCAATGATTATATCAATGACATAATCCTCCATAGCCGGGTACATTATTTCTTCCACACTACGATTCAACCGGTGTATTTCGTCTATAAAAAGAATTTCCCCGGCTTCCAGGTTAGTTAATATAGCGGCCAGGTCACCTGGACGTTCAATAGCCGGACCGGAGGTTTTGCGTATGGGTTTACCCAGTTCAGCTGCTACAATACTGGCCAGAGTGGTCTTGCCCAGACCGGGAGGCCCACTTAAAAGCACATGGTCCAGACTTTCGCCCCTTTCCCGGGCAGCAGCAATAAAAATACTTATGTTTTCTTTGACCCGCTCCTGACCTATGTAATCTGCCAGCCTTAAAGGCCGGATAGAAGTATCAGCAATATCGTCCTCTTCCTGCCACTGAGATGATATTATCCTGTCATCCTGCACTTTAAGCATCCCCAATCCCTATCTCTTCAGTTGAATACTACGAGCTTTAAGAATCTTTCTCAAATTTTGTTCTATACTACCGTCCAGCTCCCCTCGGGCCTGCATCTCCAGAACCAGAGGGTAAATCTCGCTGCGACCATAACCAAGCGCTTCTAGAGCTTCTAAAATATCGTCCATACTGGTATCATCCCCGTGGGATATAGATGTGAACTCTTCGCTGCTTATCTTATCCTTTAGCTCAAAAATTAAGCGACTGGCGGTTTTTTTCCCTACACCTGGAATTTTTGTGAGCAGCTTTTCGTCCTGACTGGCAATAGCCTGATAAAAACCGAGCGGGTCAATAAAATCAAGAACGTTAACGGCTCCTTTGGCTCCCATACCGGAAACCCCCAGCAATCGCTTGAATAGCTTTAATTCTTCTTTCTCAGCAAAACCATACAGTTTAAACTCATTCTCCAGTACCTGTAAATGAGTATATAACAGCACTATATCGCCCCGACCAGCTAATTTTACAATAGTACGGGGAGGCATAATTATTTTAAAACCTACCCCGTTAACATCAACTACTACGGAGTCATCATTCCGCTCAACCAAAAAACCTTTAATAAACGAAATCATATGTATCTTCCCCTTGTCTTTATCACATATATCATACCTGAAAACTTGTATTTATGGATACGTTAACTGCAAAATTTGAAAGGTGAGGGGGGAGGGGTGAGGCAATACCCTAAAGGACAGGGCAACCATCAACCCTGTATTTCCCCCAGGCGATTAGAATGCAGACCACAAATGGCAATAGCCAGTGCATCAGCAGCATCATCAGGGCGGGGCATTTCCTTCATGCCGAGTATCCGTTGCACCATTAACTGTACCTGTCTTTTTTCTGCATTACCGTAACCTACCACTGCCTGTTTAACCTGTAAGGGAGTATACTCCAAGACCGGCAGACCAGCGGCGGCAGCAGTCATAAGAATTACACCACGGCTTTGCGCCACGGTGATTACAGTTTTCGAGTTACGGTTATAAAAAAGTTCTTCTACTGCCACTTTATCAGGTAGATATTCTTGCAGTAACTGCTCCAACTGAAGTTTAATCCGGTATAAACGTAAAGGCATAGCCATGCCCGAGTCGGTTTTTATGGTACCATAAGTTACCATTTTTTCTCTTCCCGCCCGGTAGTCTACTACACCGTAACCGGTGGTAGCCGTCCCCGGATCAATACCTAAAATCCGCATTTTTACGCCCGCCTTATTAGAATACTCCCTTATATACTACTTGAAATAATGTTTAACTACCATGCTATAAGCGTACAAAAGCACTTCTACATTCCCACTTCCCAATACCACCTCATCAAACCTATAAATACTCATCAAGGTTTTCCAGGGCATCATTTAAGGCGTCTTTATCCTTAAACTCGAATTTACCTGCTCTAATATCTTTCTGAATAGCAGCAGGTAATAAGTCGATACGAATAGCAGTAACCCGTTCCAGTATTTCCTCCTCCTCTACACCTCGATAAACTGCTACCCTGCCCTGGTATTCTTTTAAACGGTAGCTTCCCTTATCCTGGGGACAAAAACCGTCTATTTTTTGTTTAATTACCAGGGTATCTGCCTCCCAGTTAATTAGGTACCCCTGGTTCAGGCTATATTTACGTTGTATGGAAATCAGGTCTTTTCCCAACAGGTCCTTGCTATGCTCGAATCCAGAAATAACAGTATGTCCGCATTTAGTATATTCTTTTTCATAAACGATGGGGGTGTTAGGAGTTACGGTTTTTTCTTTATGGCTGATCTCCAACACGGGCTTTTTCTCCTTGTTAATGTCATTATAAACGCCGCTTAATATGAAACCGCATAAAACTCCAGCAATCATCACCATGCTAAGATAGGCCAGAATACGTCCATTTTTCATTTTTTTATCACCTCTTAGCTATTATTTCCAGTAATTTTATACGATATACCTGGCCAAAAAGGTGCGCGATTAACGACAAATTGGTGTATTTGCCAATTTTAGACTTGCATAAAGGCTTCGTTTTTGATTTATAATATTGATGGAATAGTCAAATAAAAGTCAAATAGTTTCTGAATTTTCAAACAATATTTTTTAGAGTGCTCTCAGGTAACAAGCGAAACCCTTAAAAGTACTTGTAGCTGTGGTATAGATGTTTTAACAGGAGGCGGAATAGTTATGGAGAAGAAAATGCTGGAGGAATCATTTTTAACTATTGAGCAGATGGGGTATGGTATCATCGATCCGATTTTAGCCCATTGGGAGGTAGAAAATACCCAAAAAGAAAAAATAGACTTATCTGATCCTAAAATTCATGGACAAAACAGTCCGATTTTATTTGATGATATCTGGTTGGAGAAATACTGTGAGTATGTTCAGCAAATGTTTAAGAAAAATAAAGTACAAGAAAAATGGCAGGATTTATTTGCCGTTATAGAGGATTTTGTTAAAGCTGAAGGACTATGGGGATTAGATATACCCCTCGACGTTGATGAGAAGGCACAAGTTGAAAAGGCTGTTAAGCATCGTGCAGAAGAGATAGAGGATTATTCCATCCAAAATGCTTTTAAGGGTTATGAAGAATGGCCCGCTAAAACTGTAGATATCCTGTCCTGGCCGGAACCGGTTAGCCAGGTAAAAAGGGAAGGGGTTGTGGTAGAACTGCCCATTAAAATATTCAGCCCTTACGGTCGGATAGTATTATCCGGGACTGTAACGCCTGCATCGGAGTATGGCAGCTCCAGTGTAAAGAATTTACTTGACCATATACCAAAAAATATCGATACCCGAAATATAAAAGCCAGTGTAATTAATGGTGAACTACTATTGGAATTACCGGGGTAAGAATAAAGGGTGACAGGGGACGGTTCCTCTGTCACCCTTTATTCTATTTGCTCCAGGATATTATCGTCAATGGACATGTTAGTGTAGACGTTTTGAACGTCATCATGGTCTTCCAGCAGGTCGACCAGTTTAATAACCCGAGTAGCCGTATCGACATCATTTATTTCCACGGTATTTTCTGGAAGCATTACTACGTCAGCATCTTCCAGTCTAATACCCTGGCCCTCTAATCCTT
>CAZOIC010000044.1:0-12004 GCA_964579945.1 uncultured Syntrophomonas sp. | reverse complement strand
TAGGGTATTCACGGGGGGAGGTGGCAGGCCTGCTGCGTAAGGAGACCTGGATTCAAGCGATATTAGGTATTGGGTTGGGCTTACCGGCCGGCAAGGCAGCGGGGGCGGCTTACATGGCCAGTGCCAGTACTGACCTGTACAGCTTTCCGGTCATCATTTACCCTCGTACCTATTTTATTGTTGCTCTAGTAGCAATAATTTTTGTTTGGATGGGATTACAGTTAGCAAATCGTAAGGTAGGCAGGCTGGACATGGTGGAAGCGTTGAAAAACCAGGATTAAAGAGGAGGGCGCAGATGAAAAGCAAAAAAGCCTGGATTATTGGGGGAATTATTCTCGCTGCTGTTATAGCTGCAGTCGCTATAATGGGGAGCAGTGGTGAAGAGGTAGAAGTGGTCAAGGCCAGCCGTGGAACCTTTACCCTCATGGTTGAGGAGACTGGTTATGTAGAGGCTGCCAACGACCGGGAAGTGCAGGCGACTGCGGCAGCCCAGGTCCGTGATTTGCTGGTTGAATCCGGGGATAAAGTGATGCTGGGGCAGTTATTAATAAAACTCTCCAGCCCGGAGCTAACTGCCGAAACAGAGTCTGCCCGTTCTCAGCTAGCCCGTACGGAAGCAGAGTTACAAGCTGCTGAACTAAGCGTCCAGTCACTTCGTCTAGAGCTTAAGCAAGCGGAAAATGAGCTGGCTCGAAAGAAAACCTTGCTGGAATCTGGGGCACTGGCCCGGGCTGAATATGAAGAGGCTCAGTTGCAGGTGGACAAATTAAGAAAGAGCATATCCCAACAGGAAGCCAGTGTCAGCGGTTTAAATAAACAGGTGGCCAGTCTCAGTACAATGCTTGACAGCCTGGAAGAAAAAGCGGGGGAACTCCAGGTTATAAGCCCGATATCCGGGACCATTCTGGATTTGCCGGTTAAAGTCGGGCAGGTAGTAGCACCAGGCACGCTGCTAGCTCAGGTGGGCTCCGATAGCCAACTGGAGGTAAAAACCGAGCTCTTAAGTGACGACCTGCGCCGGGTTAAAACTGGGCAGACCACCCATATTACAGCTCCCGTATTGGGTGAGCAGGCTCTCACCGGACAGGTCAGTAAAATCTATCCCCGCGCTTACGAGAAAACGTCTGCCCTGGGGGTAATCCAGCGCCGGGTTCCGGTTATCATTGCTTTAAACCAATCGACGAATCTGCAGCCGGGATATGAGGTACGGGTTGCTATCGAAACCCTGCGAAAGGAAGGGGTTATCCTGCTCCCCCGCGAATCGGTACGGCTTACTGAAGATGGGCATTACCGGGTCCTGGTAGTAAACGAAGGCCACATATCGGAACGGTCAATTGAGATAGGTGAAAAAAACCAGCAATGGGTCGAAGTTATCAAAGGAATCAAGGTCGGCGAAACCGTAGTCCGGGATGGAAGCCAGGAACTAAAGGAAGGCAGCCGGGTTAAGGCGGCTATTTCCGGTCAGAACGATTAAATGACCTACGGGGAAGATCCTTCTGGTTGTGTGCTTTTCGCTACCACCTGGTGGGTGGTAAGTTTGAAAAGAAGAGTAGAAACATTTATTATCTGACAGAATTAACGTATAATAATAGCAGAATTATTAATGCGAGGTGATACTGATGATTATTAAGTCTTCAACCACACTCAGAAACGATTATGGTGCTTTATCAGCCCTTGCCCATGAAGTGGAAGAGCCTATATATATTACAAAAAACGGCGAAGGTGATCTTGTTGTTATGAGCATTGAAGCCTTTGAGAAAAGAGAACAGATATTAAAGTTGCGCTCAAAGATCGCCATCGCGGAACAATCAAGATTATCTGGAGAAACTACTATTACTATAGAAGAAGCCAGGAAACGCCTGGAGGAAAAGTATAATGGCTAAATTCAGGCTGGAAATCTTACCGCCGGCCTGGAAAGAGCTAGATGAAATTGCCAGCTATCATTTTCTTGTGGTGGGTCCTGCTTCAGCCAGGAGAATAACTGATAAAATACTTGATGCACTTTCCAGACTAGAGGAGTTTCCCTTATCCTGCCCATATGCACCTGATGCAGAGCTTAGAGATGCTGATTACAGAATGCTGGTGTGCGGCAAATATGTATGCATATATCGGCTGATTGGTGAAGTTGTATATGTATATCATATAGCAAATGGGGCATCCGAATATTCAAAACTATTTAAATAAATTACACCGATCATCTACGCAATCGATAACCCGACCTGGTCATCGGCACTGCTGATGTTTGCCACGCCAGTGCTGAAGGTAATAATCTTGTCCATCCCCAACTGCTTTTGATTACTACCCTGAAGGTTTGCGGAAATGGTCAAGGCATAGACCGTACTGCTTTGCAAGGCTTGCCGGGGATGGATGACAATTTCTCTTTGTTTCTCGGAATCATCATGCGGTTCCGCCATGATAACGTCAATTTCAACGGCTTGTTTCCTGCTGCTTTCCAACGAAAAGCACTGTGAATTATTATCCCGCACCGCATTTGTAATGACGTTGTTGGAAAACCCCAGAATTATATCCGTATTAACCGGGACATTTTCATCGCCTGACGAAATATTGCTGCCGATTAGTGATAATGATAGGCAAGAAGTGCAAAGCGCCTGGTTAAAGGGCGTGATATCCATAATTTCATCCGTTGAAAACAGAATAGTATGATTTTCCTTCAGATACTGGTAGTTGTTGGCCTGAAGGAATTTGGATATAGAAAGCTTATAAGTTCGTCCATCGGCAAGCCGGGACAGGGGCCTGACAAAAAAGGTTCTTCCGGCTTGTTTCCCATGCATTCTTGTATTACCGAGTATGACATCGACAGCCACTTCTTTCATCCCTTCGTCAAAAAGACGAAAGCATTCCATATTCCGCTTCGTGCCGTCCGGGATTTTGTGGTCCATGATCGCAGAAACATTAACCGAGAAGACTAACTCAACTTCGAAATTTGCCTGTTCAGAGAGGTTCAGGTTAATTGCTTGCAGGGCTAACGAATGTTCACCGGATGCATGTCCATTGGTTAACGAGGAAATAAACAAATCAAGCGCATCTATCTGTTCGGTCGGCAGTTTGCGAATATTGCGAATGATTCGGTCGATTCTCGATGATTGGGGTTCACTCATCAACTCTTCGCCGAGCAACTCACCCAAACTCATCCCCAGCCCCTGGGATAGTTTCCTCAAGGTCCCGAGAGTCGGCTGCTTTTCTCCCGCTTCAATTCTCCAGATAAACGACTGGCTTAGGTCAGATTGTTTAGACAATTTGGTTGTTGAAAGCATCCGGCTTTCCCTAATCTGTTTCAAGCGGCTCCCAAAGTCCATTGATAGACCACCTCTCTAGTAAGGATTATGCCATGACTTTAGATAATTTACAATACTAGCCCTGGGGACGGCTATTGATCTTTCCAATAGACAAATTGCCTTACAAAACTATACAAGAATAGACATAATAATAAAATATTTCGTGTTGTTTTTACTCAATTTATGCTATGCTATTAAAAATGCCTATAGACATATAAGACATATGCCTATATACAAAATGAATATTTTGCTCTCCGAGCTGTGATTACCTACGGCATGAAGCTATGGTGTACAGCCTGTGGGTACGTTTGAAAACGAGCGTGCCTCCCGTGTTTGGAAAGGAGAAGATAATTGGAGCAATATGCCGGTAACGTTATCCTTTCGAAACGTTGCCGGTATTTTTTATGGAGTTTTGGTGGGTAATATATTTGGAAAACGAGATAAATTGATATGGAAGCCTGGTTACGTATAAATACATAACCGGTTCAACTCTTGGAGGTGAATAGTAATATGACTTAATATATTATGTCGAATTATAGCAAGATGGTTGCAATTAGAGAAGATTGTTGGGAGGTAAATTGAATATGAACATAGTTAATGCGACCAGACGACGGGGCTATCTTGCAGTTGTTCTGGCGTTGGTCATGCTTGCCGCATCATTTGGTATTTATGTACCACAGGCCCAGGCAGCAATGCTTATTACATGGTATGAGCCGGCATCCACCCTGGTGAGCAGTGATGCCAGTGGTGATTACTATAAGGTAGACGCTGCTATAGAACCTGATGCAGTACATTTTAAGTGGAATTTCGGTAATGGGATGGATAGGCCCATTATCGCAGGTTCTTTGCAAAACGTTACCCTCAGAAACAAGGATAGCAATGCACAAGTTCCCCTGGATAGAGGAAACCCTACGGGATTGGATGCCAATGGGGTAATGATTGCCGGGGATTTTAAGTTCACCAAAGCAGGTAGTGGAGGGAATAGCGAACTGAGGCTGCTGGAACTGATACTGCAAAGTACCACTCTTCAAGCAGGGACTACATATATTGTTGAATTAGGTGCTAATTTACAAGCCAACAATGGCGATACCCTGGGTAAACCCTATTCCTGGGAGTTTACTACCAGTGGAGTAATTGAAACAGACCCACCTACCTGGCCGGATAAAAGCCTGAACATTTCCAATTTGAGTCCGCTAAGTCTTGATTTAAGCTGGTCAAGTGCAGAAGATTTATCTGGAGTGAAGCAATATAAAATATATAAAGATCAGACGGAATTAGCCACAGTGGATGCCAATACCCTTAATTACAGAGTTACAGGACTTACACCTGATACGGCCTACACTTTTAAAGTTGAAGCCAGCGATAGTGCCAACTGGAGTACTGATGGTCCGTCTGCATCAGTTACTACACCTGGCCCGGATAATGTTACTCCGACCTGGCCGGCGGGCAGTGAATTGAAATGTACAAAAAGAGGAGAAAAGACTGTAACCCTGCAGTGGACAGCGGCTGAGGATAACTACGGTGTAATATCTTATAAAATCTACAAGGATGGCAAAGACCCCATAACTGTGGACGGTACTACTACTAGTAATATTACCGGCCTCACCGGTGATACCACATATATTTTTAAAGTAGAGGCGGGAGATGAAGCTGGTAACTGGACCGATAACGGACCATCTCTATCAGTAACAACTAGCCTGGATGGAACAGCACCGAACTGGGAGAATGCCAGCATAACGGTGTCGAACCTTTTGGCTGATCGGCTGACTTTGGAATGGACTCCTGCTATAGATCAATTTGGAGTAGTGGGGTACCAGATATTCCAGGACAGTAATTTGATTGGGACAGTAAACGATGCCAATACTTATAACTATAATGTAACCGGCCTGCAGCCTACCACCGAATACACCTTCAAGATTGAGGCCTTTGATGAAGCAGGCAACACCAGCCGCGATGGTCCCGCGAAAACAGTTGCCACTCCCCGCTGGGCACCTACCGCAGGAGCAGGCTTTGATTATACTTTGACCTTACCTGCCTCGACCAATATCAGTCTTGACGATACCAGCGTATATAATGAAGTAAACAGTTTAATTAATCCGGCTAATGTCTATTTTTGCTGGGATTTTGATAACGGACTGGATGCTAATCTGGTAGCCAACTTGCAGCTTATAAATATTAAAAATAAGAATACCGGTGCGTTAATTCAGCTTGACCGGGGCAACCTGACTCAGGAACAGCTTGATACCCAGTTTGTGGATACAATACAACTGGGTGATTTTAAATATACCAAGCAGAACGAACCGGAAAAAATCCGCCGCTTGGAGTTGAATCTGACCAGCACTAAACTAGCATCCGATACCAGCTATGTCCTTGAACTGGGAGCTGATTTGTCGGCTAACAATGGGACCAAACTGGGCCGCACCTATTACTGGGAATTTAAAACCTGGCCGGGAAGCAATGCGAAGACCCAGCTGGCCTGTGGTTCAGATAATGCCAGCTTTTTAGACGGGAATGGCAACTTCTGGGCCTGGGGTGAGTGTAACTCTCAGCAATTAGGGATAGGACATCCCTACAAAAATAATAGGTATAGTACGATTCCCATCCGCCTGGAAGGGCTCACGGGAGTTGTTGCACTTGCTCCTTCCGGTCATTATATGGCATTAAAGGAAGATGGCACGGTTTGGACCTGGGGGAGTAATACCTACGGGCAATTAGGTAATGGAACAAAAAGCGACAGTTCAATACCCACTCAGGTACAGGGACTTGCAGGGACAAGAGTTAAGCAGATTGCCGGAGAAAACCGTTGGTCCATGGCACTTGCAGAAGATGGAACAGTATGGACCTGGGGTTATAACAAATACGGGCAGTTGGGGAACGGAACCAAAGTAGATAGTTTAACTCCTGTTCAGGTAAGCGATTTAGGTAATGTCGTTCAGATTGCTGCAAGTAGTAGTCATGGTTTGGCTCTCAAGGATGATGGAAGTATCTGGGCCTGGGGCAGAAATAACGGGGGGCAGTTGGGTAACAATACAACAGTGGATTCTCTAACGCCGGTCAAGGTCTCCGGTGATAATAAATATACCCGCATAGGTGCCGGGAGTTATCACTCTGCAGCAATCAAGGATGATGGTACAGTATGGTGCTGGGGTAATGACCAATATGGGATTGGTCAGAAACTGGTACCTACCAGGGTAGAAGGCCTGAGCGGAGTAATCGATATAGGTGTTGGTTCAAAGATGACTTTGGTTCTTAAAGATGATGGAACCGTCCGTGCCTGGGGTAGCAATCAATGCGGGGCACTGGGAATAGGGAATACCACTCATTCCAGTACGTTGGTTCAACCCGACCTGAGCCAGATAGTAGATATAGAGGTAGAACACCTGTACTGTTTAGCCCTGCAGAAGGATGGCAAACTCTGGTCCTGGGGTAATAATTCGTGGGGTCAACTGGGGGTAGGAAGCAGAAGCGATGTTTATTCTCCGGTGCCGGTCTTACTGGACATATCTGATACCACTCCGCCGCAATGGGCAGAGGGGGTTGAGCTAACTGCTTTAAATCCTACATGCAGCAGTGTGGAATTGAATTGGAGTCCGGCACAGGATGCAGTGGCTTATAAGATATTTGCCAATGACCAACAAGTTGCCCTTCTACATTTCACCATGGGAACGAGCTATACTGTTACCGGTCTAGAAGATGAAACGGAGCATACTTTCCGGGTAGATGCCCGGGATGGAGCCGGCAATTATGCCAGCTTAAGTACAACAGCTACTACTCTGCCCGGACCACCCAGACTGCTGGAGGCTAAAACCAGTGCCAGCGGAAGTTTTATTAAACTTTCGTTCCATAAGGACATGAATGACCCGGTCGGCAAGCAGGGGGAATTTCAGGTAATGGTCGATGGGATTGACAATCCGGTAACAGAAGTTAAACTTGACTACAATACCAAAATAATTAAGCTGGTTCTGACTGCTCCTGTACCTGTGGGAGCAGCAGTTACGGTAAGTTACACCCAGGGAACAGTGAGTTCGGTCCAAAATTTATTACTGGAGAGTTTCGCCGGGCAGGCGGTAGTCAACGAGGTGGCTACACAAATTACCGGTGACATAGACATCTCGACCGATGGGAGCAACCAGAACCTGTTCATAGGCAATAATACTCCAGATTCAGTAACAGTAAACGTACCGAAAGAGGTTACCGGGGCAACTATCAGCGTAGAATCCAAACTGAATGAACCTCAGGGAGATACGGTTACTACTGATCCTCTCCCCGGAATGAATATTTCTGCCAATACCAGCATCGGGCCCAATCCGGTACAGGTTAACATACCTGCTGGTACCACTATCACTGCTCCTGTGGGCTGGGATGGGATCATAGAATTGCCTAAAGTGCAGGTCAACGACGACAATGTAACCGTAACACCAGATCCGGGCAAAACGGCAACAGTCAACCGGGTAATCGAAATAGGCTGCGGAGATACAGCCCTCAACTTCGACAAAGCCGTTAAAATTGTTATCCCTGGTGAAGCAGGCAAAGAGATAGGTTTTGTCCGGGGCGGCGTTTTCCAGAAGATTGACACTGTACTGACTGCCACCACCCAGGATGCAGTAGATGCCGAACTGCTGGCTAAAGGCAAATTGGATGGCAAGCAGGACCAGGGTAATGACCTGGTCATATGGACCAAACACTTTACCAGCTTTGTAACCTACACCCAGACCGCCAGCAACCCGGGCGGAGGCGGAAACGGTGATGGCAGCGGAGGCAATTCCGGAGACAGAGATTTCTGGGTAGAACAATTTACCCTGGTGAAGAACTCATCCAGCAGCTATACCCTGCGATTCGATTTAAGCAACGGTATGGACAGAGAGGTTCCTGGCAACCTCAGCAAAGTCCATGTATACAAAAAATCAGATCGTACCCTGATACCATATACCAGTTACAACTACATTAAACAGGGTAGCAACGACAATCCCCCAAAAATACGGCGATTGGAACTAACCTTTAACAACCTGTTCAAGGATGGAGAAAGCTACCTGGTAGAAATTGACCCTGATTTTACCGCCAATAATGGCAACACCTTTGGCAGTATGTATACTACAGAATTTACCATAGGTGTCACCACTGTAATGGCCCCAGTAGCAGGCAACAATGGCAGCTTTGGCAGTGCAGGCGGAATCCTGAATGGGGAGAATGCCACTATTGTAATTCCAGCCGGAGCTTTCAGCAGCGATATAAAAATAACCATTGAAAAAATCAGCAATGTCTCCAGCCTGCCCGGCTTAAGCGGTGGTAAAATAATGGGCAGTGTAGTGGAAATAAAAGCTGACCGCAGCGGTGAATTCAACAAGCCCGTTAGTATAACCCTGACCTTTGATAAATCACTGGTAGACCTGGAGAAAAACCGGGTAAGCATCTACTGGCTTGATGAAAAAACCGGCAAGTGGATTGAGCTAAAGAATGTCAAGGTTGATGATAGCGCAGGGACGGTTAGCGGCGAAATAAATCATTTCACTAAATTTGCAGCCATGGCAGTAGAAAAAACCAAAGAGGAAAAAGAAGCTGAAACAGTACCGGTACTGGCACCAGTTATCAATCTAAATGATATCAAAGGGCACTGGGCTCAAGCGCAAATCGAAAAACTGGTCGCAGCGGGAGACATCAGCGGATACCCGGACAGCACATTCAAACCTGACCAAACCATAAGCCGGGCTGAATTTGCTACGGTTCTGGTCAAAGCCTTTAAACTGGAAGCCAAAAATGGCAAAGTCTTTAAAGACACCGCCAATCACTGGGCCAAGGATTACATTGCAACGGCAGCTGCATACGGCATAGTCAGTGGTTATGATGCCGACACCTTTGCCCCTGACAAATTCATTACCCGTGAGCAGATGGCGGTAATGATAAGCAAGGCGGCCAACCTAACGGCACTTGAAGGCGGCAAGAATTTTAGTGACAAAGAGCAGGTTTCAGATTGGGCGCGGGATGCTGTGAACAAGGCCAGCGGCCATAAAATTATTTCCGGTTATCCGGATAACAGCTTCCGACCCAAGGCTAATGCCAGCCGGGCAGAAGCAGTTACGGTCATTGCCAAAGCATCATAAAGTTAAAACATGAGGGGATTTTCGGGATTTCCCGGAATCCCCTGTATGTTTTTTCACCAGGGCATAATAAATTTGCTGAACAAAAGGTTAATGCGTAAGGAAAAGGCTGGGGAGGAATTGAACATGTACTTTAATAAAGTGGGCGGAAAACGGACTGGACTGGTTGTGGTCATGGCCTTGTTTATGTTTGCTGCATTACTATGGGCAGATTTGCCCGTGGCACAGGCTGAAAACATGACCATCAGGTGGTTCCAGCCCGAAGCTACTCTGATCAGCAGTGATGATAACAGTGTTTTGTATAAACTTAATGCTCCTATCAATCCTGATAAGGTGCACTTAAAATGGAATTTCTCCAATGGACTGGATCGTCCCCTGCCAGACGACCTGCAGTGCATTACGCTCAAGACTAAAGATAAGACCAGCGTGATTCCGTTGAATATAGGAACTCCGCCTTTTAAACTGGATAGTCAGGGTATCATCGCAGCCGGTGATTTTAAATATACCAAAATAGGCGGTGGCAGTGGTAAAACTGGCGATAAGAGCAATGAATTGAGGTTATTGGAGTTAATTCTTAAGAGTACCAGCCTTCAACCGGGAACAACTTATATTATTGAACTGGCTCCGGGATTTCAGGCCAATAATGGTAATACCCTGGGCTTAACTTATTCGTGGGAGTTTACTACCAGTGGTAAAGCCCCTGTCGAGTCTCCTGCCCCGGCTCCGGCTCCAAAAGAGGAAGTAACGCCTGATACAGAGGCCAGCCTGCTTCCCGAGTATAAAGACATAAAAACCCATTGGGCTCGGACAAGCATTGATAAATTGGTTGCAGCAGGAGCTATCAGCGGTTACCCGGATGGTTCTTTTAGACCGGACAACCCTATTAGCCGGGCTGAATTTGCGACCATGCTGGTTAAAGCCTTTAAACTAGAAGCCAGGGAAGGCAAAGTCTTTAAAGACACCGCCAATCACTGGGCCAAAGATGCAATTACTGCGGCCGCCGCGAGCGGTATAGTCAGCGGTTACGATGCAGATACTTTTGGTCCTAATGAATTCATTACCCGTGAACAAATGGCGGTAATGGTAGTTAGAGCTGCCAGGCTGGATGCGGTAACAGACGTTAAGGACTTTAGCGATAGCCAGCAGATTGCAGAATGGGCCCGGGATGCTGTAAACAAGGCTACCGGACATAAAATCATGTCCGGCTACCCGGATAATAGTTTTCGGCCAGGTGCCAATGCCAGCCGGGCACATGCAGTTACGATTATTGCCCAGGCTTCCCAATAAAAAAACATTATGGGTTCACCAATTTTTGGTACAATAACTCCAATCGCAGTATATCACCAGCAAGGGATGAAAATTCGGTAGTGCTGCAGTTTCAAATTTAAGGGGAAGGGAATACATGAGTAATTGGAAAATTTGCTTGAGCATTGTTATAGTATTAATCGCAGTGTTGATGGTAATAGATTACTATCATTATTCTCCTCCCAATCTGGAAGCTGCAGAGATAGAGAAACTGGCAGAAGTACAACTGGAAAAACAAATGTCTGACATTCTAAGTTGCAGCCGCCATATTAAAAAAGAGCAGGTAAAAGTCTGTAGCCTCGAAGTATTGGATGTACGGGAGCTGGATAATAAAACTTATCTGGTATTCAAAGTGGATTACCAGCTTAAAGAGGCCCGGAAAGAGTTATTAAGTGATAAACGCTATATCCTGGGGATGCGCCTGGTAGAAAAAAGGCTAGGGGGGATAGCTCTAAGCCGGGGTGCGGAATTTGAAGTCAAATATACCGGTTTTTATCCGGCGGATTGTGGACGGCATGATGACGGCATTTTTTACGGGCTTTGCAAAGACCCCCGGGTTAGCAAAATAACCTTGCGGGGTAATGATTTCGTCTGTGAGCAGGTGATAACCAACCAGGTTATTTTAGCTAAAATTCCGGCTGGAAGAGATGAGGTCTATCCGGAATTTTGGGATAACCGGGGGCAGCAAATCCCGCCCACCAATGCAATGCGAGTGGCTTTTATCGGGGGAAACAGTCAAATCATACAGCAGTATAATAATCAGCCCTTTACCGGTTGGATTCAGGGCTTGGATGAGATTGATTACCTCTCTGTCGGCACGGTGGATGCGGTATGGATTTTCCCGGATTACAGGCAAAGTGTTTTGCAGGGAGCATGCCAGGCTAAACTTAAAGAATTAATCAATGAAGGAATTCCGGTAATATTTGTGGGCGAGAAGGAGCCTCAAAAGCTGACCAGAATTTTTCAAATGGAAGGTTCGTGTGACCGGGTAACTAACTCTGAAGACATTATAGCAGTATATATAGGTGTTAATAAGGAAGGTACAGGTCAAATCGGGGTCATAAGCGTGGACGAAGGTATGCAATTTCCGATTTTGCAAAAATCAATGGCCCTGCGCTACCGGCTGGATATTTTTAATAAAGGAGAAGCAAAGCAGGAAGAAGGAACTTTGATAAAACTATGAAGATGTTTATTCAAAGAGAAGATGCCAGGATAGTTGCCTTATTTTGTTTCCTGAGCACAGTATTATTAGGTTATTTGGCTCTACCGTTGTATGCTGATGATGGATTACAGATGAAGGTGAAAGCC
>CAZOIC010000043.1:0-12134 GCA_964579945.1 uncultured Syntrophomonas sp. | reverse complement strand
ACATCTATAATATTGATTTGAAAAATGGACTTAAGTACAAAGGCAGGATAAGCCATCTGGAGCCTGCGGATTATCAAAAAGCCGGAGATTACTGGTATGATAGCGATAATAACATTAACCGGGTACTTTATATTGGAAATGTTCTTTACACTATTTCCCCGGGCAAAATTAAGGCCCAGTCGATAGCGAATTTAAAACTTATTTCCAGTCTGGAACTGTAAATATAACAGGGTACCACCGCAGTGTTGATAAATTGTAGGGGCAGACCCATGTGTCTGCCCTGCCGATCACTAAACCCGGGATAGAATTGCTGACCACGGGCGAACACACGGGTTCGCCCCTACGCATTCCAGTACCTTCCACCCCTTTCGCCCTGGTCTGAAGCCTAACCCTCACTCCTTAACCCAAAAACCCCTTACTTTGTTGAGCAATCCGTTTTTAGTACTATGCAGTGCTTCTCGCAACTGCTGCACCGGATTTTCGGTTTTCCAATTACCCGGTTCAGACATGCTGATTAGAATTCCCGATAATCTGAACCAATAGGTAATAAACCGATAAATAGGCAGGAAAAACATAACCCACCAGATTTTCTTTACCCTCTCCCGATAAACGACAGGAGCCTCCCTGAGCGCAACCAGAAAGTAAAGGAAATCCAGGATCAGATAACATACATACAAACCGGCAAATGCAGCCAGAACCAGCTGTAGAGGATAACCCAAAAAGTATAGAAATGGTATAAGGAAAGTCCAGGTCATCCGTGAAAAAGCCAGGGTATGATCCACCACCAGCATACGCCCGGCATAATTGCCCAATTCCCCAATAAACTTTTTATTATTATCAGCATAAAGGGCACTCACCTCAATCTCCCCTCTTTGCCAGCGCACCCTTTGCGAATACAGCTTGCTCCAGGAAGAAATCGGTTCTACATAAGCAATTGCTGATGAAATACAAGCCATCCTTGCTTGGCCCTTCATCTGATACTGCCGCAGATGAAATGTCAGGTCTGTATCTTCCGATACTGTACGTTCCGAATACATAAATGATTTTAACATTACATCCCGCCGGAAAGCAGAGAAAGCTCCTGCCAGAGTAAACAGATTATTGGTCAGACTCTGGTACCTGCGACCAACATTGAAGGCTACCAGATATTCAATCTCCTCGCAATAATGAATGATATCAATAAAGCGAGTTTGTTTTCCCAGCTCTTTATCAATATGAATACCTCCAGTAGCTGCTACCAGTAAAGGGTCATGTTCAAAACTTTCCACCATGCGCAGCACTGCATACTTATCCAGCCAGGCATCCGAATCCACATTGATTATATAATCTCCTTTGATCATATAGATACCTGCATTTAAAGCAATAGATTTACCTGCTGATTCCATACTAATCCAGTTCATATTGGTAAGAGGATAGGTATCCTGAAATTGACTGTAAATATCAAAACTCCCATCGCTGCTACCATTGTTTACACAAATAATCTGTATCTTCTCCAACGGGTATTGCTGGTTTACTATTGAATGAAGGCATTTGAAAAGGGTGTCAGCTGAATTATGTACCGGCACAACTACCGAAACATAGGGCAAATAGCTGAGGTCAGGAATACTTGCCCTTTCTTTACTCTCCGGAAATATATATACCATTACCATGTAAACCAGGGCCATGGTTGCGTCTATCGCCAGGGGAGCCAGCATCCAGATTCCCCAGAACAGAAGAAAAGCTAAACTTCTTTCCCAGAAGATATCAAACATTATCTTTTTGCCTCCAGATACTTTGCAAAGATGGGCGGGTAAACAAATACCAGTAGACTACAATCGCCAGCAGGAAAAAAACTAGCCGACCAATCAAGGTATGAGCAATATATAAGGTATCTCTGCCCCCACTGTTAATTACCAGTACAATGGTAAACAGGCGTATCAGGTTAATAACAAATAGAGCTATTAATCCACTCAGGGTATAAACAACCCTTTGCCAATAATTAAAAGCAGGGAAAAACCATAGTAAGCCCAATAAAACACAGGACTCCAGCAACCCGGAGCACTCTATATCGATATCAATACAGGTCCAGCTGTTTTCCAGCGCCAATAGTACCAGCACTGTTCCTGGTGCCTTATCAAAAATAAAAGTCTGAATACCCAGGTAAGCTAACCCGTGATGAAGAAAAAGGCCGGTCCACTGCTCCACTGCATATTCTACAGCCGAACTTCTAACGGCCAGGATAGCCAGAATAGTCAAGCCTACCGCCGTCCAAGTATAATAAAAAATCCATATCCGGTGTTTATGTAAATAATAGCCAACTAAAGCCCAAACTAAAGTGCCTAAAATCCAGTAAATCATGCCTTCATTCTTTTCCTAATAAAATAGGTACCAGTAAGTAAAGCCACAACGAAAATCGAAATTAAAGCCCAAAGCGGCATAATGGGAATAGGCGACCACTGGATATCGCCGCTATCCGGGCAACGATCATTTATTATATGATAGCTTTCTACATACATTCTTATAGACTGGGCCGGAAACATATGTAAATCATCCATAGAAACGCTAAACTCACACTTGCGCCCACCTCCGGGCGTGCTCTCTCCCCAATTGCCCGAATAGCTCTTCATATATTTGCCATTACCTTTGTACAGGTCTATAGCTACCAATCCATCTAGAAATGGATGGTACTGAATCAGAAGGTAACGGTCGTTACCGTTATGATATATTCCGTTATCACTTAAATCCAGGTTTAAGCGATATACTGTAGGTACCGGGTCATTTTCATCTCCCCAGCCCCGCCGTTCAATCATAAAATAGAGATTACTGTCATCATCATTGGTAGCCCAATAAAACTTCAATATATCCCCGCTGGGATTAGAATCATGGGCAGGATCGTTCATGCAAGCCTGCCCCTCCCAGTCGTCAAACTGACCGTCGAGGGTGATGGGGCTGGCGGCTAATAAATTACCGGTAAAGGCTAACAGAAATAAGCACATTATTATCGTACCTGTTATGATTTTAAACTTCCCCATGTTATACCCCCCATCTTAAATCTAATATAGCATAAAATATTTACTACTAGTTAAAAGCCAACTTTTAATTGTTCAATAAATTAAACTTGGTATAATATACCGAGGATAGAAATTCCTAAATAAATCACGCATTATATAATGTTTTATGATTGCGAGTGTGGCATAAATGGCAGGTACAATCCTTCCCAATACCTTAAGTATAATAATTCCAACCTATAATGAAAGGGAAAATGTACGTACAATAGCCCAACAAATTGCTCACGTCCTTAAGGATGACTATGAAATAATCTTTGTTGACGATAGTAACGATAATACCCCGGAGATTTTGCAACTGTTAGCCGCATCAGATTCCCATGTAAGGTTTGAACATCGAGAGAATGAAAGAGGACTGGGAACCGCTGTTGTAAGGGGATTCCAAATCGCCAGAGGTAGCACCATTGCAGTAATGGATGCGGATTTACAGCATCCCCCAGAACTTCTAAATACTATGCTTGCAGCTATTAAGACCGGTGCTGATATAGTAATTCCAAGTCGCTTTATTCCGGGCGGAGATGATGGGGGATTAAATATTGGGCGAAAACTAGTTTCTGCCACTGCACGATATATGGGTAAGGTTATGTTAAAAAACCTTCGCCCCATAAGTGATTGTACCAGTGGTTTTTTTATGTTTCGTAATGAGGTTATCAAATCAGTAAATTTGCGACCTATTGGTTGGAAAATTCTTATCGAGATACTGGTTCGGGGCAATTATGAACGAGTCATCGAAGTTCCCTATCATTTTAAGGCACGTAACATTGGCGAGTCTAAAATGTCTATGTATGAACAAATAAATTATATTCGGCATCTGCTTAGACTGGTCAAGGATAGCCCTGAAGACAGACGATTTTATTACTTTGCTATGGTAGGATTATCGGGCGTATTTGTTAACATGTTTATATATTATATTCTTACCAGGCTCCATTGGGAAGTTAAAATAGCTGCTTTTATTTCCGCATCAATCGCCATGTTATGTAATTTCATTCTTAATGATAAAATCACCTGGGCCAATGTGAGCAGCAATTCTATTTGGACCAGAGGCAGCAAATATATCATTACCTCCGTGATTGGCATAGGCATTAATATTATGGTATTACATGTTTTTTATTACCAATTACACTTGAATCATCTATTATCCAATTTAATCGGAATTTCCTGTGCAGTTTTATGGAACTATTCCATAAACAATTTATGGACATGGCCTTCTATTAACCATAAAAACATCCCTATTGTGGAAAAATGGTCCATAAATCAGAAATCAGACTTTTCCGGCCAAGATTAAGTCTACCCATATTGGTTACGAAAAATTAAATACTAATATACACATGCCCCCAGTAATACCGAGATAAGCAATAAAGTAAATTTGCTTCCCACGAAACCACACTCCATTACAAAGTAACTGAAATTAGCTCTTACTACCGCTATCACCAATTCTTTTTATTATCGCCGGTAAATTTCTATACTTACTTTTATCAAATTTCATCCTAATACAGCAAAGCAACACCAGCCCCAACC
Source organism: uncultured Syntrophomonas sp. (assembly GCA_964579945.1). GTDB lineage: Bacteria > Bacillota > Syntrophomonadia > Syntrophomonadales > Syntrophomonadaceae > UBA4844. The sequence continues at coordinate 7,572 of CAZOIC010000043.1, read as the reverse complement.
CAAGAATACTTATTAACCTGCCCCAATAATATACAGGAGCAGAACCTATTTGCAGATTAATTGAATGGACACCAGCTGGCAGATGCATGCGGACGAGATTCTCGAATTTATCCAGACCAACTCTTTCATTATCTATGCGAGCCTCCATTACGTCCAAAGCTGCAATTGGTATGATGGCGTCAACAGCCTGGTCGGTCTGGTATGACATTTGGTAGCCTTCATTGGTACTGCGGTAACTACTGAAAGGAATTATCTTTACCGATTCGATCTCCTGCGACAGTTGTATTATTTCCTGTAAAATCTGCCGAGCTGCCGGTTCTTTGGTAATAAAAGAATGGTAAGCCAGATTGGCTCCTAGAAACCATACTTTATTACCGTTATAATACTTGTAACCATACAAGGGCGCCTGGTTTCCCATATAGTTAAAGGATAGCTCGACTTCATCAAGCGGTTGTGGAATAACGCTTCTCCAGGAATCATTCTCGTGGGAAAAGGACCCCAAATAGGTATCACCGCTTGAAGACTGAATAGTAATCCCGCCTCTTAATTGTATAGGTTCGGCGTATACCCCCAGAAATTTTGGCTGTCGGGACATTATATCAACCGGGAAACCTGTCATGTCTACTATAACCTTACCACCAGATTTAACATACTGAAGTATTAGTTTTTCTGCTTGTTGCTGCTGATTCCATTGGGCACCGGCCAGTATAATTAATGGGTATTGCTTTAAATATTTTATATCGTACTCATCAATTTTATTGAAATAGCCTGTTTCAATAGAAGGAAACTGCAAGGCATAATGGTCGACATATTTACCAATAGCCAGACATTTTCGGTCAGTTGTTAGAAAATAGGGGGTCTGATCTTTTTTCCAATAGGAAACACCTTCAATGGTTCCCTGTTGCCTGAATCCCTCTTTATAAGCAATCTTTTTAAACTCCTCCCAATCCTTCAACATACTATCCCTTATCATTAAATCAGTAGCCCCCAGAAAGGTAAGTTGTCTGAAAAGAAAGGGATAATATCCGTTTTGCATAGCGGTATTCAATATCATAATATTCCTTGCGGTAGTGGCTCCCTGCCAGGCCCACCCAAACACCTGCTCCCGTTCTGATACTACCGACAACAAATAGGACGGCGATGAGCCTAATGAACTCAAATCTAAAGTTGCCACCTTCCAACCTGCATTTTCCTTTATCTCCCTGGTAGATTGAGCTATGCGATATGGTTCCACCCTGGTTTCCATCAAAACTTTCAGGGAATAAAAGCTGTCCAGGAAAAGCAAAACAGACATACTTAATACTAGTAACCCTATCCACTTCTTTTTCGATGGTCCCATGTTTTTAAGGTAATCAAAACTAACAGCAAAAGCAGCAGCTAACAGTGCCAGACTAGCAAAAGTAGAAAAACGTAAAGGCCACAGGATCTGGCTGAGCGGAAGTAGTTGATGCAACCAGGAAAAGGCCGGAAAGGTTAGCATAATCAAAAACAATCCAACGATAATTAGACTTTTGGCCCATGCCGTCTTCTTTTTCCATAAGGTTATAGAAATCAAGGTAACGACTAACACAGTAATTCCCCAATAAAACTCTTCCTTATTGGTAAATCGGAAAAATGGGTTAAACGAGATATTGGGTAATACGTATCTGACTCCTCCAGCAGCATTATTACCCATTGATGTAAGCCCCCCTTTTAAACTAGGGAGTAACCACCAGGCTGAACTTATTACGCCTAGAATAATGGTAACTATGCTGCGTATTAACCCGGTAAAACTGCACCCGCCAAAAAGCCACCACACGAAGCCAAACATTAACAAACAAATTATGTATACTGCTCCAATCATAGCGTGACATAAAATCACGATATGAATAATAATTAATGTAAGTAAAAACGGCCAAACTCTTTTTTGGTCCTTCACTGCTTCCATAAAGGTATATAAAAGAAAGGGTAAAAAAGCAGTTGCCAGAATACGAGGCAAATTCCCCTCAGATAGTGCTATTTGTACATTGTCAGGCCATATCAACCAGATAATCCCCAGCATAACTGCCGGCCATAAACCAATCCGGCGTGCTAGTAGCAAACAACCAATTCCACCAAGTAAGGCACAGAAAAATATGTAATAATTACCCGCCACAAAAATGTTTTTAGTAAAATGATTGATCAATGCTAAAAGGTAATAGGGTAAAGGAGCCCAGTACCTGAAAGGCTGGCAGCCATTATACCAGTCCGCCATAAATTGGGGGTAGTAATTCCCCTTTAATATTTCCTGGTATAAAAACTGGGCTTTGAACAAATGTCCCCAGGTATCTGAACCCCAGGGATAGACCTTATAAAGGGGGGCATTGAGCAAAGGCCAGTAAGCCCATATAGCTACTCCCGAAATAATTAATATGGCAAGGAGAATTTGCCATAGCGGGTAAGCAGAATGTTCCGCCTCATCTTCAACTGAGCTGTCTCCTGAATTTAACCGGGTTTTTATTGTCTCAATGACTCCTTCAGACAACCTGGAAAGAGAGGCGTTTCCTGATGCTACCATTTTCTCGCCATTAACTTCATCTATAACCTCCGAGGGCTGAGTATGCTCAGGAATTATATCATTGGTACTTACCAGTGCCTCGGATACCGGTTCGTCCCCGGATAAAATCCCTGTAATAATTTGATTAATGTCCTGCTCCAGATTGGATGGGGAAGGAGAGGACGAAAGTGAATCGTCATTATCTACACTAAACGCCACTTCTTTTAAAGTCTTTTCTATTACTGAAGCTGATACCGATTTATTATCCTGACTGGAAAAATACTGCGGCAACCGCTCCGTAATCTCGATGCCCTTGGTTGGGTTTTCCCACACGGAAAGCCTGACCAAATCAACATCAAGGTTTTCCAGGGCGTCATATAATGCATTAAAAAAATACACAGTGATGTTTTCGGTGAGGGGTTCGATGATATCAAAAGGGGAAATGTCATTGAGCACATTTCTTTGATAAGGTGCTAGCAGTTTATTCAGGAGCTTATCCAAATCCTCAAATTTAATAAAGGAATTATATTTAACCGGAACTCTAGCTTCAGCCTGTAACTGCCAGGAATGCCCATGGGGCTTACCCTTTTTATCAGCAAACACCATATAATGGCGGGCATTGAGAAAGGCTACTATTTTCATAGTGATATAGCTGGTTTGCTCTTCCGTCTTGCTGTTTTCTATATTTAAGTCATTATTTCTTTCTTTGCTTGAAAAATCATCACTCATATTTTTCCTTAATTAACAAAGAAACTACCTTGCTGATGTAATCCAGGTAACTTCTTGTTTCTCCATACAAAACATGATTCTCGCTACACGGCGTGGCAGGAAATCATTTCCTGCGCTATATCAGTCTTTTCTAGCCAGTGGGGAAATTAATTTCCCCGCTACAAATAATAGAATCAGGGGGTTTTGCAGCGGAACCACTATGCCATAATATTATCTCTTTGTGTCGTTATTAACAACATCTTATTGTTTCTGAAATTTTATGCTATTTTATGAGAATTTTTGTATTCCAAGCATTACAATTTGAACCGCTGGATTAACCTGTCAACCGACTGCATGTTATCTTCCAGTTCATCTGCTACGCGCATAAGTCCAGGGGTTAACTCGGCAATTTTGTCGGCATTATCAGCAATAGATTGGGAACCGTGAGAAGCCTCGACTACAATAGCCGAAGTAGCTTCAATAGAGGCATTAATTTCCCCCATGGCCCTTACCACCATGTTAATGCTTTCCTGAAATTTCAGGGTGAGGTTATGAAATATGCGGGAATCGTTAAAGTATTGTTCCCCTATTTTACCCATTATGCCATAATCACGAATGACGATATTGTTTATAAAGTCCAGCAATCCATTGGAATTATTAATCAGATTACTAATCGATGTCTGTAACTGGGCAGTTAGAATTTGAATATCATTTACCGTCTGAGCCGAGTCTTCAGCTAATTTTCGCACCTCATTAGCTACTACGGCAAAACCCTTGCCATGTTCTCCGGCCCGAGCCGCCTCTATAGCGGCATTTAAAGCCAACAGGTTGGTTTGCTCTGCAATTCCGGATATTTTTTGAGCCAGGTGCCCAATCTGCTCCGCTACCCTGGCCTCTTCAATGGCTTTAACGATATCAGCCCGGATTTTCTCATATAAACCAGTGGTGTTTCCTATAGAGACCTGTGCTTTTTGTTGTACATCCAAAGCTCTTTCTTCTATTTCCAGTCCCTGTAATCTCCCTTCTTCCGATTGCCGGGCAAGTTCATGCACCATTGAATTAATCTCCTGGCCGGAGGCATTTATCTGTTCAATAGCAGCCGATATTTCCACGGTTCCAGCAGCAATTTCCCGAGTGGCAACCGACGCCTGGATGGTATTTTCATCTATTTCCTTACTACTTATAGTTAGTTGTTGGCCCAGTCTCTGTACCTGGATAAATCGTTCTTTAATATCAGCCAGAATATGACTGGTAGTTTTTACAGTAAAATCGAGGCTCCGGGCTATTTGACCTATTTCATCTTTTCCCTGATTATCAAATTCAGTTCCCAGATTGCCCTGGGATACTTCTTTTAATGAAACCAAAAGGCTTTCAATATCCCGGGCGAAGGCACGGGATATACCATACATGAAAAGAAAACCTAACAGCAGCATTAGACCAGATATTAAGATTGATTGCAGTTGAATATCCCGGGTTATGTTTTGCAAGCGAGTTTTTTCAACGCCCACAAACCACATGCCGATTATTTGGCCCTCAACATTACGGATGGGAGTATAAAGGGTTTCATAACTAACACCTACTACCTCGGCTTCACCACTATATGTACTCCCCTGTCTCAAAACGTTCTCTTCTACCTCAGGGGCACACTCGGTATTGATCGCCCGTTTACCCTCTTTGATTACATTGGTAGCCACTCTGGTATTACCCAGGAATATTGTTGCCACAGAACCAGTCTTCTCCCTGATTTTGTCAACCACAACCGTGTCTTCGTTAATCAAGTGACCGCCTTTAAACAATTTGCCGTCTTTAACTTCCCAGTCTCCGGGATAATATAAATCAAGAAAAGAATAACCCAATTGGGAATCCCCTTTAAGTTTTTCCATAAAATCCTCCCGGGCCAGGTTGCTTACCGTATTTATTGTATAAAAAAATGATGCCATTCCAAATACCAGCAATATTATTATGGTAATAAGCAGGAGTTTATTTCTAAGGGAAAACTGCATGATTAGGTCCTCCTCAATACAATATATATCTCTAGTTCATTAGCTTACCATAAATGTAATTTTATACAAAGTCCTGATTATACCAAGATTTTGAATAAATTTGTGCCTGTAAAATTTGCCAATACTATAAATATAGGGCATACTATTAATATTTCCGATACTTGAGTTTTTGTATCTACCTCCTATAATTCTATGGCCATAACCTTTTATTAATGAAATTATTTTAGTAACAAATAGACTTATCCGGTAAAAGGAGATATGGATGGAAACAGCTTTTATAAGCATAACCTTTAGTGTTTTGAAGGTCCTGGCAGCCCTTGGACTGGTGCTGCTTAACGCCCTTTTTGTAGCCGCCGAGTTTGCATTTGTCCGGGTTCGTCCCACCCGCCTGACCCAGCTAATAGCCGAAGGTAATCATAAAGCTGAATCGGCTAACCATTGTGTTAACCACCTGGACGCATATCTTTCAGTCAGCCAGCTCGGCATCACCCTGTCCAGTTTAGGTCTGGGTTGGCTGGGGGAACCAGCAGTAGCCTCATTGCTAAAACCTCTATTAACCAGATGGGGAATAGGTTCGCCAGCTCTGGTTACATCTATTTCTTTTATAGTTGCCTTCTCCTTAATTACCTTTGTACATGTTGTTTTTGGCGAACTGGCTCCCAAATCCCTGGCTATTCAAAAGGCGGAAAACATTGCGCTCGGGTTGGCCCGGCCTATGCAGTTTTTTTACCGTCTATTCTATCCCGCGGTGATGCTTCTTAACGGTACTGCCAACTGGTTTATTATGCGGTTGGGATTCGAGCCCCCCAGCGATAATGCGGTAGCTCACAGTGAAGAGGAACTACGTATCCTCATTGGTGAAAGCTATAAGAGCGGGCAAATAAATGCCACCGAGCAAGAGCTATTGGAAAATGTTTTTCGTTTTGAAGAAAAGGTGGCTGAAGAAATAATGGTTCCCCGACCAGATGTGGTTTTTCTGGATATGGAACTGGAACTGGAAAGCAATATGGAGATAGCACGCAAGTCCGGGCATACTCGTTTCCCTTTGATTGATGGCAATCCGGATGAAGTTATCGGCGTGATAAATGTTAAAGACTTGATGTACCTTAATGATAGGATAGAAAACCTAAGTGAGATTAAGCGAGAGGCAGTGTTTATACCAGAAAGTATGCCTCTGGATAAATTGCTGGCCGAGTTTAAAAAACGCAGGGAGCATCTAGTCATAGTAATAGATGAATATGGAGGTACCGCAGGTATTGTAAGCCTGGAGGACGTACTGGAGGAATTGGTGGGTGATATCCAGGATGAATATGACCATGAAGAACCCGAATTTACAGTGGCGCAAGATGGTACTATATTGGCCAGTGGCCGCATGTTTATAGACGATGCGGTAGAGCGCTTTAAGCTGCCGCTGGATGATGAGGATCAGTATAACACCCTGGCCGGTTATGTACTGGGCAAGTTAGGTAAAAGCCCTGAAGAAGGCGATGAGATAACCGAAGGCCACATTAATTTAAAAATCGTCAGGATGGACGGTATGCGTATTGACCTCATACGCCTGCAGATGACAGGGGGACGGGGTTGTTGACAACATTTAGGCGTTAAGAATAATCCCCCGATTAATACCAGTCAATCTCTCGATCTGTCTGATTGATAGATGGTATTCCTCTTTGAGTTTTCTTAAATATTCATTTCTCACTGCTTTGTCCAGCTTTTGTAAATCTGACGCGCTTTTGACTTGACACACATGCTTTATTAAATCTATGGCTTCTGGATCCGGCAACAAACGTTTAGTCAGTCGTTGTTCCGTCTCCTAACTGACCATTATAGTTATAGCCCCAGGCCCATACTGTTCCATCTTCTTTCACCGCTACCGTGTGTGAATCACCTGCTGCGACAGCTTTAATACCTATAAGTCCACTTACTTGCGCCGGCGTTGCTCTATTAGTCGTTGTCCCGTCTCCTAACTGACCATTATAGTTATAACCCCAGGTCCATATTGTTCCGTCTTCTTTCAGCACTGCCGTATGAGCAGCATCTGCTGCAATGGCTTTAATAGCACCTGTAAGCCCACTCACTTGTGCTGGTGTTGATCTATCAGTCGTTGTCCCGTCACCTAATTGACCATAGCAGTTAAAACCCCTGACAAAATTTACCTCCTTTAGACATATATAACAATCGCAATCAGATATAATATCAAAAAAAACAGGAGGAATAGACGTGACAGGAGCAATAAACAATAAAAAACCCCTGATTACATTTTGGATATTACTTATTCAATTATTTGTTACTTTTTATCGTCCGCTGCCCCATCGGTGATGGTTTGCGGTGTATTGTTCACCGTAA
>CAZOIC010000042.1:0-12430 GCA_964579945.1 uncultured Syntrophomonas sp. | reverse complement strand
GTTAATCATCGCTGGAAAGTTCAATAGACCTATTATAAGCCATTTCTACCGCATCAAAAAAGGCTTTGCGTACACCATTTTCCTCCAATTTCCTTATCCCTGCGATGGTGGTGCCTCCGGGAGAAGAAACGTCCTGGCGCAGAACTGCCGGATGCTCACCACTTTGCTCCAGCATCTCCAGACTACCTTTCATAGTCTTTATCACCAGCTCTCGCGCCAAATTAATATCCAAACCTATCTGTAATGCGGCATTCATGAAGGCTTCTACTACTAAAAAAACATATGCTGGTCCGCTGCCGGAAACAGCTGTAACTGCATCCATATACTTCTCGTCAATCTTTACGACTGTACCCAGGGAGTTAAATATGCGCATGGCTAAATCCACTTCGGCCTCAGCAGCTTTACTGCCGGCAGCAACTGCTGTTATTCCCTGACCAACCAGACATGGGGTATTGGGCATGACCCGGATAACCGGTAGCAGGTTATCGGTAGCTGCTTCCATGTTGGCCAATTTGATACCGGCAGCAATAGATATTATCAGTTGCTCCGGACGCCAATGGCTCCGTCCCAAGTTTAAGACTTCTTTTACCTGGTAAGGCTTGACCGCCAGGATTACTGCAGCGCACTCTTTCCATAAGGTTTGGTAATCTACTGCCTTAACTCCGTATTCCCGTCTAAATGTCAGGGCTTTTTCCTCATTGATATCATTTACCAGAATATCCTGAAAACCGGCTTTGTCTACACTTAATCCTTTTACGATAGCGTTAGCCATATTGCCACAGCCTATGATTCCCAGGCATGAAGGCACTAGCGCTCACCTCCAAAGGGATTAAGCAGCCCCGGTTTGCGGATTATGCTCCGGGAGTCTTTGGCAATCTCAACATTATTGGGGGCAAAGACAAAAACGTTCTTCCCCAACTGCTGGCTGTTGCCATCCAGAGCATAGGTAGTCCCGCTGATAAAGTCGATTATCCTGCGGGCTTCATCCGGTTGCGTGTTTTCGAAATTTAGTATCAGCTGTTTTCTGCTTTTTAAATGATCGGCCAGTACCTGAACTTCTTCAAAACTATCTGGTTCGCAAACAACTACTTTCATGGTCTTATTGCTATGTATACTTACGATATTAGATGGTGTCTTCGAATTGTCTTCAACATTTCCCGGTAAAGAAACATATTCTTCCCTCAATACCTCTTCACTTTCCAACCCCAGCCAGGTCCACACTTTGTTGAATACGCCCATTGTTTACCCTCCTTGGATTTCTATCCATGTTAGTATCTATGTCAAAGCTTACGCTCATTCGTAATGAAAAATAGCACTTCCTACCCGGACTATATTGGCCCCCTCTTCAATGGCCACCTCATAGTCCTGTGACATACCCATTGACAAATAACGCAGGTTAACATTATTATATCGATTTTTACTCATTTTTTCTTTAATTTGGTATAATTCTTTGAAAACCGGTCGCGCTTTTTCCCCTTCAGCAAGCAGGGGAGCCATGGTCATAAGGCCTTCTATCCTCAATGCTTCTAGTTGCCCCAGTGATTCCAGGAAACTTTCGACCTCATCTGGCTCAATACCTGCTTTCTGTTCCTCACCGGCAATATTAATCTGCAGCAGGCAGGGTAACGTAACCCCCTGTTGTAATCCCCTTTTGTTCAAGGCTTCCGCCAAATTCCAACGATCCAGGGAATGTATCAATACTGCCATGCCTACTACGTCTTTAACTTTGTTGGTCTGCAAACGACCAATAAGATGCCAGCGAGCCTGAGGAATTTCTCTAATTTTACGATTAAATTCCTGAACCCGGTTTTCCCCGAAATCGGTAACACCCAGTTCATAAGCACGGCGTACGGTTTCACTATCTACCGTTTTACTTACCGCCACCAACATAATATCGGCTGCAGTACGTCCGCTTTTAGCAGCTGCGGCGGCTATGCGATTTTTAACTACAGTAATCCTTTCCTGTAAATCCACTCTAATCACCTTACACCTTACCAATTTTTTTAAAAAATCCGCGTGAATCCTATTGATCCGCGCCATCCGCGTGAATTAAAAATCTATTTTGTTATAACCCATAACGGAACGGCACAGGGGCCGTTCCCTACACTACCAGGAAACTGACTCCGAAAGTCGCGCCTTTACCGTATTCGCTTTCTACGAAGACCTCTCCCCCATGGGATTCTACAATATGTTTAACAATCGCTAATCCCAGACCTGTCCCTCCCTGGTGGCGGGAACGAGCCTTGTCCACCCGGTAGAAACGTTCGAACACCCGGGGCAGGCTGTCATGGGGAATACCCATACCAGTATCGGTAACCGTAGTTATAACCCGACTGTCGGTCCGGTAGGCACGTATTATGACCTTTCCCTCCCGCGGGGTATACTTAATGGCATTATCCAGCAGATTAATTAACACCTGGTTTAATAAATCTTCGTCAGCATATATTAATGCCAAATCTGGTTCACAGATGAATTCAACATGCAATGATTTCTCGCTTATTTGTGGTCCCATAATATTCATTACACTGCGGATGGAACGTATTAAACACACTGGCCGGGGATTAATAATACGCTCCTTGGATTCAATCGATGACAGGGTAAGCAAATCTTCAATAAGGCGACTCAAGCGCTCCGTCTCGGCATCAATAATACTTAAAAAACGACGGCAAATGGCGCTGTTCTCCATAGCCCCATCTAAAAGCGTCTCGACAAAGCCCTTGATTGAAGTTAACGGGGTACGTAATTCATGAGATACGTTACCTACAAACTCCGACCGCATTTGGTCAAAGTTCCTGGCATCAGTAACATCACGAAATACGGCCACTGCACCCTCGATATCCCTGTTATCGCTTTTTATAGGCATAACATGCACCCGGTAAATCTGAGTACGTGGTTGAATTAACATTTCAGCAAATACTTCATTACCCCTGAGCAAGACTTCCCCTATCATGGAACTAATTTCATCACCTGTCTCTTCCAGAGTACGACCCTGCAATCCGTCCTTACGTACTAAAAACAGGCTTTCTGCTGCTTTATTGGCCATAATTATTACACCGTTGCGGTCAAAGGTTATGATACCATCCATAAGGCTGGTCATAATTGCATCGATATGCTTATTATCCAATATTACTGCCATTTCATACACCTCGGTTTTTCTAACCGTTGGAGGTTCCTTCGATAAAACGGTAACCGACACCTCTTACTGTTTCTATATAAAGAGGAAAGCTGGAATCATCCCTTAGCTTCTGGCGCAGGTGCCTGATATGAACGTCAACTGTACGTGTGTCTCCAGAGTATTCGTACCCCCAGACTTTCTCCAACAGGGATTCACGTGTAAACACCTTGCCCTGATTAGAAGCCATCAGAGTAAGCAGTTCAAATTCTTTAGGGGTCAACTCCAGCTTTTCCTCACCTAAAAAGGCCTCATATTTGTCAGGAATTACGATTAAATCTTTTACTACAAAGATTCTCTTGCCCACCGCTTTCTCAGCTTCCAGTATCTTTAGAGCGCGCAGCCGGGCTTTAACCCGGGCTACCATTTCGCGAGGGCTAAACGGTTTTTTAATATAATCATCAGCACCCATTTCCAGGCCCAGTACGGTATCAAATTCTTCCCCCTTGGCAGTTAGCATAATAATAGGGATAGTATTGTAATTAGGGTCCTGTTTTAAAGTCCGGCAAACCTCCAAACCATCTATACCGGGCAGCATTATATCCAGCAGAATCAGGTGAGGGTTTTCTTCTTTAACCATTTCCAGAGCATGCATACCATCAAAGGCTACTATGACACGGTAGCCTTCTTTCTCCAGGTTAAATTTGACCAGTTCTACAATATAGGTTTCATCATCAACTACAAGTATTTTAGGGCTATACATGGTATCACCTCAATAATTTAGACCGATAGCTGCAGCCATGCGGCCAGTTGTCCCCTCTTCCCGGCGATAGGAAAAGAAAACTTCCGAATTACATGACGTACAGAGTCCGCAATCAATTATATTATCCGGTCTGACCCCATTATCTTGCAACATCAGCCGGTTGGTAAGCTGTAAATCCCAGGTAGACTTATTAAATTCATAGTTAAGTATTCCATTTAGCCCGGGAAACTCCTCTTTCACCTGCTTAACCAGGTCCTGTCCAATTTGAAAACAGCACCCGCCAATACCAGGGCCAATGAAAACTTCCGTATTTTCCGGAGAGCAACCAAATTCTGTTTGCATTACCTTTAAGGTTTGAACTGCAATTTGCCCCATAGTCCCTTTCCACCCGCTATGGGCAATGGCTACCACCCTTTGGCCGGGGTCAAACAGGTATATCGGAAAACAGTCAGCATAAAAAGTACTGAGCATTATACCCGGAGTTCTGCAAACCATAGCATCATAGCCGGGCAGAGAAGTGTTGTAATCCAGGGCTCCCCGTCCTCTTTCATCTTTACCTACAATAGCTACAGAATTACCGTGTACCTGCTCGCAGCATACCATATCTTCCGGAGTAAGTGAGAACAATTTCAGGAAACGGCGTCGATTTTCTATTACATCATCCCTTCTGTCCCCCACATGTAGACCAAAGTTCAGAGTGTTATAAGGGGACTGACTGATTCCTCCCAGGCGGGTCGAGAAAGCCACATTAACTCCTTGCTCAGCCCAATGGGGAACAGTAATGTAACATATACCATTATTTATCCATGCATAGCCGGGCATTTGTTCTTCCCTTCTTTTTAGTTTAAAATATTATCTACAGGAGGTGATAGTATGTTTTATCCCGGTTACCAGCGCTTGGCCAGGTACCAGAAGGAAGATTACCCTGGAGGCAATAAGCCAACCTCAGATTCCTGGGTTACTATTGAAAAGGTATACCCTCCTCAGGATATGGTTATTAGCAGTTTGCTAAGATCTTATGGTATTCCTATGAGAATTCTGCGCCGGGAAATATCGCAGTTACCCGTAAGCATTGGCCCCATGGCGGAAGTTGAGATTTCTGTACCGTCAAACCTGGTAGAGGCAGCTAAAGACCTGCTACAAAAAGCATTGGAGGAGCCTGATTTAGTAGATCCGGAATAACAGCGCATTAGTCTACACCGTCGGTGATTTTGTGTACTTACTTGTTTTTTAACTGTTCGATAGTCTTAATAAAACTGTTTAAATCGCCAAACTGCCGATAAACGGAGGCAAAGCGAACATAAGCTACCTCATCCAGGTTTTGCAGCTTGTCCATAATTATTTCACCGATAACTTTACTGCTTACTTCCCGGTCAAAATTATCTCTTAATTCCCTTTCAATATCAGCTACTACGGTTTCCATTTCCTCCAGGCTGACCGGTCGTTTTTCACAAGCCTTGCTAATACCCTTAAGGATTTTTTCCCGGCTAAACTGTTCGCGGTCCCCACCATTTTTCACCACCAGTAAGGGTCTTTCTTCTACCCGCTCATAGGTAGTAAACCGCCTTTTGCAATTAATACACTCACGCCGCCGGCGTATAGTACATCCATCTTCACTGGATCTGGAATCTATTACCCGGCTTTCGTACTCCTGACAATAAGGACAGCGCATCATCAATCACTCCCATGCTTCGAATAATGCAGTTAACTCACATCATACCAGTCTGCCCTTATTATGAACAATTGCTGCCATATGTTCAACTTTCCTAAAACAGTTTAGAAATTATCGTCATCCAAATAATAGTCCTTACGCTTATGATCGTCAATTTCCTGAACTACTGGTACCTCAACCAAAATTACGTCTCTTCCTATACGAACAATTTTTTTCCAGGGTATAACAATCTCCTCGCGTTTAGCAAAGATGCTAAAACCCCGCCATCGCCCGGGAACAATAATAGCAATTACTTTGCCAATTTCTAATTCTAATTCAATATCGCAAATATGGCCCAGTTTTTTACCATCCAAAATATTGACCACGTCTTTGGCTTTTAGATCAGATACTTTAACCATTTTCTCACCCCTTTGTTCAAATACTGCTGGTGAATATTATTAATATATGAAAGGGGCTATTAAAATGTGCCTATTCTACTTTTTAAGTATTTTTACTATATCAGGCGAAAAATAGAGATATAATTATATATTTGAACCATATGGCAATTATGGACATGTTTTTATCTACTCCTGCTCTAAACCTTTTTGGTTATTAAAACGATATTAGCACTAAGTAAGCGTGTTTACGGGCTGGACTCAATTGGAGGGGCCCGCGGTGGTATTGATTGATTAAAATACCGCCAGTTTAACGTTTCATAAATAGAGGAGGAACGGCGTTATGATGAGGGCTCTTTACACTGCGAGTACGGGAATGCACGCGCAGCAATTGAACACGGATACCCTGGCTCATAATATGGCCAATGTAAATACTGTTGGATTTAAGAAACAAAGAATTGAATTTCAAGATTTGCTTTATCAGACTATTAAACGGCCGGCCGCAGATGAAAACCGCAATGAGCCGGTTGGCCTGGCTGTTGGCCTGGGAGTAAGACCTGCCGCCATCAATACCCTTTTTGCTCAGGGAAATCTTCAACATACCGAAAATCCTCTGGACGTGGCTATCAGTGGAACCGGGACCGGTTTTTTTGCGATTCAGGTCCCCGGCTATGAGGAACCCCTTTATACCAGGGATGGGGCCATAAAAGTTGATGCCTCCGGTCAATTAGTTACTGCTGATGGCTATTTATATCTGGGTCCAGAAGCATTGGAGGAAAATTACACTGACCCGAACATAGCTGCTGATGGTACCGTTAGTTATATATTGCCTGGTTCAATTGAACCGCAAACTGCCAGTGAACCTTTGCAGATATTTAAATTCAGTAATCCCGCCGGATTGCAAAGAATTGGCAAAAACCTTTATCAAGCCACGGCTAACTCGGGGGAAGCGGTACAATGGGAACCGGAATCAGACAGCAGCATTACCCTTAATTCCGGTTACCTGGAAATGGCCAATGTTCAGGTAGTTGAAGAAATGGTTAACCTGATAACAGCTCAGAGAGCCTATGAGTTTAATTCCAAGCTTATTCAGGCCTCCGACGAAATGCTGCAGACCGCCGCTAACTTGAGGAGGTAATGGATTATGGTTAACAGCATTTCCGGGGCACCTAAGATAATGACCGCAACCCCATCATACGGGGAAACAATAGAAAAAAAGGATTTCTCCCGTTGTCTGGAAAGCGCTATTAATGAGAAGAATAATAAGAAGCTGTATGCTGCTTGCCAGGATCTGGAAAGCGTGTTTGTAAACAAAATACTGGACTCAATGCGCCAGAGCATACCTCGCGGTGAATTTACCGGACGTAGTTTCGCCACTGAGACTTTTGAATCTATGCTTTACATGGAATATGCCCGTTCCATGAGCAAAACTGGTTCCTTTGGTATTGCCGATGCCATTTATAAGCAGCTTTCCGGTCAGATGTAAAACATAGACATTAATTAGACGCGGATATTTTTATAAATCTCCCGTGTATTCGCGTCAAAATATTTTCATGCCTGGTTGCGTTCGCGCCTTGGGGTATGGAGGTTATTCAGTAAATGTTTGGAAGGAATAGTGACAAAGATGATTTCTGAACTGGAACTCTTATTTGATAAGATAAAAGTATTTTTTAAAAGTGAAACCGTCATGGGTACGCCCATTGAAGCGGGTAATTTTATTATAATTCCCCTTTTAAGCATTTCATTTGGAGCCGGTAACGGCGCTGCCGGTGGTGAAATGGCAAAAGGTGCGGGGGGCGCCGGTGCCGGAGGAAAAGTGGCGCCAGTAGCCCTGGTTATCATTAGGGATGATGAGATAAGACTATTCTCTCTTAACGGGGAAAACAATTTTAAGGAAATAAGTGAACTAATACCCGAGATTATATCATCCGTACAAAAATAGGTGCTGGTAGCAAAAGGAAAAGGCATTGCATTAGGGGGACACAGGGGGACGTTTTCGGTGTGTCATTTAAATGACACACCGAAAACGTCCCCCTGTGTCCCCCTAAACCCAAATAATTTTTATGACCACGGTAAAATATTTTTATTTCTGCAGCAGGAATTTCTACTATTTTGCAGAATAAGAATGTGATGAATGTCTTATGGGAGGTTGTGGAAAAACATTAGTGAAAATATTAACATATTATGCCAAAGTGCCAAAATAATATAGTTTTTTAATAAATCTTCGAGCCTGCCGCCCTAATGCAAATTGCTATGGACTTCAGGCCACTGGGTGAGATTTTAAGACCCGAAGGGTGCAGAGGGAAACGTCTGCGCCTCCCGTTGGAAAGAAGATTGGGGTATTACAAGCAATTTAATTGTGATAGATAATACTATCTGGCCTAGAGTTTTGGCTATTACCACACTATTCCCGTTTAGTACGTTTTCGTATGGGTATTGTTGCGTGGGATTAACCCCAACATTTAATGCCAGGATCTTCTTTGATGATTCTGGCATTTTTGGAATGTAATTATATGCCAGGAACGTTAAGACCTGGGGACTTGTATTAGCTGAGCATACAGCTTTCATTATAGCAATAGCTATTCCAAGCAACATTATTAGGAAAGGAGGGATATGTGGATGGATTATAAGGCTATCATAGCCAGTTATGCGGATAAGCCCGGGGGGATAATTGAGGCTTATCATGCGGTGCAGAAGGAACTGAGCTACCTGCCGGCAGAGGCGGTGACCGAAGCAGCCCGGGCTTTTAACCTTCCTGCCAGTGAAGCTTATGGCGTAGCTACGTTTTATTCCATGTTTTCAGTTGCATCCAGGGGCAAGAATGTAATCAGAATATGTGAAAGTGCGCCGTGCCATGTAGCTGGTGCAGCTGAAGTAGTAGCTGCTCTGGAGAGAGAACTGGGTGTCAAAATGGGAGAAAGTACGGCTAATGGCCAGTTCGCCCTGGAATACACTGAATGTGTAGGACAGTGCCAGGCAACTCCGGTAATAACCATAAACGGTAAAGTTCATCTAGATGTAAGTCCAGCAAAAGTACCTGCCATCCTGGCAGAATACAAGTAGTAACGTAAAACGTAATTGAGATTAAGAATTATTGGTTGCAAATCGGGACACAAGCATAAAGAAAGGAGGTCAAAAGATGGCCGAAGAGATGCGAATCGTACTGCGCAATTATGGCAAAATCGATCCCTTAAAGGTTGATGACTATATTGCCCAGGGCGGATATAAGTCCCTGGAAAAAGCCAGCAGTATGGATAGAGAAGCGCTCATTGAAGAAGTTAAGAAGTCTAATTTAAGAGGCCGGGGTGGTGCTGGCTTTAATTGCGGGCAGAAATGGTCTTTTGCCTACAGAGCCAATGCCGATGAAAAATATGTAGTCTGCAATGCCGATGAAGGAGAACCCGGCACTTATAAAGACCGTTTGATTATGGAAAACGACCCCCACACCCTTATCGAGGGTATGGCTATATGCGCCTATGCAATTGGAGCAGCAAAAGGCTTTATTTATCTGCGTGGAGAATATCCCCAACTCATCAATACTTTGAACACTGCTATTAAGCAAGCTAAGGAAAAAGGCGTCCTTAAAGATTTTGATATTGAGGTCAGAAGCGGCGCCGGAGCTTATGTCTGTGGCGAGGAAACTGCCCTTATCGAATCTATCGAAGGCAAAAGAGGCGAGCCTCGTTTCAAACCCCCTTATCCCCCTTCGGAAGGATTGTGGATGAAACCTACCATCGTTAACAATGTTGAAACCTTTGCCAATGTCCCAGTAATAATCGAAAAAGGTGCCGAGTGGTATGCGGCTATTGGAGTCCCTTCCTATCCGGGAACTAAAGTGTTTACCTTAACTGGAGATGTAAATAACAAGTCTTTTGTAGAAGTGCCTACCAACACTACTATTAGAGAAATTATTTACCAGTTTGGTGGTGGCATCCCCGGAGGCAAGAAGTTCAAGGCGGTCAGATAGGTGGAACCTCCGGAGCCTTTATCCCTGATTCCCTTTTAGATACCCCGGTGGCCTTTGATAATATGTCTGAAATTGGTGCTTCCCTGGGGTCGGGCGCTGTATTTGTTCTTGATGAGACCCGTGATATTGTAGATGTTACTACCCGTATTGCCAAGTTTTTTGAACATGAATCCTGCGGCAAATGTGCCCCCTGCCGTGAAGGAACGGCCCGTATGCATGAACTTATGGAATTAGTAAATAGCGGCCAGGGCAGCCTGAAGGATATTGAACTGATGCAAAAACTGGGCAATGTAATGTCCATCGCCTGCCTCTGTGGACTGGGACAGGCAGCACCCGCACCGATACTTACAACTATTAAACACTTTGGCACCGACTACAATGCCAAATTAATGTAGGAAAGAGCAAAAAGGAGGGAATGTAATGGTTAATTTAACAATAGACGGAATCAAAGTATCCGTTCCCGAAGGCTCAACCATCCTGCAGGCAGCTAAAGAAGTCGGTATCAAAATTCCTACACTATGTCATCATCCTGACCAGGCAGTAAAAGCTAACTGCCGGGTATGTGTATGTGAAGTTGAAGGAAACAGACTTCTTGCGGCCGCCTGTGCTCAGCCGGTAATGGAAGGCATGGTTGTTAAGACCCGCACCCCCAAAGTAATTGAAGCCAGAAAGACTATACTGGAGCTGATTCTGGCCCATCATCCCCAGGACTGCTTGAATTGTATCCGCAACGGCAATTGCGAACTGCAGGACCTGGCCAATGAATATTTTATCCGCGATAACCCGTTTACCCTCAAAGTAAGAGGATTGAAAAAAGACTACTCCACCCCTGCTATATTCAGAGACCCGGATAAATGCATACTCTGCCGGCGCTGCGTAGAAGCCTGCACCGTAGTCCAGAGTGTTAATGCTTTAGGTCTGGAAAACCGGGGAGTTCTTTCTATGGTAGTACCCACCATGGGCGGCGACCTGATGGATAGCGCATGTGTCATGTGTGGTCAATGTATTCATGCCTGCCCGGTAGGCGCTATTGGTGAAGTAGAAGAAATTGACAAGCTACTGGCAGCCATCGCCGACCCCGACAAAGTAGTGGTAACGCAGATAGCTCCGGCAGTAAGAGTAGCCATCGGTGAAGAAGTTGGCATGAAGACCGGCGATATGCCCATGGATGTTTTTGTAGCCGGCTTGCGCCAGGTAGGATTTGACTATGTATTACACACCAACTTTACGGCTGACCTGACTATACTGGAGGAAGGTAATGAACTCCTGCAGCGCCTTAAAGAAGGTGGAACCCTGCCCATGTTTACTTCCTGTAGCCCGGGCTGGATTAATTTCTGCGAGACTTTTTATCCCGACCTGTTAGATAACCTGTCAACCTGTAAATCGCCTCAGCAGATGTTTGGTCCCCTGGTAAAGACCTATTGGGCTGATAAGATGGGTATTAATCCGGCCAAGATTTATTCAGTATCAATTATGCCCTGTACCGCCAAAAAGTTCGAGGCTGCTCGACCGGAAATGAACGCCAGCGGCTACCGTGATGTTGACCTGGTATTGACTACCAGAGAAATTGGCCGTTTGTTCCGCATGAGTGGACTGGACTTCGATAAACTGGCAGGCACCAATTTCGATTCCTGGATGGGCGCCTATACCGGTGCAGCAGTTATCTTCGGAGCCTCTGGCGGGGTTATGGAAGCAGCCTTAAGAACGGTTTATGAAGTAGTAACCGGAAAAACTCTGGAAGATGTTAATTTCGAAGTAACTCGCGGTATTACCGGTATTAAGGAAGCGGAAGTAGACCTGGATGGCACGGTAGTAAAGGTGGCTATAGCCAATGGCCTCTCCAATGCCCGTAAACTGATGGATCAGGTTAGAGCAGGAGAATCCCCTTACCACTTTATAGAAATCATGGCCTGCCCCGGCGGTTGCATTGGCGGTGGCGGACAGCCTATTACCAAGGCTAACGCTAAACGGGTAGAGCGCATTGATAGTATATATGTAGAAGATGAAAAATGCGCGATTAGAAAATCCCATGAGAATCCTGAAGTTAAGACCCTGTATGATGAGTTCCTGCATGAACCCCTGGGACACAAATCCCACGAGCTGCTGCATACTCATTACCAGGCCAAGAATAAAAAATATCTATAAGGTTTATTAACTAACGTAACGGTTAGTTAATTGCATATCTCATTCACTCTCTTTTAATAGACCCTTTACCGGGTCTATTTTTTTGGGACAGGGGGACGGGGTTGTTGACAACATTTTCAATGTTGTCAACAACCCCGTCCCCCTGTCACCCCTATGTAACACAAGGAAGCGATAGTGAATATCGTATATTGTAGGTTGGATGGTATTTATAACCATAATAGACAATTCCTAATACAAATGCCAACAGCCTGAATCAAATAAAAAGGAGGAGAGGCTTCTAATGGAAAAAGAGTTTGAAATGCTTAATGACCCGGAGGTTATTGAAAAGTTTGGATTTAGCCAGGATTCCCGTATAATACCTAATGTATTACACGATATCTGTGTCCCAGATGTAAAG
>CAZOIC010000041.1:0-12977 GCA_964579945.1 uncultured Syntrophomonas sp. | reverse complement strand
ACAATATTGACCAGTGATATACTGAGAAGGGTAAAAAAGCAAATTCCTATCTATTATCTATCTATCGAAAAAGAACGCTATGATCCATCGCTTAAACTGGCATTTAAAATGGCCCGCTTTTTTGAGGTTAAGATAGAGGTACTATTTGAAGACGAGGAACCAAGTATTAGTGGTGACCAATAACGTCCGCGGGGAGGTATTTTACATGAGTAAATATCAAAAATGGACTGTTATATTCTGTTTATGTTTCAGCGCGTCAGTAATTTTTGGGCAAGTAGCTAAATCCTTTTTTACCTACGCTCCAATAATCGAGTGGGTTTTGGGTTGTATATTTTTAGTTCTGGCTACTATTACCGCACTTAAGGCCTGGACAACAAAGTAATTCTGGAGCAATACTTTTTTAATGCTTATAATTAAAATAGGCTTATGCAAATGGAGGGCACGGTATGAAAGAAACGCACGTGGTAACATGTTTCCTCGAAAATAAGGCCAAAATACTGCTCCTATGCCGCAGTGGGCAGGTGGGTTCTTATACCCAAAGGTGGGCCGGAATCAGCAGCTATATTGAACCAGCTAGCTATAATACCCATCTCAACAACATCATCCGGGTCTACTTGAGGTTGATAAATGATTCTGAGATTAAGCTGTTTGCTCTTTATTTTGGCAAACTGGTGTAATTGTCCCTCACAACGGTTGGCGTTGCCATCTGGTTTAAATAACGCCCCTTTTTCCGCCTGCTTTAGTATCAACTTCAGGACATCATTTCTCTTGCCCGGGCTAAATGACTTGTAAGCCTTAATTGCCTCACTGGAAAAAAACACTCTTGTTTTGTATTTTTCAAGAAGTAATTTTTTTAACTGCTCAATCTTATTATCGGCCATACGGCTTAATCCTCATCCAACTCTACATCATTGAGACCTGATATTAGTTCGTCCAGGCTAAAATCTCCATCTTCTACCACATCCGATAGGGAAACAGTTGCCTTATCATCCTTGCGTGATAGTGCAATCTGGTACATATACTCATCAGCAGCCTGTTCTATGGCCTCTTGAAGTTTTAAGAGCCGTGCATAATGTTCAAGGTCTACCAGAACACCTACAGCATTTCTGTTCTTATTGTTTTGTATAATATATACTTCAGATGTTTCTTTACCGGCGTACTGGTTAAGTATTTCCGATAGCTTATTGCTTCTGGTAATATCTGTTATGGTTAAAATATTATCTTTTATGAAATTAAACGTGGAAGAGTTTACCGGTTTCTTTTTATTCACAAATGTCACACCCATTTCTTTCACTTCCTTTATCCTTCTATTAGCATATTAATAAGTGTGTTGTTTTATACACCAATTATACCTCACTATTTCGCGATAATGCCACTAATTACCCTGTTAAATATATTGACAATCTATTATAGCTGTTATTGTTTCAAGGGATATTATTAGGAGGACAAATGTTTTTAGCTATTGACTTTCAATCTGACACTCCCATATATATGCAATTAAAACATCAAATCATTGCCGGTATTGCCAGGGGTGAACTGAAGGAAGGAGAAAATCTGCCTTCCGTACGCCAGCTGGCGCAAGATATTGGCATCAATCTGCATACTGTAAACAAGGCCTATAGCCTTTTAAAGGACGGCAAATATGTTCTCATGGACTATCTGGTAGTGCGGTATAATGCGGAATTTAGCGATGAGAGTGAGAATGTGCTGGTAACCATGATCTTTAATGTTAGCGGAATATTTTTTAATTCACCCAAGTTAAGGCAGAAGTAAGCAAAGTAGTATACAATAAAGAAAAATATTTATTGCAACCCAAATTGCAGGTTTACCAAACCAAAAAGGGGGATTATTTATGGAACTGGAATTAAAAAACGATACCCTGTCCCTGGGGCAGAGATTGTCCCGTATTTTTACCAGCCCGAGCAGTGTTTTTGTGGATCTTTTGCGCAATCATGCCTGGCTCGCCGCTCTACTCATAATTTCGAGTATAAGCTTAGTTGCCGCTTTGCCCCTGTTATCAAAAATGAGAGAATTCAGTATTATGCAGCTACAGCGGATTCCCGATAACCCGGCTCTTTCCAGCCCGGAGGCCATAAATATGGTGGGTACTACTGCAGTTATAGGCACTATAGTAGGGGCCTTGTTAACACCACTTTTATTTGCCTTGATAATGGCCCTGCTGCTCAAATTGTTCAATGCCTTTGCCGGGGATAAGGTACAGTACCGCAAGCTGTTTTCTGTTTGGCCTATCTGCCCCTGCTGTTATCTTCCCTGATAGCGCTCGCAATAGGCCTAACAACTCCGGTAGAAAACTTCAGTAATGTTTCCACCAGCCTGAATCTCTTGTTCCCTCCTGATACCTATACTTTTCCCGCCATGCTGGCAGCCCAGATTAACCCCTTTATGTTATGGAGCCTTTATCTGGCTGCCCTGGGAGGAGCTTTCCTGATGAAGAGCGAAGTTAAGAAGGTAGGCATCTATGTTTTTCTGGTATGGCTAATCTATGCCCTGGGTATGAGTTATTATGGTGCCTTACAAATGAGCACCATGCTCTAACACGAAAATGTAGTGCTGGTAGCAAAAGTGGGAAGTATTGCAATAAAATCGTGATAACCCTAAGTAGCCGGGTTAATTATGAATTTTTAATTAGCGTAGAAATGCTACCGTATTTCTTTCTATGGCAATTATTATACTAATGAATTCCTATTCAATGGTAAATGCGAGGAGTGACTTGTAAGGTGCCTGCCCTGAACGTAAAAGCTATAAGCAAAACACCGATATTCAAAATAGTACTCATTATAATAGTTATTGCTCTGATAGTTGGTCTGAACCTGTGGCGCAATCATACCTATAACGGTCAACTGGTAAATACCACAAAAGTAGAAGAAAAGAGTATGGGAGAAAAGGTGTATGCCAGCGGCAGTATAGAACTGCAAGAGAAACAGGAAGTAGTTGCCCGCGATACCAGGATATTAAAACAGTTATATGTAAAAACCGGCGGCCAGGTTAAGGCGGGACAATTGCTGGCAGCTTTTGATTGTGTAACTGAGGAAAGAACGCTGGCTGATGCCAGAGCCAGTCTGGCAAGTGAAGAGGCAAATTATAAAGGCCTTATAACGCCAACCAGAGAGGATCTGGCAATCGGTAAGGCAGCATTCGAAGAGTCCCAAACCGCTTATGATAATAAAAAGAAAGATTGGCAGCGTAAAGAATCACTATATACCGCAGGAGCTGTCAGTACTCAGGAAATGGAGACAGCCCGCCAGGAATTGATGGTTCAGGAAGCGGCCTTCCTCAAGGCTCAAAAAAACTACGATATTCTCTGCAACGGCCCCCGGGAAGCCGAGCGCAAAGCTGCTGAAGCTAATTTGAGCAAGGCTCAAACCGCAGTACAAGCAGCTGAGGAAGAAATATCTCATTATATAATAAAAGCTGATATAGATGGTGTAGTATTGAATCTGGAAAACCGCCCCGGCGATATGATTAAAGCCGGAGACAAATTTATAATCATAGGACAGGCTGAACGCTTGCAGGTTAAAGTTGGCGTAAGTGAGGCCGACGCTGCCCGGGTGAAACCGGGGCAAAAGGTAGTTATAGAAGCCGCAGCCCTGCCAGAGAAGAAATTCAGTGGCAAAGTAACTGAAGTAGCAGGTCTGGCCCGGGTAAAAGAGAGCAATAATACCCGCCAGGTAGAAGTACCGATTAAGGTCAGTGTAGAGGATAAATCCGGTCGATTAAAACCTGGTTATTCTGTAGATTTGGAGATTGTCAGCGTAGCTGCCAAGAAACGCCTGGTAATTCCCTACGAGGCTCTGCATGAAAATAAAGGGAAAAAGCAAGTATGGGTTTTTGATGATGGTAAAGCCCGCTTGCAGACAGTAACTACCGGTGTGGAAGGCGAACTCTACCTGGAAGTGACAAAAGGCATAAAAAAAGGAGACTTGCTTATTATAAATCCGCCAGCCGACCTTAAGAATGGGCAAAAGGTACGTCAGGCAACTACGCCGACTGCAACCCCGAAAGATGATAACCATGATTAAAATGGAGCAGATAAATAAAATTTATCGTCCTCAATCCAACCCGGTTCATGCCCTTAGGGATGTAAGTTTGCATATAAAGATGGGAGAATTTGTTGCGATAATGGGGCCTTCCGGCTCCGGCAAGTCAACTCTGATGAATGTAATGGGTTGCCTGGATACCCCTGGTTCCGGAGCTTACCATCTGGGTGGAGTTGAAGTCAGCAGTATGAACAGTGACCAGCTGGCAACCATTCGCAACCGCAAAATCGGTTTTGTTTTCCAGAATTATAACCTGCTGCCCCGCATGACCGCCTTGCACAATGTAGAGTTACCTATGCTTTATGCCGGAGTGGAAAAAGAGGAACGTAAGGCCCGGGCCCTTGATTGTATTGGCCGGGTGGGGATGCTGGATCGAATCCATCATCGCCCCTCCGAACTCTCCGGGGGCCAGTGCCAGCGCATTGCCATTGCCCGGGCTCTGGTAAACAATCCGGATATTATTCTGGCCGATGAGCCCACCGGCAACCTGGATAGCGTTACCAGCTTGGAGATTATGAACATCTTCTGTTCACTCCACCAGGAGAATACCACCATTGTACTGGTTACCCACGAAGATGATATAGCTGCTTTTGCCCGCAGAGTCTTACATTTTCGTGATGGTAAGTTAATAAATGACGAAATACTAAATCCTCACCTTACAGAACCATCTGCTGTTGAAGGTGGTGGTGATATATGAACCTGGGTGAAAGTATTCGTGTAGCCTGGGATTCTATCCGGGCGAATATGCTGCGCTCTATTTTGACCACTCTGGGTATAATGATTGGCATTACCGCAGTAATTGCCGTAGTTGCAGTGGGTCAGGGTGGGCAGCAATCAATTATGAAGGAAATGGAGCAATTCGGTAGCAATCTATTTTATATTACGATGGACTGGCGCAGGGATGAACTTCCCACCGGCAGGGAATTTACCATGAACGATATCGAGATTATAAAAGCCAATGTCCCGGAACTGGAATACCTGCTCCCCTGTGCTCAGACTTTTTCCACAATCAAAAGTAGGGATAAGGTAAAAACTGCTCAGGTTTTTGGCACCGAAGCCGACTATGCTCATTTGCATCCTCTGGAGATAACCGCAGGTCGTTTTCTTAATAACAGTGATTGCCTGGGCAAAAGGCGGGTAGTAGTTATTGATGAGGAACTGGCTCAGGAGCTATTCCCCCGAACCAGTGCTCTGGGAAAAAGAATAATTATCGATAATCAGACCATGGTAGTCTGCGGATTGCTCAAGGCCGAAAATTCAATCTTTGGTATGGGAACAAAAGTAATTTACATTCCTATGCGGGTCTGGCTGGATATTTACCCTGGTGGTAGCATCTCCTATATAGAGGGAGGTACCCGCAGCCCGGAAGAAGTGAAAACCGCCATGCAAAGCAGCGTTAAAATACTGGAAAAACGCCATCATAGTAAGGATTTATATCAGGGCGTGGATATGGAACAAGAGATTCAGGCAGTAAATAAGGTAACCGGGGTGATGACTCTGGTGATTGGAATCATTGCCGGGTTTTCCCTGCTGGTAGGTGGTATCGGGGTTATGAATATTATGCTGGTATCAGTAACTGAACGAACCCGGGAAATTGGGTTACGTATGGCCCTGGGTGCCCGCCGCCGGGATATCCTGATCCAGTTTCTGATTGAAGCGGTTGTACTATGCCTATTAGGTGGTATTATCGGTATGGCGCTGGGTATCGGTGGTGCCTTCCTTATATCTGCCCTGGCCAAGTGGCCCCCGTTGATTTCCTGGACTACGGTCTTACTGGCATTTACATTTTCCGCCGCTATTGGTATTATCTTTGGCATCTTACCCGCCAATCAGGCCGCAAATTTGGACCCCATCGAGGCCCTGCGCAGGGATTAGTATGTGTAGGACACAGGGCGGTTTTGGCATTATTTGGTTTGGACAAGTACCGGCAAATGCTTATCATAGATTTTAGGACAGATTTTTTTATTACTCAGGACAAACGGAAGGATCAGAAATCTATGAAGAAACATAGCATAGCAGAATACGTACAGCTTATAGAATCACATAATTTATTAATATACCACGATCTCCCCCGGGATACGGCTAAAAAAACCGTCCAAAAGGTAGCCTACAACTCCAATAAAGTAGGATCAGATACCCTTTTTATCTGCAAAGGACTGGGTTTTAAAGAAGAATATCTGGATATGGCTATCCGTAAAGGCGCTATCATGTATGTAAGCGAGGTAAATTACCACAAGCCCATACCCTGTCTCATAGTTGATGATATTCAAAAAACCTTGTCCCTGGCATCAAACCTATATTATAACTACCCCTGGAAGAACCTGAATCTTATCGGCATAACCGGTACCAAAGGTAAATCAACTACCGCATATTATGTCAAATATATAGTGGATGAATATTTAAAAGACTTCGGTCAGGCTACTGCCGGGATAATTTCCTCGATTGATACTTATGATGGGAAAACTACCCGGGAATCACATCTTACTACACCCGAATCGCTGGAACTGCAGATGCATTTTAACAATGCCGCCGACCGCAAACTACCGTACATGGTTACAGAGGCTTCCAGCCAGGCCTTGAAGTACGGCAGGTTATATGGTGTATGCTTTGATGTGGGGGTGTTTTTAAATATTGCTGAAGATCACATCAGTGCCATAGAACATAGCGATATGGAAGACTATTTAACCTCGAAATTAGCCCTTTTCAAACAGTGTCAAACCGCTTGTGTAAACCTGGAGTCGGACCAGATAGCTCGGATATTGGAAGCCGCCCAAAGCGCAAACCGGGTCGTTACTTTCGGAACCAGACCGGAAACTGATATATATGGTTATAATATAAGAAAAGATGGATTTGATACAGTATTTAAGGTTAGAACGGAAAAATTTGACCGGGAATTCAGGTTAACCATGCCCGGCCTCTTCAATGTAGAAAATGCCCTGGCCGCCATTGCCGTGGCCTATGTATTAAACATACCGGAAGAATATATTTATCAGGGCCTGGAAAAAGCCCGCTCCAGCGGAAGGATGGAGATATATACCAGCAGTAACCGGGATAAGATAATAATCGTTGACTATGCCCATAATAGACTAAGTTTTGATAAATTATATGAATCGGCCAAAAATGAATATCCCGACAGGAAAATAGTTACCGTTTTCGGCTGTCCGGGGGGTAAGGCGTTCGTAAGGAGAAGAGACCTGGGGCTATTATCCGGCCTGCATTCGGACAAGGTGTTCTTGACGGCTGAAGACCCGGGTGATGAAAGCGTAAAAGCTATCTGCGAAGATATCGCCCAATATGTAAAAGCTAATAACGATAATTATGAGATTATTGAAGATAGAGAAGAAGCTATCAAAGAAGCCATAATGCGAACTGAACCTAATGCTCTTATTTTAATAACCGGTAAAGGTAATGAAACCAGGCAAAAAATCGGTAAGGAATATATCCCTTGCCGCTCAGATGTAGAAGCGGTAAAAATGTACCTGGAAGAATACGATAAAGCCAAATAAATGCTTTTACTAAAAACCTAACCCCTAATAGGGTTAGGTTTTTTCAGTATTTTCTACCTTACTAATTCTTTCTTAATCCGTTTTCCGCAGGCTTCAATTGATTTATCTGCCAGGACCTCCATGGCATCTATATAGTAATCCGGCAGTCTGTATATCTCCTTGAAGCATGACAGTTCCGTGCAAGCCAGGACCACAGCCTGACATCTATTTGCCAACAACTCGTCCTCGATAGCCATAAAATCATTATAATCAATGGGTCTTCCACCCTTGATCCCCTCGTAGATAATCTTCATCACCAGTGCCTGATTCCTATCAGAAGGAATGATCGGTTTCACCCCAACTTCTTCAAAAGCCTTTTGATAAAGACCGCCCTTAATAGTTCCATCTGTTGCCAGAATACCCACGTAGCTTATCTCCTTTGCTCTGTTAGCAACGAAGATCGCCGTTTCGCGAATCATATTAATAATTGGAATGGAAAGCTCTTCCTGCAGTCTGTCCGCAAAAAAATGTGAGGTATTGCAAGGAATGGCAATCGCTGTTGCACCATACCGCTGTAAACGCTGTGCATCCTCCATCAGTCTAGCGAATAATTCTTCGCCCTTTCCCGAAACCAGGGCAGCAGTTCGATCCGGCATGGAAGCATGATTAAAAAGGATTATATCAACATGCTCCTGATCACAGTTGGCTTCTGTACGTTCGATAATCTGTCGGTAAAAAAGCTGGGTCGCCAAAGGTCCCATTCCACCTAAAATTCCCAGCACTTTATGTTCTTTATCCCACATTCTATTTCCTCATCTTCTTCTTTATCGCTGTTGGAAGATATCATTACATATATTTCCTGTATTTCAGGTAATGCCCCATTTGAGATTTAAACAGACGAAGTCGCCTCATAAGTCCGTTGTCCGGTTTATAATACAAAGGATTGACCATTTTTCCGGCAGAAATCAGTTCTTTCATCTTTTTTTTGTATTCGGCCGGTTTTATGTATCGAAACGCTACACCTTTCGGAACCACCATCCACAGAGATTCCGTCTCAACGGAGTGAAATTTAAGCGGATGGTTATAAATGTGGTCTTCCACTACATACTGAGCAATATTGGCGCCAGCTCCGGTTACATAATAATTACTTCTTCCTTGGCGAGTGTTTATCTCAAATACTTTGTATTTCCCGTCCCTTTGATCATATTTAATATCGAAATTGGAAAAGCCGACATAGCCCATTTCATCAAGCAGCTTGCGGAATTGCTCTTCCAACGCCTCGTTGCGCTCAGTAATGATTACGGCATGATTGCCTATCCCATGTGGCGTATGTTCTTCCAGTAGGACATGTCCCAGGCACATAAGTTTGACTTTGCCGGTCTGGTCGGAATAACAGGTTAGAACGCGCATGAAGGTATCATCGCCCGGGATGAAATTCTGGATAATAACGCTGTCTGAATATCCTGCTCCGTAAATATCTCCTAAGACGCGGTTAAGTGCCGGCAGCGTATCCTCCTTATATACCTTCTTTTGGGTCGGAAATGGAAACCGCCAGTACTCAATTCCATTTGAGGGTTTGATTATGAATGGACCGTTAAACGGTAACTCTGTAACTATTCCCATGTCCCGGCGATATACGAAGGTATCCGGATAATCAACACCTATCCGCTCACACATCGCATAGAATTTTTCCTTGTGAATTAAGTCGTTCATCATTTCAATATTAATGTATGGAGCTACGACGTTCTCGGGCATTTTATCCTTATTCTGACTGATCAGCTGTACATAACTGTCACCACAGCCCAAAACCAGAATAGTCTCCTTACTGTGTTCGGAAGCGAATCGCTTCACGACAGATAAAAAGGTATCCTGCTCATCTATCTTCGGGTTCGCGTTATAATGCATGATAGCAGTGTCCATACAGGGTCCACTCTGATATTTTCCATAAACATACGGGCATATCCCATACAGCTCGTGAAACGCCCGGGCTACACTGTAAACGTTGATATCCCCCGCGAAAAGCAGGGGAATGAAATTAAGTCTTTCTTTTATCATTTGTTATTTCCTTTTCAATTAGCTGCAATAGACTTGTCCATCTGATACCTGATACTTAAGAATTCGCAATGGGATTAGCGTAAGACTATTTATTTTTGCTCAATATACTATTCTATAGTTTAGCACTTGTCAACTTTTGTAGCGACCCGGCCATAATAATCAGCACAAAACATCATTTAATGCTACTGCACTGTCGCGCCAACATAAGTTTTTATGCAGATAGAAGAGGATTTTATATTAATATGTAGAAAATGAACTTATTGCAAGCTTAATAACTATGGTGGACCGAAGGTAGATTTATGGGATCATGGGGGGAGAAATATGACCAACAATAAGCGTGAACAATTTGAGTTTTTTTTGGCAGAGTCCTTTGCAAATGGGATAATGCTTAGAGAATTGAGGTTATCCAATGAAGAACGGGAATATCTGCAAAACAGGTACCCCAAAGCCAGCTTGAAACGAATTTTAAGCCCTGAATATGCTGACGGCAAAACATGGTATGAAGTTAGATTGGGTTAAGCCTGACAAGGGGACGGTTCTCCTGTCAGGTTAACCTGACAGGAGAACCGTCCCCTTGTCAGGCGAAAATAGAAACCCGGAGGTTTCCCCCGGGTTTGAGAGCTATAATATTCAATTTTATTTGTAAGATTTATCACCCCGCTCTCTTAACACCCTTAACCGGTATATTAGCGACCAGAGCGATGGAATCATCCTCATTTTCCAAATCTACCGAAAGGGCTCCTTCATCAATCTCCAGATATTCTCTAATAACCCTAATCAGGTCTTCTTTAAGCTTGTTCAAAAACTCAGGAGATACCGAGGCCCTGTCGTGAACCAGAACCAGGCGCAATCTTTCCCGGGCAACGTCTTTGCTAGATACGTTGTCCTTGGCAAAAAATCTGGTGATAATGTCTAACAAAGCCATACCTCCCCTCCTATCTGGCTAATTTTAGTATTTTTCTAAATCTGTCAACAAAGGTTACATTTTCCTCATCAACAGATAACATAGGAACTTTTTCTCCCATAAGCCGCCGGGCAATACGACGATAGGCTCCACCCGCCCGGGAAGCTGTCTCCATTACCGCAGGTTCTCCCCGATTAGTGGAAACTACAATAGATTCGTCTTCAGGTACTACGCCCAGCAGTTCTATGGAAAGGATATCCAGGATATCGTTTATATCCATCATATCGCCGCGCTTTACCATTTTGCTGCGCAGGCGGTTGATAATAAGGCGGGAATTATTAAGGCCGCTGGCTTCTAACATGCCAATGATGCGATCGGCATCTCGTACTGATGAAATCTCCGGAGTGGCAACCACAATGGCATTATCAGCTCCAGCTACTGCATTTTTGAATCCCTGTTCAATCCCGGCGGGGCAGTCTACCAGAATATAATCGAAGTCCTTGCGCAACTCATTGGTCAGGTTCTTCATCTGGTGAGGACTTACCGCGCTCTTATCTTTGGTCTGGGCAGCCGGAAGCAGGTATAGACCATCAAAGCGCTTATCCTTAATCAGGGCTTGTTTCAGTTTACAATTACCGTTTACCACATCAACTATATCAAAGACAATCCGGTTTTCCAGTCCCATCACCACGTCCAGGTTTCTGAGGCCAATATCGGTATCAATCATAACCACCTTTTTGTCCATCATAGCCAGCGCGGTGCCCAGGTTGGCTGTGGTTGTAGTCTTGCCCACTCCACCTTTTCCGGAAGTAATGACGATAACTCTACTTTTCATCCCTAATCCTCCAATCATATTTTTAACTTCTCAATCACTACTTTACCGGCTCTAATACGAGCCAGTTCAGGAGTTGAAACTACGATTACCTCCCCATCAGGTGGGCGGGTAATGTGGTTGGCAATCCTCAACTGAGTTGGGCTTAAGCGATAGGCGCTAATTATAGCACTTTCATCGCCAAATGCCCCGGCATGGGCCAAACCTCTTAAGGAACCCATAACCACTATGTTACCTCCTGCTACCACCTCCGCTCCCGGGTTAATGTCACCCAAAATTACTAGATTCCCCTCACAAAAAACCTTTTGCCCGGATCTAAGGTGCCTGCAAATAAGGGCGGTATCACTATACCCGGGCATATCACTGAAAGGATTTTCCTCCCCCTCCTCCTCTCTGGGTTGGCTATTAGACCTCAGTTCCCTCAGATGCAGCCCGTGATCCAGTAATATGTCCTCAATTTCTCTAATCTGCTTACTGCCAAGGTGTTTATCACCCATATCCAGAGTGACCAGGGTTCCCAGCGCATAGCTGTCAATTCTTCGCAACTTTTCTTCGAGTTGGCTTTTGATTTCAGAAAAAGTGTTGAATGATCTCATGTCAACCTGGATTTCCCCATTAACACTTCTAAGAGCTGCTGACACTGTATACCCTCCAATCTTAACCGCTGCAAAAGCTTATACCTTGCTTTTCTATTATTGTAATTATTTTCCTGCAATGAAAAAAATACAATGAGGGGAGTTTTTCGCTAATCCCCTCATTTTCAGTCGTTTTGATACCACAAAATTCTATGAACTTTCGCATTTACATTC
The DNA here is from genome assembly GCA_964579945.1 of uncultured Syntrophomonas sp. GTDB lineage: Bacteria > Bacillota > Syntrophomonadia > Syntrophomonadales > Syntrophomonadaceae > UBA4844. The sequence continues at coordinate 834 of CAZOIC010000041.1, read as the reverse complement.
GACATTATCGGCGGTTTCGTTTGCGCTCCAGCAGGCGGGAGGTATCGAGAACTGAACCACCTGTTTCCTGTTTTTTGGCACTCTGGTTGGAATCGGCCCCGGGGCTTATACCAGAATGAGCCGAAGGTGGTAACAAATCATCCTTAAGGTTGCCACCCGATTTAAGGGTTTCCCGTCGCTGTTGCACCTGCTGTTTACGTTGCTGCAGGCGAGTATAAGTGGTTGATACTGTTTCCAGCGGGTCATCTGCTTCTTGGCGTAAGAAGGTACGGGCTTTTTCAATATCAACCCGACTTATGCTGAGGCGGCGGGCAGCAATATCCAGGAGCAAGAGACAGGCAGCAATAATTAAAAGCCAGGGCCATAATTCTACAATACCTTTTAACGGAGGCAGGTTATCCGCAAAAGCCTCTTCTCCCCGGGAAATAATACTCCCCCCACCTTTAGCCGCAACCTGCTCCAGAAAAGCATCATCCCGGAAGGTGTTATTATACTCCGGGGAGTAGGACAAAGCCGCCCCTCCGCTTATACTACCCAGTGTTTCTCCTCCTTTTTTTTGCAGCACATTAATTAAATAGACCCCCGGTTGCTTAACCTTAAAATTTCCGGCAAAACTACCTGGGGCCACCGGCTGTAACTCCAGGGTTTCGCTTTTAAGATCCGGTTTAATAATAGTGGCGCTGTACATTAATGAAGTGGCAGTGTAATCATCTGTATCCACTTTGATATACCCTTTACCATCCTCTATATAGGTCTCCATCCGCAAGCTGCTATCCTGACTGCGGGGCAGTACCCAGGATAATAAATTTCCCCAAAAATGATTATAGCCCTCCC
>CAZOIC010000040.1:0-13255 GCA_964579945.1 uncultured Syntrophomonas sp. | reverse complement strand
TGTGCCGAATCTTCCGGAACCAGACAGATTTCAGGTACCGGTGGTCAGTTTGATTACATTTTTGGTTCGTATAAGTCTGAGGGCGGAAAAGGATTCGTTTGTCTTAGTTCAACTGTAGTAGACAAGCACGGAGAACTGGAGTCCCGTATAAAGCCAACTATCACCCCAGGCGGTACGGTAACGGATCACCGGGCTATCAATTTCTACGTAATTACTGAATATGGCAAGGTTATGTTAAAAGGTGAATCAACCTGGCAAAGAGCTGAAGCTTTGATCAGTATCGCCCATCCCAAGTTCCGGGATGATCTGATTAAGGAAGCTGAAAAAATGAAAATCTGGGTGAAAACCAATAAAATTGGCTAAGAGTTCTCACATTCCCTTTTTATAAAATGTAATGGGCAGCGATAATTCGCTGCCCAGCTTTTTATGAAGTAGGTGTCAAGGGGACGGTTCTCTTGACAACATTATGCCTTTAATACCGTCCCCCGGTTAAGTCCGGTTAGCCTGGCAATCTGACGAACGGAAAGCCCCTGTTCTTTTGCTGCCCGTACTGCTGCGTCCCGTTTTGCTTTCTCCATCTGCTGAATATTGGTTGCAGTTTAAAAAAGGCGTCAAGAGAACCGCCCCCTGACACCCACTATGCAGTATGGGGAGTTTCGTAGACGATCTTTCCGGTCAGGGAGGTATCATAGCCAATATGCTGTTCAACCGCCCGTTTAAATGCGGTAGAGTTTATAACTGCCTGTATCTGCTGCCATTCAGGCTTTTCTGCTGTTTCCTGAAGAATAACCAGGTCATAGCGTTCTTTAAACAGGGGCTCAAAATCCAAACCCATCCTTTGAGCTGCAAATTGAATGCCAATGCCGAAATCCGCTTCTCCATTAGCAACCTTAAGTGCAACTCCCCAATGAGTCTGTTCTTCATTTTCATAGCCCTGAATTTGGTGGGTTGGTATATCGTTTTCCAACAAGTATTGATCTATTCTCAAACGGGTGCCGGAGCCTCTCTGCCGATTTGCAAAGCGAAGACCTTTTTTGGTTATATCCTCCCAGGAATTGATATTGTGCTTGTTACCTGGGGGGACTATCCATCCCTGGGACCTTTGAACCAAATTAACAACCGTATACGCTTCAGCCAGAAGTATGTGCTCTGCGAAGGGTAGATTGTATTCCTGTAATTTTTTATCCCAAAGATGAATACCGGTTACTTGCGCTTCCCTGTGGTAAAGAGCAACCAAGCCTTGCATACTACCATTAAAAATAGTCTTAAGGGAAATAGAAGAAGAGGCGTGATTTAAAAACTCTGCCAGCAGTTCAACGGATAGATCATGGCTGCCCATAAAACAAAAACCATTATCTGAAGATACATCCTTGTGCGCATCAGAATATTCCTGGGGGCGTTTTTCACCTGAGTCTCCCTGCAAGTATTGCATTAGTAAATCATAATCAATACGTATTTTCCTTCCAACGCGCCGTGAGGGAATTTCTCCCCGTTTTACTAGCTCGTAGAGGGTGTATTTGGAAATTTTAAGTATTTGGGCAGCTTCTTCCGGTGTAAGGGGCGGATGATCAGTAATGGGTAGTCAGCTCCTTCCGCATATCAGTTAATATTCTCACTTAACAGGATTGCTCATAGGGTTAGTAACTCCTTAATCTATTTCAATTATACCGGTTTCTTCGTTGTTTTCAAAATAACATCAGGGGAGGAGCGTGTCAACTTACCTTGGGCTTTTAAGAATATAAATATCTCCTTGGTTCCACTGCAAAAAGTTATAAATATGCATTTGACCGTATATTTAGACGCTTATCAACGCAGATTAATTATGATTTATATTGATTTGTAAAACTTCGAAATAAAGAGAAATACGAAGTATTTCCACCATAATTCGAAATTAGAATACTACCTCTTCAGACCAATATTCACTACTATGCAATCAATTAAGGGTTTTTGCAGAATCCTCCTTTAATATCTAAGATATTCTAATTGTCTTAAGAATTGTGAAGTTACCCTTATTTTGCCGCAACTAGTCTTCTTCTTTAAGATTTGCTGATCCATTTTTAATGGCGATTTCAAGATCGTTCCCTTATCCTTATAAAAAAAAGCTTCCCGCAAAAGCGGGAAGAAAAAGATTGGGATTGTATGAAAAAGCATGAGCTTATTCATCAATAATTCTGGCACTCAGTCTATCAGCATCGTGTTACAAGAGATACTATCAAGACTATCCTTCGTGCGACTAATTCCCAAATATATTAATTTCATATTATTTGGCTTGTCTAGTTAATTTGATTATCTTTTCTAACCTGTTCTTCTATCCAGCGTTCGGTTGCAAAATTCAACGGAAGCGTTCTCATATCTTCCCAAAAATAATCCACGGCAGAAAGCTTGCGCCCATCGATTTCCTTGAAATACTGCCCGCAGACCTGACAAACACCCATTTCAATTCCTGCAAAGGCTTCATTGTCAAAATATAACAGTTTATTGGAATCTTCACTTCCGCAATACAGGCACCCGGTACGCTGTACAGGCCATTCAAAGTTGCATGTGGTACAGTGCATCACTCTTTTTCCATCCGGTTCGGTGAGAACCGCCAGGGTTGAAATTTCGCCACAAACCGGGCAAGCCACCACATTCTTCTCTGGATTCTCAGATGCGCGGGGATTGTACTTTTGCTCCGGCACTCCCTTTTCATTGATGGCGTGGCTGGCAAGCTTCGCCACACCACTAACTGCCATTTGAAGACGGGTTGCCATTTCCGGGTCCATTGCGTTTTTACCTAGCTTCAACTGCTCCCACATTTCCTGCAGGGTTAAATCAGTGATTTCCACTTTGGCAGAAATGTTTAATCTCTGCCAAAGCTCAATAATCGCATCGTGAGGTAAATCAGCAATGGGTAAATATGGGGATTCTTCATTCAGGCTTAAACTAGCAAGCCAATATGAACCACGTTTCTGCATCCACTCATCAACCTCAAGTTTGAGCTGACGATACTTCTGGTAGGCTTGTTCCAGATTTTCAGTAACTACCAATTTGCTTTTTTCTGCAGTCATCAAAATTCTCCTCTTATCCTCTTATGGTTTCTTTAGCCTCTTCGTTATACCATTTTTCGTAATGTTCATAAGCAAACTTAGCAGGAACCCAACCAGTGAAAATACCCTTTAGAGCCTGATTTGAATCGGGATGAAGTATTCCCAGGTATAAATGGGCAATCAAAAGAGCAGTCATAAAAAGTGCGCAGGCAGAATGTATGGGATATGCCCACTGTACCAGCATAGTTGGCATTGAAGAAGCAAACCACATAATGTAGCCGCTGATGACAATGCAAAGTGTTCCAAGGATGGTAAACATAGAGTTCAACTTTTCACCACCGTTAAACTTGCCCTGGGGCGGGAATGGTTTATGGCCGCCAAAGAATTCAGTAGCAAAATTCTTGGCATGAGCTAAGTCAGCTTTACCGAAGTTAATGACGTCTTTAAACCAGCGCCGCATCTGACGTTGTCCTACTCCTTTGCCAATGAACCCTACTATCATACCTAACGTAAACAGCACAGCAACGACACGATGAATATTTCGTGTAACTTGAATCCCGCCGAATATGTTCATGGCCGGCTGAAAAGCGATGACGAGCACTCCCAGCCCGGTAAAAAGCAACAGTAAGAATGCAATGCCGTGACACCAGTGAACAAAACGCTCTCCTGCGGAGAAACGATATACCTCTTTTGCCATATCTACATACCTCCTTCGTCGTGGGATTCCGCGATATTTTTCGCTCTGTTGGCATAATTGCCCCTAACTAAATTGACAATAACCCCGACAGTGATAGCTGCAGCCGAAGCGCCAATCGCGATACCACCCAGCGGATGAACTATATCTTTCCAAACAGTCAAAGATATAGGCGAAGTAGGATGTAAAGGAAGCCCATAAGCGTCCGGCCTATCCTGCAGCAGATAAACATAAGTGGTGCCGCCCATCAATTGATCGCCATACAGATGTGCTTTCGGATTTGTTAATTGAAGCTCTGCCACACGGGCTTGAGCTAGGGCCATTATCTCATCACGATCGCCAAACTGAATCGCGCCGGGCTGGCAGGTTTGAGCACAAGCCGGTTTCATCCCGTTTTCAACGCGATCAATACAACCGGTGCATTTGCTCATTTTGTTAGTGGCTTCATCAACCTTGGGAACGCCCCATGGACAGGCCGACACACAATAACCGCAGCCAATGCATTTTTCTTTGTCGACCAAAGTGTATCCCGATTCTGTCTTATAGATGGCATTGGAAGAACAAGCCTTCATGCAAGCAGGATCTTCGCAATGGAAGCACTGAAGTTTCAGCATATTAAAATGCATTTTCTTATCTTTATACTCTTCTTTGAACCTGACATAGGTCCAGGTATTGGGTGTAAAGTCAGCCTGGGTCTGATAACTGCTTATGCGTTGTGTTTTTTCGGCCGGAAGATCGTTCCAGGCTTTGCAGGCCACGGAACATGCCTTACACCCGGTGCATAATGAAGTGTCAATAAAAACCATTTTTTTTGCCATCGTTAAGCCCTCCTTATGTTGACAAGACAGCATTTATACTCCGGAGTTCCCGCTCCGGGATCCAGGGCAGCCATTGTCACATTATTCGTACTGGGGCCAGTACTCAAGCCGGCAAAGCCCCAGCTCCACGGCATACCGATGGTTTCCTGGTCTTTCCCGTTGATTTTGAGAGTCTGGATACGGTCGGTCACCAGGGCACGCACTACTAACTTGCCCCGGGCAGAGGATACTTCGACTTCATCCCCTTCTTTGACACCTATTTTATTAGCCAAGTTTTTGCTTATTTCAGCATAAGGCTCCGGTGCTATCTCATTCAGCCAGGGAATATTGCGGGTAATGGCCCCGGCGCAGAAGTGCTCGACAACCCCATAGGTGGTAAGGACATGGGGATATTGTTCCGGTGCGCCAAACTCGGTGGATATGATCTTGGCACAGGGATTGTTCTGAACACTGGGATGCAGGATATTGGTGGTCGGGGTTTCAATCGGCTCATAGAACTCCGGCATCGGTCCATCAACCGTCATGCCTGCTCCACGAACCGGAACAGCCGCAATACCTTCTGGCGAAGTAGCAACTGCACCGCTCTTATAAGTAGCTGCGAATAACCGTCCTACGCCTTCCGGATTCTGTTTGAAACCTGTCTTCCCTTCAGGAGTGTCAGGTCCTTTGGTCTTATCGACCACGTCGGGTCCGTCATTTCCTACCCAGAGATTCTGGGCGGGATCCCACCAGATCAGTTTGCGTTTAGAATCAACCGGCTGCCCTTGGGCATCACAGGAGCACCGGTTATAGAGAACGCGGATATTGCCCGGCCAGGCGAATGCATAATCTTTATTCAAGCCCAGACCGGTGGGATCAGCGTTGCCCCGACGGTCAGCCAGGTTTTTGCCTTCCGGAGTTACGCCGGTATATATCCAGCATCCGGTGGAAACCGTGCCGACCGGTGCTGCCAGGTATTCGCCTATTGTGGCAATAGGTTTGCCGGTAGTATCGTTATAGCCGCCAAGTTCCTGGAGGACTTTTAAGGCGCTTGCTTCATGATCGCCATAATCCCAGTTAGCCTTCAAAATAGGTTCATCCTTGGGATTGGTGCTTCCGGCATACAGGGCGCGCACTCTCTTAAAGATGTGGTCCAGCATATCCAAATCCGGGTGTACGTCATTGAGGGGCTTTAAGGCCACTTCTTTCCACTGAACCAAGCGGGAAGAATTGGTCATGCTACCGGCCTTTTCATAAACGAAGGCCGCGGGCAGGAAGATTACTTCGGTTTGAATCTTAGCAGGATTCAATCCTTCTTCTTTCCAGAACTGGGCGGTTTCGGTGTTGAATATGTCGGCCACAACCAGCATTTCGAGTTTGGACAGACCTCTGGCCACCAGTTTTCGGTCCGGGATGGAAACCGTGGAGTTGGAGCCCCAGTTAAGGAGAAGCTTAAACTGTCCCGATTCCATTTTACCGAAGAAATGGGTCTGCGTCGGCATGTTCGACGGATTGTTCTTGGGCAGCCAGGCATAGCCGTAATCATTTCCAGCGGTGGCGTTCTTGCCAAACCAGGCCTTGAGCAGGGCTACCATTGGTTTATGCTGAACCGAGCCGTATTTCACAGCAAAATCATTAAGGGTTTTATCTTGATTAGTGGGATAAGGGATATATCCAGGCAGATTGGCGTTCAGGTTGGCCATATCGGTGGAACCCTGAACATTGGGCTCGCCGCGCAGGGCCTGGATACCGCCGCCGGCCTTGCCCATATTGCCCAGAAGCAGCTGGATAATCGCGTAGCAGCGAATACCCTGCACCCCGGTGGTGTGTTGGGTCATGCCCAGGGCGTAGAAGATGTTGCCGGGTTTGGCTGCGGCAAAAGTATCGGCTATCAGCTTAATTTTCGCAACCGGTATTCCGGTGATCTTTGAGGCCACATCAAAGGTATATCTGGAATAGTGGGCTTTGAGTTTTTGGAATACACAGTCTGGATCATCCAGGCTGGTTGCCTTTACCGGTTTACCCTCGGCGTCCAGCTGATAGGACCAGCTTGTATAATCATACTTCTTGGTTTCAGGATTAAAACCGGAAAACATACCGTCATTGAATGCAAAATCCTTGCTTATCTTATAAAGCGCATTGGTGAAATTCATAACATAGAATTCATTATAAAGCTTATTCTCGATGTAATAATTGATCATTGCACCCAGGTAAGCAATATCAGTTCCGGGACGGATCTGAGCGAAAATATCCGCCTGGGAAGCAGTACGTGTAAAGCGCGGGTCGACAACAATAACCTTGGCGCCTTTCGCCCGGGCGCGGTTCACCCATTTCATAGCAATGGGATGATTCTCAGCGCAGTTGCTGCCGGCGATCAAGAAACAATCAGAATTCTGCATATCCTGCCACGAGTTGGTCATGGCGCCGCGTCCAAATGAAGGTGACAAACTAGCCACCGTGGGGGCGTGTCAGATACGGGCCTGGTGTTCGTGGAAAGGTGTCCCGATCAGGCGGGCAAGTTTGGAAAGCAGATAGCTTTCTTCATTGTCGACCTCGGCAGAACCTATCATGGCAATACCTTCTACCCGATTCACGGTAACGGTTTCTTTGGCACCGGTTTTGGCATTGGTTATCTCTTCGGTGCCTTTCCAGGTCTTATCCCTGACTTCCTTGATTTTCTTGGCGATCCGATCGTATGCCTCTTCCCAGGTAATATCTACGAATTTGTCAGAGCCCGGAGCACGATACAGCGGATTTTTCGGACGTTCCGGAGAATAGGCCACCTGCGCCAGGCTGGCCGCCTTGGGGCAAAGAGCGCCTTCATTGATGGGATTGTCCGGGTTCCCATCGAGGTGGACAAGTTTTCCATCCTTAACATGCAGGAGAAGCCCGCATCCACCTGAGCAGAAGTGACAGATACTGGGTATCTTTGTGCATCCTGCCAGCTTCAGTGCATACCCCTGTGCGGCAGTTGCTTCCAGGTCAAACCCCAAGCCGGAAGCAACCACGGCAACGGAGAGACCTGAAAGCTTCAGGAAACCACGACGAGTAAATTTCATAACTATTCTCTACCTCCTTTAAGACTACTACCAGCAGATACTCTTTTTGCCAGAGTACCTGATTGTATTTATGTACAAATCTGGTTGATGGCGGGGTATGAACCCCTGAGTGCTTTTGCATATTATGGTCAAAGTGCATTTAATCCGTTTTATATCCGCCAGACCTTCTGCCTTTCCTGGTCTTTGCTTCCAATCCCTTAGTCCTGCTCTACTGGGGTCATTCCCTCCTCTCATTTAAAATCCATTAGCTTGAATAATTAAGCAAATGAAATGATGGGATAAGTAAAAATGCCTCCAGCAAAGGCCAGGGGCATAAAAAAATTTTTGGCTTTTATGCCCTAATATAGCCCAGCAAGTACTACCTGCTCTCAACCAGGCTTTTTAGGCTCCTTTCCAAAAATACGGGGAGGCATAATCGTTTCCAACTATACCCATAGGCCTAGAAACCATGGCTTTGCTTTAGGTCCAAAGGCTTGGAGCTATACAATTGTCTTAATCATACGCCAACCAAACACAGACTAATATACCGTCTGCTATATACTTCTAACTACCTCCAACACAATATAACATAATGCAATTATTTTGTCACTAAAAAAATTAAACATATTTATTTCATATTAAGTCTAACAATTTACTACAATGGATGTATAATTAATAAAGGTAAATATATACTGAGGCTTCATAGAATAAAAAAGGAAATGCGCGATATGAGGTAGGTTATTTATGAGTAGACTACAGTTGGTTAATGATAAGATATTAGAAGCTGTTAGTTTGGATAAAGCTGTTGATATAAGCTGCGAAAGCATTCAAGCTCTGGACACCGAGTACCTGCACATCGATGATGCCTATATGCGGGTGGCCGCGGACAATATAGCAAGCTTTATTGATATACCCAATTTTGACCGTTCGGCAATGGATGGCTATACGATTGGTAAGACTGATCTGAACTGACTGCAAGCCGGACGCTCGTTGCGTTTGAAAGTAGCTTCCATTATCGGAGCTGGTTCAATTGAAAACAGGCCGATAAGGCCCGGGGAAACCTGTAGAATTATGACCGGGGCTTGGCTGCCAGAAGGCAGCGTTGCCGTTATCAAACAAGAGGATGTCGAGATAACAAATGAAAACTATATAATTGTCAGCGTCAGACCGCGGCTGGGTGAAAATATACGAAGATCCGGCCATGAATTGAGGGCTGGAGATAGAGTTGCAGCCAAAGGTCAGGTTTTAAAAGCAGAAATCCTGGAAAGAATAGCTGCCTGTGGCATAGAAAGGGTGCCGGTATGCAAAGTGCCTCGCGTATATATTATAGACACGGGAAATGAGTTGCTCTTACCCGGGTCCCCCCTCAAAACAGGATGCATATATTGCAGCAACCGGAGCCTGATAGCATGCAAAATAGCCAGCAGCAGAGCTTTCCCATTGCTGTCGCCTTCCGTAATTAATGATGACCTGCAGACCATTGTAGCTGCAATAAAAAAGGCGGCACGGGTCTCTGATATGATAATAATCAGCGGGGGAACCGGCAACGGCCTTTTCGACTTGGTTAGCAACGCGTTCGAGTATTTGAATGCCCAGCTTCTTTTCAAGGGTATAAACGTCTTTCCCGGCAAAAATACTTCAGCCGCCCTTCTCGATGGCAAACTTGTTTTCAATCTGTCCGGCAGCCCCTCTGCAGCCGGAATATTGTTTGAAGCTCTGGTAAAACCGGCCCTGCTTAAGTTAAAAGGAGAGTTATTGTATAAAGGGGATTGGTTTAATATAGAACTGGCCAGTCCCATTGATCATTTAAAGTCGGGTCGCAGCCTGCACCGAGGAGAAATGATTATTAAACAGGGACATGCCTACGCCCTGCCGGTAAATCGAAAAGATATTAATACGGGAAATATTCCTTTACTGTTAGATGTACAGAAAAGGTCAGGAGAAGAACCAGTCATGGTTAAAGCTAAACTAATCGTAGATTAAGCACCGGGGAGATGTCCTAAGGCTCCTTCCTTAAAATCAGCATTCGCATACTTATAATAACCTTACCGCCAACCACGCTCTCGGTTCAGACCCCCGTGGAGTGTCTTCCTAAAAATGCTCGCATTCCCCTTTATAAACAAAGCTGGGCAACGGTAGTCCGCTGCCCAGCCTTGTTTATACTTACATAGCTTAAGATGCAATATTGTGATCTTCGTAATGGGAAAACTCCATGGAGAAAACGGCTCTTCCCTGGGTCAGCGACCTTAATACGGTAGAGTAGCCAAACATCTCGGCCAGGGGCACGCAGCCCTTGATAACCTGAGTGTTGTTAACCATCTCCATAGACTGGAGACGACCGCGGCGGTTGCTGATGTTATTAATTATACTGCCGGTAAACTCCTCGGGAGAGGTTATTTCCAGACGCATAACCGGTTCCAGTAATTGCGGTCCTGCCCTTTTCAAGCAATCCCGGGTGGCTATCATAGCCGCCGTTCTAAAGGCCAGCTCGGAAGAGTCAACTTCATGGAATGAGCCATCCAAAAGGGTAGCCCTGACATTGACTACCGGATAACCTTCTAATACGCCTTGTTCCAAAGCCTGTTTTACTCCAGCTTCTACGGCGGGGATGTATTCACGCGGTATAGCTCCGCCGATTATCTTATTTACAAATTCGAAACCTTCAGCCGGTTCCAGGCGCAGAACCACATGGGCAAACTGACCTCTGCCACCGGTCTGTTTGACATAACGGGTAACATGTTCAGCTTGCCTGGTAATAGTCTCCTTATAAGCCACCTGTGGCTGTCCAGTATTAAAATCAACTTTAAACTCCTTGGACAGGCGCTCAGCCACAATTTCCAGATGCAGCTCACCCATACCGGCGATTAGAGTTTGACCAGTTTCTTCATTGTATGAAAGTTTGAAGGTCGGGTCTTCGGCTACTATCCGGGCCAGAGCTTCGGAAATCTTATCCTGGTCGGATTGGGTTTTAGGTTCAATAGCAATTTGGATAACCGGTTCTGGAAAATCAATGGTCTCCAGCAAAATGTCTCTGCCTTCCAGACACAAGGTATCACCAGTAGCGATGTCTTTTAGTCCGATAAAGGCTACGATATCACCAGCCCCAACCTCTTCAATTTCTTCGCGGTGATTGGCATGCATCCGAACCAGTCGACCTACCCGTTCCTTTTTTTGCTTACTGCTATTATAGATATAGCTGCCGGCCTTAACATTTCCGGCATAAACCCGTGCAAACGCCAGTCTACCAACATGGCGATCACTGATAATCTTAAATACCAGGGCAGCAAAATCACCTTCCGGTGACGGAATAATTTCCATCTCCTCGCCGCTTTTCTGGCACAGAGCCCTGGTCGCCTGCACGTCCAGGGGCGAAGGTAAATAATCCACAATGGCATCTAGCAGTGGCTGTACTCCGATATTGCGATAGGAACTTCCGCAAATAACCGGTACCATATTGCCCTCAATGGTATTTCTCCTGATTACCTGCAAGAGCAAATCTTCAGGTAATTTTTCATTGCCAACATAGATATCCAGCAGTTCCTCATCTGTCTCCGCCAAATTCTCCAGCATAGTAAAACGCCAGTTCTGGGCCTCTTCCTGGTATTTTGCCGGAATAGCACTTTCCATAATTTCGTTGCCGGCCTGGTCAGAGAAGGTATAAAACTTTTCCCGGATTAAATCAACTATGCCGCAAAAAACTTCATTTTCAAATACAGGTAAGCTTACTACCAGGGGATAGGCTCCCAGGCGGTTTTTTATTTGCCCTACTACCTGGAAAAAGTCAGCTCCTACCGCATCCATCTTATTAATATAGGCAATACGCGGAACCTGATATTTATCAGCCTGTCGCCAAACCGTTTCCGATTGGGGCTCAACCCCACCCTTGGCACAGAAAATAACAACTGCCCCGTCCAGTATTCGAAGGCTTCTCTCCACCTCAGCCGTAAAGTCAACATGGCCCGGGGTGTCAATAATATTAATATTGCAGCCTTTCCACAAGCAACAGGTAGCGGCTGATGCCACTGTAATGCCCCGCTCCTTCTCATAAGGAAGAAAGTCCATAACGCTTTCCCCATTATGGGTCTCGCCCATTTTATGGGTCAGGCCGGTATAATATAGTATTCGTTCAGTGGTAGTAGTTTTACCGGCATCAATATGAGCTATGATGCCAATGTTTCTTAGATTTTCCAACACGGGATCGTCTCTCCTTCTTAACCAAAAAATTAACGGCAACACATGGTGATGCCGAAATAATCAATCTTTTATCTACTCTTAGTAATAGAATTTAAAATTTTGCACCCGAAATTATATTCTAGGGGCTAAGCAGGGATTTGTCAACTAAAAATTGGGGAATAGACACGGAAGAGTTATTATTGGCAAAGGGCTTATGTGTTATAATATATATTATAACATAAAAAAGAGGTGGGATTTTGTGACTACATTAAAATTAAGGAAAATTGGTAACAGCCTGGGTGTTATTCTGCCCAAGGAAGTCATTGAACGTTTGTACTTAAAAGAAAATGATATGGTACAACTCCTGGAGGAAGCAGACGGTGTGTATTTAACACCTTATAATCCTGATTTTACCGAGTGGGCAGAAGCCTTTCGCAATACTAATAAAAAATATAGAAATGCATTGAGAGAATTAGGTAAATGAACAGCATTAGATTCTTAACTAAAGAGTTTATCCTGCATTTTCACCGCCAGCTCCTTAGTGAATATAGTGGACGACCAGGGTTACGTGATGAAGGATTACTGGAATCAGCATTGGCGCAAGCACAGATGACCATTGATGGAAAATACCTACACCCAGATATTTTTGAAATGGCAGCCGCTTATGGTTATCATATCTGCCAAAATCATGCCTTTATCGATGGGAATAAAAGGTTGGCCCTGGTAGCAATAGATACATTTTTACAAATGAACGGTTGGGAACTCATAGCTGATGAGAAGGAAACCTATATAACTATTCTGCGCCTGGCAGCAGGAGAACTAAATAAACAACAACTGAGCAAATGGATTAGAGAATATGTGCAAAAGAGGTAAGGGTATTCCTCACTCCTCACCAGGTTTGAGGTGAGTAATGCCTGCTACTCGATCCACCGGGATAACATAGGCAATACCCCGGCCGGGCTTATTTAATTCGGTCCGGGCAACAATGGCTTCTAAAACCTGATCGCTTATGCTCCGTTTCACCAGGGTTAATACCACGTCTTTCTGGGGTTCAATAATAATGCCAAATAACCGGGTTTGCTCGTGAATCCCGGTTCCGCGTCCCAGTAAGATAGTACCGCCTTCGGCCCCGGCCTTTCGAGATGCATCCACTACCTTCTCCGCGTCACCTTTGTTCACTATGGTGACAATAAGGTCATGCTGGATTTTACTCTCCATTATTCCTACCTCCCATAGATTACTGCCCGCTTTTTTGCCTGGCTTCCCTTTCTTTCTTACCATATAATACACCTAAAATAAGAACTGCTAAAATAGCCGACATGGCCACCAGAGCAATAATGCCGAAACCTTCCGTCAGGGGATTGCGACCTTCCATAGCTGCAGCTATGCCCAGGGTTATGGCCAGGACAAAGGTTACTGTCATTGGTCCGGTAGCAACACTGGCAGAGTCAAAGGCAATGGGAACAAAAGGGCGGGCACAGTAACGGGTCAAGATAAACGCCATCAGGTATCCCGGTACCAGGAACC
>CAZOIC010000039.1:0-13684 GCA_964579945.1 uncultured Syntrophomonas sp. | reverse complement strand
CATTCTTTAAATATAAACTTATGGTCTCGTGACGTATAAATATAATTTGATGCCAATTACAATTCCCCCTTGTGCGTCAGGTGACAGGGGACGGTTCCTGTGTCACCTTAAGCTTAAGGTGACACAGGAACCGTCCCCTGTCACCTTTTCTTATTAGCTCCCTGGCATTTTGGTGAAGACCCGGCGGGGGTCAACAACGTTGCGTAAGGTTTCCAATACCTCATCGCTAGGAGCAGCAATCGTTGGAACTTCGCCTTCAGGAAGCAGTAACTCAAAACCGGTGCAAGCCTGAGCTATTTCTACGGTCATACCCGGATTTAAGCCTTTTATCCGCATCCTTTTACTTACCGGTTCAAAATCAAAAACACCACACTGGGTCACAACTGCCACCGGACCTCCAATTAGTCCCGCTTTCTCCCGGGAATCGCCACCATCCAGGTAACCAGGAGTAGTGATAAAATCCACCTTTTCCGGAAAACGATCGGGAGTTTGTAAACCAACCAGTACGGATTTCTCAGTTAGTGATCCGATATCATTTCCACCGCCACTACCCGGTAATATAGATTTAAGATTTTCATAAGAACCGATAACAGAGGTGTTAACATTACCATACATGTCTATTTGAGCCCCACCCTGAAAGGCGATATCTACATATCCCATGGCACACTGGCCAAAGGAAGTAGCCATTTCCTGAACCATAGGAGATTTGCGGAAAGTGAAGGGACAACCTACTGACCAGGGCATATCTCCTTCTAGAGGATCCTGCCCGCCACTTTCAAAAACCATGGTTATGTTGGGGGCATGGGTCTTGGCTGCCAACAGGGCACCTACCATGGGAAGGCCGGTTCCCACGTAAACAATCTGCCCGTTTTCAATCTGCAAAGAGATATTATAGGCTAGCATTTCCAGGGGGTTTGCCGGTGCTATTTTACTCATCAATTATAACCTCCTTCCTAATCCCATTTGGGTATGACTTCCTGGTAGGCAAAACTAACCTTGGAATCATCAATATTGGCTTCAGCAGCTTCCATTAACTCGCGGGCATGATCCAAAAAGCGAATTCCACCCAGTTTATCGATAAAATCATATTGGTCTTTAGTACTGTACACCCAGTAATCAAAGAAAGCAGCAATATTCTCTTCTCTAGGTGTCACATTGCGTACCAGCCATTCCCACCATTCGCGCGCCCAGTAATAATGACCCGGGCAGCAGCCAGGTAAGGCCCCATAAGGCATGTCCACAACCGCATCCACGTACCAGAAGGGTATGGATGCACTGGTATTCTCACGAATGGCCATCTCCGGTACTATCCTTTCGGCTGTAAGTATAACCTTGCGGCAAGCTGCGGCCAGAGCTATATCATTAATTGCCGGACCATCAATGATAGCATTACCATAACGATCAGCTTTTTGTACATGAATTACGCAAACATCTGGAAATAAAGCCGGAATTAAACAGACCGGGTCCTTATCCTTGCCCACCGGGCTGTCAATTACCTTGACATAAGGATTTTGTTTTAACATATCCGAACCCAGTAATTGTTTAGATGCAATAAAGGGGGCACCTAATTGGGCTGCTTTAAATCCCAGAGCCATGGAACCGTGACTCCAGATAGAAGCAATCTTTGCCTGTTTACTCTTAATAACCCGGGCAAAGTTTTTATCATTACCCCTCATTTCTACGCCTATGTAAGATAAATGAATAGCCTTCATTAATCCCAGCGCCATAAGGTATGAGCAGTTAGACATCGGTGATCCAATGCCCACCAGATTCTTTTTCTTCTGGCGAATCATTTCGAAATATGCTTGCAGTGGGGCTCGGACATAAGCGAAACCAGTTTCGGCAAAAATATCCCCATCTTCTACATACTGGGCAATAGCCTCGCTTAAACTCATCCGTTTATCAGCCTTATCCCGTTTTTTATTAAGGTGATATTCACGGGCTCCTTTAAAATCTACAAGTCGCTGCATTTGTTCTTCTGTTACATATTGGTCCATAAAACTAGCCTCCTTTTAATAGAATTATTCATGGAAAAGCCCATATTCGGCAATATCACCCCCCCTATATACAACTGCTAGATTATTATGCCTAAAAATTTTTTGTTACGTAATATCTCATTGATTAAATTATAATGGTAGGGACATCTCAATTCAATTAAAAAAAGGAATTTAGGGAAGGTTATTGTAAGAATTGAACCCTTTGGATACTATATGGTAGGGAAACACGGGGACGGTTCTTTTGCTTCCTTCTATCAATATGGGCAGCAGGTATTTTAACAGTCTTCACCAGGATTATAGATTCTAGCAGAAACCGCGGTCTAGCGACCTGGAAGGGTTGTTTCTGGGAATTTTTGCAGCAGTCACCAGAATTATAGATTAAGGCATGGAAGTGGATACTCGCCTCTATAGCCCATTCCGATGGAAATTGTTTTGGCAGCATGGTTGACATCTATAATACATTCTCGTAGTTTTTTCCTCAGTATCAAATTAACTTCTCCGGATACACTTAATGATGCTATTACTTGATTGGATGAGCCAAAAATAGGGGCGGCGACACATCCAATTCCTACTACCGCTTCCTCACGGTCAACAGCATAACCGTATTCTCTTACTTGTTGGAGTTCTTTTCTTAACTGCAACGGATCGGTAATAGTGTTTTTTGTATACGGTTGCAGCTCTTCGTGCTGTAAATATTCTTCAATATGAGCTGCCGACTGCCAGGCAAGCAGTACCTTGCCAACGCCTGTGCAATAAGCTGCAATACCGGCACCAACCCGGGGAAAAATGACGTGACTGGTACCTGCTTTGTTACCAATTACGAAAACTGCCATTCTCCCGGCATAAATTGCGATGTGAACTGCTTGCTGATATTTTGCAGCCAGTGCTTTTACATGTGGTTCCGCCACTGAGCCCAGCCGGGCACTGGCTTGATAAGTCAGGCCCAATTCATAAACTTTCATACCTAATCTATATTTACCGCTCTCAGCTTTTTCTAAATAATGGTTGCTAGCCAGGGTGATTACTAAACCATGCACTGTGCTTTTAGGCAAATCAAGTTCTCGACTAATTTCGGAAATGCCCCATTCCCCTTTGCGTCCATTATAAAGTTCTAAAATAGCAAGCGCTCTGGATAAAGATCTGCTCATAGAATTTTCTCCTTAAAAACTATTGCCGTTACTCCCAAGTCCGTTATCTGGTCAATGTAGTTGCGGTATTATCAATCTGTTCTAAATTATACCATCTTATTATAACAGAGCACTAGACTCTGTATAGTACCAAGAGGAGCAGAAGAATGAACCTCTGCTCCTCCCTGTTTTTAACTATAACCCATAGGCCCGCGCCAGTATTTTTATGGGATGGGTAACTTCCCGGTCCATTACCTGGAAACCAATATAGAAACGACATACCGGGCACTGGGTCAAAATTACATCTGATACGGTATTATTTACATCCTCTAGACGCGAGGCGCGTATTTTTTCTGCTATTTCGCGGTGTTCCATAAAGTAGGTTCCAGCTCCCCCGCAGCACTGTTCGGGATTATCAAATTCTCTCAGCTTAGCATCTGGTATTTGTGCCAATAGTTGACGTGGTGCATCTTTAACCGTAGGTGACCAGCCACGGTGACAGGGAACATGGTAACTCCATGTAACATCCAACGGTCCGGGAGCTGCCTCCAGGCCTTGATTTTGCAGATAATCAGTTACTTCCCATATCTTAGCAGTCACAGCTGCGATTTTTTCCTGTAGCGGGTCATCGTCTGGCAGACATTTAGCAGCTTTTTCCTTAAACATCATCCCACAGGAAGTACAGTCGGTAACAATGGCATCAACATCCAATTCGGCAAAAAGCTTAATATTGGTTTCGACCATACTTCGAGCACCTTCCAGGTCACCTTCCCCCAGAGCTGGAATACCGCAGCATACCTGCCCTTCAGGGATAATCACTTCTATGCCGTTATGGTTCAAAACCTTGACAACTGCTTCACCAGTGTCTGGAAAAATAAAGTTGGTACCACAGCCCACGAAATACGCAACTCGCTTTTTAATTGTGCCTGCCGGGGTATAAGTACCAGAATACATTTTATCAAAAGACTTACTGGCCAGTTGTGGAATCTCTTTGGTTGCTATCCCTAATTTTTGGGCTAAAGAACCTGCTTTGCCCAGCGCCCCGGTCAGGCCCCTTTGGGTCAGCATCTTGCCCATTACAAATTGCTTGATACCGCCGACGCCCTTTTGTCCCATCTTAATTCGGGCGGCAATAATAATGTCGTCAATTGGTACTTTACTGGAACAGGTCTGGGTGCAATTGGTACACAGTAGACAATTATCTAAAATTTCCTGGGCGCGTGGAGTAAATGGAAGGTTTTTATGCATAAGCGTTTCTTTGATGATCAGCAGTCGATTTTTGGCAACCGAGCTTTCACTCTGTTCGGTTAAATAAGATGGACAGGTGGATTGACAATAACTGCAATGTGAACATTTTTCAATTATCTTTTCATAGTCTTCCAGTCTAAGCATGATTATCACCATCCTCCATCCATATTTTGCCGGGATTCATGATGCCCCTGG
Organism: uncultured Syntrophomonas sp.; assembly: GCA_964579945.1. Taxonomy (GTDB): domain Bacteria; phylum Bacillota; class Syntrophomonadia; order Syntrophomonadales; family Syntrophomonadaceae; genus UBA4844. The sequence goes on along the minus strand of CAZOIC010000039.1, from coordinate 9,117 downwards.
GGTCAAAGGCTTGTTTAATCCGTTTCATCAGATCGATTTGGATGTCACCCAGTTCCCAGGCTAAATATTTGGCTTTATGAATACCAATTCCATGCTCACCGGAAATAGTTCCTCCCATATCCAAACCGGCGCGAATCAGCTTATCAATAGCAATTTCGGATTTCTCCAGGGCTTCAGGAGTTACCTGGGGGAATAATACCGAAGGATGCATATTGCCATCCCCGGCATGACCTGCTAGTCCAATCATGACCCCTTCCGCAGCAGCAATGGCCTGTACCGCCCGTACCAGTTCCGGCAGTTTATTACGAGGTACAGTAATATCCTCGGTAGTAGCCCGTTCAAAAATAGTTTGAATCATTGGATAAACATTGGCTCGGGCTGACCAGTAAACTGCTGCCACTCTAGGATCCTTAATGACTCTTACCTCTTTTGCCTTCATATCGCGGCAGATCTCATCCACCAGTTTAGCTTCATATTCAACCTGGGCTTCGGTTCCGTCAAAAAACATAAACAGATAACCTTCACCATCAGCAGAAAGTGGCGGAAAGAAGTACTGATTCATGACGGTAATAGCAAGTTTGGTAAGGAACTCCAACATCGCCGGGATGGCTCCACGGGCGGTGATTTCGGTTACTATTTCCGCTGCCTGCTCCAGGGTTTCACAAACTACCACAACAGTGCGGTTTGCTTCTGGTAATGGCAAGAGGCGTAGATTAACCCCGGTAATAACCCCTAGAGTACCTTCGGAACCAGTCATCAAATGTGTAATATCATAACCTACTGATTGTTTAACAAATTTTCCCCCTGGAGTAATTACAGAACCGTCCGGCAATACGACCTCCAACCCGGTCACATAGTTCCCGGTAGTCCCGTATTTTACACCCCTGGGCCCACCTGCCCGGGTGGCTACATTTCCACCGATAGTGCAGACGCTTCCGCTTTGCGGATCAGGCGGATAAAACAGTTTGCGCTTTTCTACTGTATCCTGAAACTTCTTCAGCACAACGCCCGCTTCCACCCTGGCGGTCATATTGCTGCCATCAATTTCTATAATCTGATTGAGCCGTTTTAGATCCATAACAATGCCGCCATGAACCGGTGTACAACCTCCTGCCAGACCACTGCCGGCCCCCCGTGGAGTAACCGGAATTTCCTTTGCAAAAGCATATTTCATTACTTTAGATACTTCTTCGGTTGTATGAGGTAATACTACGGCATCAGGTATACGGCTTTTGAAATAATGGGTCGCATCATTGGCATATGCCAGCATTTCTTCCGACTGGGATAAAATCTGGGTAGGCCCCAACAATGTTGCCAGGTCTTTCACTAAACCTTGCATCTAATCCCCCCCTAATTTATAAAACATCAGAAACTTCAGTTGGCTATTATTTCACCTGCTCATAACCAATCTTTAGGACTTTACGATTCATCTCCAGTATCTGACCGCTAAAGCGTTGTTCCAAAATCCGTTCATAGTCATCAATATCGATTGGCACCGAGGGCAGAGCAGTTAAAGCTCCCATCAGAAGAATGTTGGTAGCCTGACTGTTGCCCGCCTCTACTGCCAGTTTAGTCGCTTCAATAATCTGAACCTGACCACTTAGTTTTTTCAGCTCTGCTTCTATTGCTTCCACAGGTGGATACTGGGCTTCACCAATTAAGACCCCCAATGGATAATTAGGTCGGGAATCGGTTATGATTAAGGTTGATTTATTAGCATAATCACGTGCCACCCGCAATGTATCGGTGGGTTCAAAGGAGACGATAATATCCGCCTGTTGCAGCGGGATTAACACGCCATACTCAGTAGTAGCTGATATTCTGACATGACTCATTACTGATCCACCGCGTTGCGAGGCTCCATAAGTTTCGCCCACAGTTGTAAAATAGCCTTTTTCCACCAGAGCAGAAGCTAAGAGCTCAGTGGCTAAAATATTTCCCTGCCCTCCGACGCCGCTTATAATAATATTCAGAGGGTCTTTTACAAGCTCTTTACTCACACGCTTCGCCTCCCTCTATCTTGATGGCACCTGCCGGACACAGCGAGACACAGACCCCGCAGCCAACACAGACTACCTCATCAATTTTGGCCTTACCGGCCTCATAATCCCAAATATTGCCGGGACAGCCCCAAACCCGACTACAGAACCTGCCGCATCCGCATTCATCTCCCCGACATAAATCCTGTTCAACCCATACTTTGGCCTTTTTGCGTTTGCGCACTGCCAGTGTGGCACATTCCTGCTTCAGGATTAACACCTTTAGTCCCGGCTGTTTAAGTAGTTGATACACTATCTCGGTTGTACCCGCAATATCAAAAGGATCTGCTACGGTTACCGGACATCCTATTGCTTCCACCACCTTCTGAATTGAAATGGGCTCTGTGGTTTTCCCCATGGCAGTTAGTCCAATGCCGGGATGAGGTTGAAATCCGGTCATAGCCGTAGCTGAATTATCTAAAATAACAAACAGCATATTGGAATCATGGTATTTGGCATTAACCAGTGCGGGCATACAGGAATGGAAAAAGGTTGAATCACCGGCCAGAGCAATAACCGGTTGCTTAAATCCGAAACGGGTTAACTGGCCCAGGCCTTCAGCCGCACTTATGCCCGCCCCCATACAACACAGAAAATTATAAAGGAAATGACCGGCGCGCTGCCCCCCCATGGTGTAACAACCGATATCACCCATTACTACGCCCTGCCCTTCCTGTATGCGAAGTGTCTGTTTCAGAAGGAAAAAGGAGGCCCGGTGCGGGCAACCGGCACAGAAGGTCAATTCCCGTGGCGGCAATGGGACAGCTTCTTCAAATGGAATAAGCATAACCTCAGGTCCCTGAAAGGTTGTTCCGGTCATATTAGCCAGTGCATTTCTTACCACATCCGGGTTTAGTTCACCGTTACGGGGTATAACTTTTTGGCCATGGCGTCCTGTCAGTTCAATGTTTAATTCAGGATGATAAGCAATAATATTGGCAATGTTCTGTTCCAGGAAAGGGTCAACTTCTTCTACCACCAACACTTTTCTCGTCCTGGCCAGATGGTTGACAATAAATTTTTCCGGTAACGGCCAGGTTGTACCGATTTTCAAAATACCCACTGAATCCTTAACACCCAATGCTTCAACCGCCTCTACACTGTAAAGCCAGCCCGTACCACAGGTAACAATCATCATATCAGGAGTCTCAGGACCTGCATACCAGTTGAAAGGCGACTCTTCAAAAATGGTCTGGGCTTGATCTACTTTGGCAACTTGCAAAGCCTTAAACCAGTTGATGGCAACCATACGATCCCATTCACCTATAACTTTGGGAACCTGCTTTTCTCGAGGTATTTCACCCAGGATTACACTGCTGCGACCATGATTGATGCGGGTTACGGTCCTAACCATAACCAGCTGCTGCAGCTGTTCCGACAGTTCAAAACCCCACTTGACCATCTCCTTGGCTTCCTGCATATTAGCCGGTTCCAGCATTGGTACCGCTGCCGAACGCGACTGATGCCTGCTGTCAAACTCATTAGTGCTGGAATGGGCACTGGGATCATCAGCTACAACCAGTACCAACCCACCTTTTACTCCAGAGAGTGAAGCACTATGAAGGGCATCCCCAACTACCAGCAGACCATTCTGTTTCATGACACAAAGCGACCGAATCCCGGCAAATGAAGCCCCTAAACATGCTTCCAGGGCACAGGTTTCATTGGTCGACCATTCAGCATAGATTTCCATTTCATCAGCTACATGGCCTAACATGGTTAAAATTTCCGAGGATGGTGAACCTGGGTAGGCTGCAGCAAAACGGATGCCTGCTTCCAGGGCTCCCCGGGATATGGCCTCGTTTCCCTGCATAAGGTAAGTTTTGCCAGGCTCATTGGCAGTAATCATCCATTCCATAACTATTTCACCATCCCTTCTGCCAATTCTTTAAGCTGTACATAATATGCACTGTTTAAATCGATGAAAGGTTTTACCCCTTTATCAAATGCTGTCTGCACATGTTTCAGATTGCGGGTCTTTTTCCCCAGCGCAGCCCCCTTTAACCGATTAAGCTCATCTTCAGGATATTCTTCGCTAATTAAGTATCCTCTGGCTAACGCTTGATTAAAAAGTTCCTGTCCTTTTGGGGTACGGATAATTACCGTATTCCAGCCTTCTTGCGGTTCAAATGCTCCAACTGAGATATCTGCTAATTCCGAAGTCATATCCAAACAGTAATTACAGCCGGCCTTGCTGAATTTTTTAACTATATCAATCGGCAACTCGTGTACTCCCTTATCAGTCGTCACCTCAAAACCATGCCGGGGAATAGCCAGGCGTAAAATCTCTTCCCCGGGGAACTCTTTTTGTAGATAATCCCTAAAAGCCCATCCTAAAGACCACATACAAAACAAGCCTATACTGATTACTTCCATTTTCGGTTTTTGCGGCGGACTATTGTAGTCAAGCTTACGCAGTGCCTGGATTTGGCAGGGACGACCAACTACCGCCAATTTCTGCACATTATTGCTCTGGGCTGCAATGATTTTACGCATGCCGGGTGAAGCTAGAAAACGAGAACCGGCTGCTTTTTGAATATCATCAACTTCGGATGACAAAAATGGCTCCGGAGTAACATGGTCATCGGCGCCAGTTAGCAAAATAGTTTCTGCCAATTCATATTCCAATATGGTTTTTGCCAGATAACTGACCGTACCTCCATCCTGCTGTCCCTGAATACCTTGTGCAGCCTTAACTTTATAGGCTTTTAAATGAGGCCCAATGGCCAAATCTTGTGGTATATCCGGCAAATACTTTTCGCTTATCGCCTCCCAGTCTGTGAAAGTACGCGGACAAACTGAATAACAACGCCCATCAGAAACGTTACAATCAAAACGGAAAACCAGATGGTCTTCAATGTTAGCGATATATGGACACCAATCAAGACAGGCGCCACACAGAGCACATGTAGAGCTAGCTAATACTTCATTTTTTAGCTCCATTCCTCCAGACATTTAACCCCCTCCTCACTATGACCAGCAATTAGACTATCGCCACCTCAGCAGAAAATAACCCTCCCTCCACAATACGTACGGCTGTACTGAACGTCGTTCATAAATATTTATATGTTTCGGGACAGTAATCTAACAATCCTTCTTTTCTGGAAATTATGCCAATATGTCTCATATTACGTTAAAGTTATTACCTAAAACAAAAAAATATATTAAGACGAATCCTTTATAATCCGAGAGTTTTGCATAATTCAATATTCCTTATATGTCACTCTGAGCGATAGCGAAGAGTCTTAGATCCTTCGGCTTTGCCTCAGGATGACAACCGTAAATTACCACCGCAATTTATCAGAAACACTAATTATGCAAAATCCTCAATCCCTATACTTGCGTATATTATTAAAGGCTCAACTACCAGTTAAAACTGATGGTTGAGCCTTCTTAAGCGAACCAAAATGGTTATGTGTGCTCCTCTCATATGCAGGGTTAATCGGTCTTAAGGTCCAATACTTTTTGATAATAATCCCTTAATATGCTATGACCGTAGGTATCGCAATTGGCAAATGCTTCATCAATACTTTCATATTTTTTTCGGTCATAACCGGGGAAAGCCCATCTCCCCCCCAGGTCTATCCAGAGCGGGGCAATACCCCGGGTGGGCTTGACAAAGCGAGGATCTACCAGAACTTTGCCTGGAGGTAGCGGTTCTTTACAGGCGTAAGCATAGAGATGCTGTATTTGGGCTTCCACTCCTATAGCTGGGCTGGCAAATATGGCACCATGAACTCCGGCTTCATAACGGATTTTGGTGGGATCAGCTCCTAACAGGTCTTCCTCTCCGGTAGCTGCTGCACCAGTAGCTCCCAGGCCACAGTAGTTGTTCTGATAAGGTTGAACCAGTCCTCCATATTTCCACCAACCAGTCTCCTTGGCTGCTTGACAGAAAGCGATATCTCCCTTAATACCATACTGCTTACCAATTTCCAGGTAGAGGTCAACCAGCTCTTGTGGGGCTGCCGGGTTATTATTCTGCATAACTGCCAGCAGTTGTTCCCGGCCCATTTTAGCCTCACCCATTATGGTTTGCTGGTAATCAATATTAGTAACCAGTGGTAGCTCTTTATCTGTTAACGGCTCATTATCTGCCGGAGGAGCCTCGGGAGGATTGGTTGCATTATTCGCATCTTCAACTGCAATCGGTTCTTCGCCAGGATTTGCAACCGGGTCTGTAGCCGGTTCACTATCTATGGCAGTCGGGGTAGTAATAAGTACCATACGATTTTCTCCGTCCCAGTCAACCTTCATACCCAAACCTTCCGCAATTATCCGAAATGGAACCATAGTCCGGCCATCCATAATAAAAGGCGCCGGGTCTTCCTGTTTTATTTTAATTTCTTTCCCATCAATAAATATGCCTATTCCTCGTGGGGCCTGGGGGCTAAGTGCCCGGGGCATGATACTGTCTGCACCGGGAGTGGTAATGAGTACCCTGCGTTCCGCATTGTCCCAGGAAACCTGGCAGCCCAACTCTTCACTAATAACCCGAACTGGTACCATAGTCCGATCCTTTACTATCAGCGGTGCCACTTCAGACTCAATAACTTTACCATCAATATGTATGGTGATGACCTGCTCCGCTATCAGCGTTGACGGTGTGAGCAGCATAAATACTCCCAATACTAAAAATACTACCATCATTTGCCATGCTTTACTGCTAACTCTGAACAAGATTAGACACCTCCATAAAATTTCTACATACTCCCTCCCAATTCACCTTCCTGCTGTAAAAATCCTGCCCGTATAAATTAATATGACTTTTTTCATACAAAGCTTGCAGTTTTACAACAATATATTATAACAGTTAGCTGGTTTAGTAACAAAACAACTGTAAATTATGTATTTTTTCTCGAATTTAATAGAATAACCCGAAAATATTGCGATAAGCCTTCCCATAAGCAGACAAGTTTTTTAAAACCCGTGATGTATTGTTAATGTTAGTCTCTATATCTTGCAATTTCATTATTTTTCGGGAGGGGGAACAAAGCTTGTCAGCAAAAGTAAAATCTTATGTTTTTATTTTTCTCTTACTTACTCTGGCTATTATGGGCTTAATATGGAATCAAAATCCCTATCAGATGTTTTTCCCGGCATGGGTGCAAGCTCTAATATCTCTATGTTTATTGATTTCAGTTATTTATCTTACCTGGTTAATAACAAAACTTCATTCCAGTAATTATCTATCCGCCAGCCTGGAAAATGTCAAAGAAATCATAGCCATATTTGACCCCCCAAAAAACCGCTTTGTTTTCGTAAACCATGCCCTGGAGAACATACTGGGGTACACCCCAGAAGAAGTCTTAAGCAGTAATTTGTTATCTCAACTTCTGTTCAATGACCAGGATCGGCCGTTTGACGATTTTCGTAACTTGCGAACTTTATCTGGAGTAATACAAGCAAGAAGAAAAGATGGTTTACCGGTACACCTGGAATATGCAGTTGTTCCCATATATAGGAAAGGTCATGTCAGAAAAATTGTTATCCGTAGTTGGGACATAAGCGAGTGTGTACAAATGGAACAGACCTTAACTGCATCAACAGAGATCTACCAGGCATTAATAGAAGCCCGGGAACAGGCTCAAGCTGCCAATATGGCTAAAAACCAGTTCCTGGCCAACATGAGCCATGAAATTCGTACCCCCATGATTGGCATAATGGGAGCGGTAGACCTGCTGGCCGAAAGTACACTTGCCCATGAGCAGTATGAGAACATAGAAATTATCCGCGAATGTGGTGAGCAATTACTTGGCATTATTAACGGTATCCTGGATATGTCTAAAATAGAATTAGGTCTGATAGAACTATATCCCAAGGTATGCAGTCTTCCAAGCCTATTCGGTCACCTGGTTAATATTGTAGAACCAATACTTAAAGAAAAAGGTTTGCATATCAGGCTGGATATTTCTCCTGATATCCCCGCATTAGTTAAAATAGATGAGGCTAAACTGCGGCAAATATTAATTAACGTTCTTTATAATGCAATTAAGTTTACCAGTCAGGGTTATATAAATTTTACTGCTAATGCAGAAGAAGTGGATGGCATTCACTGGCTGTCATTGGCCATATCCGATACGGGAATTGGCATTCCTGATTATGAGGTAGAGAACATTTTTACCCCTTTCACCCAGGTGGATAATTCCACCTCGCGGCAGTATGGGGGTACGGGCATGGGACTATTCATCTCTAAGAAGTATGTGGACATAATGCAGGGTAGTATTTATGTAAAGAGTCAGCAAGGTTTAGGCAGCACTTTCTTTATTAAGATACCGCTGGAAGTAATCTCCTACATGGAAATGAATGAAAACATTAATCCTGGCTATGATGACAATTACGAGGACAAGCTCTTAACCGACTTTACTCCTATCCGGGTTTTACTAGTAGAAGATAACGATCTTAATCAAAAAATAGTATCACAGATGTTAGTAAATTACGGCTTCGAGATAACCGTAGCCAATAACGGACTAGAATGCCTAAGGCTATTACAGGAAAAACATTTTGACGTTATCCTGATGGATATGCAAATGCCGGTTATGGATGGATATGAAGCTACCCGTATGATTCGTCAATATGAGGAATTACAGCATATTCCTATTATTGCAATGACTGCCCATGCTATGGCTGGTGATCGGGAGAAATGTTTGGCCAGTGGTTGCACGTCATATATAGCCAAACCCTTTAAAGCAGAAGAGCTCGCCCGGGAAATCAGAAAACACTTCCAGGGTGTAAGCATAAATAATCCTGACCCTGATCTCAATAGTTTTATCAATGAGCTTTTGCCTGAATTTATGGCTCAACTTGAAGAAATGGTTGACAATCTGGGATTAGCTGTTGCCCAACGAGATATAGAGACTATAAAGAGCATCAGTCACGATATCAAAGGTACAGCAGGAATGTATGGTTTCAAGCAGATTTCCAACGGAGCAGCAGCGATTGAGACAGCAGCCCGGGAGGGGTCTTTCCCCAGGATTAAAAACTATCTGGATCAGTTATACCAGTATTATAAACAGGCCAGTATACAGGTGAGTTAGGAATTTATAATTATATCACTGGTATCAATAGGGGCACCATG
>CAZOIC010000038.1:4172-14572 GCA_964579945.1 uncultured Syntrophomonas sp. | reverse complement strand
GCGTTTTACCGGATTGAACGCTCCCGATCGCGCCATTATGGGGGAGCCGGGCTGGGATTGACTATTACAGCGCTTATCCTCGAAGGGCACGGAGGTACGATTACTGCTGAAAGTACCCCTGGAGAAGGAAGCTCTTTTATGATAAAACTACCCAAAATTCGAGTAGGGTGTTAGGGGAGCTAAGCAAGAGAGGGAGCATTTTTCTTATAACAACCTTTTATATTGGCGCTTGTTGTATAGAATGCGGCGAAAAAGACAGATGAGGCGATTATTGCTTTGGTTAACAATAAGCTTAAGATGAATTTCACCGGAGACCGGACAGTAATGGGCAGCAGTTCTTGATTTTATTCTTCTGGAGATATATTAAATGAACAGGATACTATAGGAGCCATAAGAAATTATGATTTCTGGAAGGATAGCATGGATGTGCCTGCAGAATGCACAGATTACCCGGAGTACGTTGACATGGTAATAAACAGGTTCCCCGGCTTCGTAGGAAATCAAAAACCGGCTGAAAAGCCCGAAAAAACAATAACATAATCGTTAAAACAAGCGGTATTGACACAAAAGTGCATCCCCGTTTGGTAAAATGTAAGTTGTCAATCAAAACATTGATTAATTAGATTGTTGCTTATGAGATTCTTTAAATTGGTAGAATTTTGTTTGTCAATAAAAAATATCATACTTCAGCTCTGTTTGCATGGACAAATTCTTGTTAAACAGGAAGAAAAATGGTAAAATTATACGTTGATAATTTGTCGTTGAAGGGAGGAAACACGGATGATCTATACGTTGATGAATAAGCATACCCCCGTGGTGGAACTGAATATTGACGAAGATACGGGTGCGATTTTAAAGGTTGCCCAGGTGATTCATCCAGAATACCTTCCCGTCGGCATTACGATTATCAAAGGGCTTCCCGACAGAAAAAGCCTGAACGATTGGTGGCGGGGACGTTCCATTCCAGCTAGCCGTTCCGGTATCCGGGAGGCTCTTGACATCCTGAACGTATCCTACACGGAGCAGCTGCTTACCAAATGCTACGGGCTGAGTCTGTCCGACCAGTATTGGATTAACCCCAAAAAGCATCCCTTTAAGTGGGAGGATATTAATTTTTTCCACAACCCTTTTTCAGATGACGTGGGGAATGCACTCTTTGGTCAGACTACCTCCGGCAGCGAACTGGACCTGCTCTCTCCCTGCAACACATCCGACGGATGGCTACGAAAGAGATGGAAAATCATTGACGGTGAACGCTGCCTAATCAAGTCCGGAAGCAATCCGTTTCAGCAAGAGCCTCTCAATGAAGTGATTGCCACTTCTTTGCACCGGCGTTTAAACTGTGCGGCCTATGTACCGTACCGCCTCATTTGGGAGGATCAGATCCCCTACAGTATATGTGGGAATATCATCACGCCTGAGACGGAATTGGTCAGCGCCTACAACATCTACCGCAGCGCAAAGAAACGCAACCATCATTCTGTGTACGAGCATTTCCTGCTTTGCTGTGAACATTTAGGTATCCCAGGGATGAAGGAATTTCTGAACTACCTGCTGGCCTTTGACTTCCTTATTGCCAATACGGATCGCCACTTGGGAAACTTTGGCGCCATCCGCTATGTGGATACATTGGCGTGGTTAGGCCCAGCTCCCATCTATGACAGCGGCACCAGCCTCTGGCATGATCAGGTCACCGGAGCCATCCATCCGGGGGGTGATGTGTCCAGTCAGCCTTTCAGGCCGACCCACGCCCAGCAGATATCTTTAGCCGGCAGCCTGGATTGGATTGATTTTTCCGCCCTGCGGGATGTTGACGAGGAGTTCCGGGCGCTTCTTTTAGCATCTCCCTACATTGATGAACCGCGTACAGACGCACTGTGCCAGGGTTTAAAAGGCCGGGTGCGACAGTTGGAACAGCTTGCGTTGAAGCAGCGGCAACATGAGTCCATGGTGCCTTCCCAAGATGAAATAGAGCTTGAGCCGGAATCTCCGGACTTTGAAATAAAGCTATAATGGGGGTGTTTATCATAAACCTGCCCCTACAGGTTAACCATCATTCCACCTTCGCCGGCATAGGTGCCAATAGTTGCACTCATAGGCGCAATGATAATGGGAATAAGGGGATTATAGCGTTGAATTATCTGCTGGCATAATTGCTGCGCCTCTTCTTTACAATTAACATGGCTCACCCCGATTAACCTCTGGTTTATGGTGGCACCTGCCCGTTCTCCCATTAGACTCACCAGTCTCTCCATGGCTTTTCTCCGGCTTCTTACCTTTTCTATTACCGCTGGAACCCCGGTAATAATATTGTCATTCCTCAATATGGGTTTAATGTTTAACAGGGTACCGGCAAATCCTTCGATCCGACTTAGCCTGCCTCCCTTGACCACGTTATCCAGGGTATCGAGCGTAAATAAAGTTTCACTTTGTGCCCGTATAGCATTCAACTTTTCTACGACTAAATCAAGCGCCAGACCTGCTGCGGCCATCTGCGCTGCCTTTATGGCCATGATGCCTGTACCCAGGGACCCGGTTAGAGTGTCAAAAATCCGGACTTTATTGTTACCCAGCATATTGTTCGCTAATTGTGCAGTTTGAAAAGTACCGCTAAGTCCGGAAGAAAGACTAATAAAAAGGACTTGTCCCTTTTTCTCCAGTCCAGTTTGAAAATATTCGATAAAGGTCTGCGGATCGGGAGTGGATGTTTTGGGCAAAGTCCTGTTTGCTGCCATTTTCTGAACAAAAATAGCAGGGCTAATCTCAAAGCGATCTAGGAAAGTCTCTCCGTTATCAAAGCTAACTTTTAACGGTATCATCTCAATTCCGTATTGTTCTAATTCACTATCCGGTAAATCACACGAGGTGTCTGTAATAATCTGAATAGTAACTGGCAGTTCCTCCCCTCATGGACCCCTTATCCATATCTGTTCTACTCGGCTAGCGGCAGAACTATATGTGTGTGTCCATTGTATTTATCATTCTATTTTAGCCACTTTTTCCTGAATTATGCAAACACAAAGACGTGACAGGTTTCCTAGCCCTTTAGCACTTAATAGTTTGGGTAGAGTGTTTTAAATCCGAATTAACAAATGTCCCCCTTGCTACTTCCTTTAAAATACGAATGGCAGGTTAAACAGGATTATAATAATGGCGACCAGCAGCAGGGCAATGCCCAGCAGACCGCTCCAGAAGGGTACCGGTAGCAGGTTGTAAACCAGATCCAAATAATAACTGACCAGGTCTTCCTGCTTTACTGGCAGCAAGCTTTGAGCTACTTTTTTATAAGACAAGTAGGCGTAGGCGATAAGAATTAAAGCAATTGCTAAGAAAATAAGTCCGATGGTCACAAATAACGCTCCCCTGAATAAAATTATGTGCTATTGTTCTATATTATAGGATTGTAGACCATTATAAGCAATAAGATGAAGGGCAGGATTATTAAACAGAAGGTAGAATATTGTTAATAACCCCATACTGTGGCACTAAATAACTTAAGGGGACATTCCTCTTAAGTTATTCTAATTTAAAGGAGATATTAAGATGGCCTTGCGATTTATTACCGGGCGGGCTGGTAAAGGTAAAAGCTATTACATATACAATGAAATTCGTCAACATATTTTAGAGGACCGTAGCCGGGAAAAATTAATATTACTGGTTCCTGAACAATACACCCTGCAGGCGGAACGGGATTTCATGGATAAAACCGGACTTCAGGGTATCATGCAGCTGGAAATACTTAGTTTCACCCGTCTGGCCCAGCGGATATTTAATGAAGTGGGTGGTTTAACCCGGGTTATGCTCAATGAACAGGGAAAAAACATGGTATTGCGCCGGGTTATGGAGAAACTGGAAGGGGAATTGCTGGTTTATAATAACTCCTGCCGCCAGAATGGATTTGTCAATGAACTGATGGAATTTCTGGCTGATTTGAAACAAAGAGCAGTTGCAATCGATGACATTAAGCAAATGCAGGATAGCATTGATAAAGATTCTCTGCTGGGCCGGAAACTACATGATGTGACATTGATTTACCAGCACTTTAACGATTACCTGCAAGAGCGATACATAGACAGTGAAGATTACATTAATCTCTTCATTGATATGATGCCTTCCAGTCGTTATTTATCCACTTCCCGGATATGGGTGGATAATTTCGCTACTTTTTCGCCCCAAAGTCTGAGAATCCTGGAGCAGCTTATTACCGTATGTCCTGAAACCACCATCAGCCTTACCCTTAATAATGATAAAGGGCGAAGGGACGAAGACCTCTTCATTTTATCCCGGAGAACTTACCGCAGTCTTAATGAAATGGCACAAAATAATGGTATAACTGCTCACTTGATAAATATCGATACTACTGCTGCTAATCAGCTTAGGAATAAAGAACTTTTGCACCTGGAGCAGGAATTATTTGCTTATCCCAGCATAAAATACCGGGAACCGGTTGGGTGCCTGAGCATTTTTGCTGCTGCCAATCCCGATAGCGAAGTTGAAGATTTGGCTGCCCGGCTGATTAGTCTAGTTCGAGATGAAGGATACCGCTGGAAGGATATCGCCGTAATCTGCAATGATCTTAATAGCTATGGTGGTCTCATCAAACGAGTTTTTCGGGAATATGCTATTCCCTTTTTTATGGATCAGAAAAGGGATGTAATGGACAATCCCATTATCGAGTATATACTGGCGTCATTGCATGGTGTGGAGCGGGGCTACCTCTATGAAGACGTTTTCCGCTGCTTGAAAACCGGTCTGGGAGCTGTGGATAGTGAATCATCTGAAAAGCTGGAAAACTATGTGCTCAGCAATGGTATCCGGGGTAATCGCTGGAAAGAACCCTTTACCTGGGGAGAGGAAGATGAACTGGAGGAGTTAAATCAATGGCGGGAAGCAGTTATCACTCCTCTGGAGGAAATGAAAACAGCTCTATCAGGGGAAGAAACCTTTGCCGGTATTACCCGGATACTGTACGATTACCTGGAAAATCTGGGAGTTCAGGAAAAGCTCCAGAGTTGGATAGAAGAATTGCGAGCGCAAGAGCTTTATGAAGTGGTCAACCAGTATACCCAGATTTGGAATATAGTTATTGAGACCTTTGACCAAATGGTAGAAATCCTGGGTGATCAACAGGGTGGCCTGAAGGAGTATATAAAAGTACTGGAGGCGGGGTTTTCTTCACACGAGCTGGGCATAATTCCTACCACTGTGGATCAGGTACTGGTGGGCAATATTCAGCGCTCGAAAAGTCATGATATAAAGGCGTTATTTGTTTTAGGGGTAAATGATGGCATAATTCCATCGGGCAAATCCCGGGAAGGTATATTATCTACTGATGAAAGTGATTATCTGGCCGGTCAGGGGATGGAAATTTCCAAGAGCCGGGAGATGCAGGTGGCTGAGGAGAACTTCCTGATTTATAATGCTTTGGTCAAGTGCCGGCAGAAGCTATTCTTATCATATGCTACGGCTGATAGCGAAGGCCGAGCCTTGCGCCCGTCATTGCTGCTGGATCGTCTATGCTATCTCTTTTCCGGGCTAACCATAGACAGCGGCCTGATAAATGACCGGCAAAGGCAATTACAGATGGTAACCCGCCCGCAGAGCAGTTTCAAACACCTGATTGAGAACCTGCGACTTCACCTGGACAATAAAACTATGGAAGATTTATGGTGGGATGTATATAACTGGTACTGCCAGCAAGACCAATGGCAGGAACATTGCAATAATATGGTAAAAGCCTTTTTCCACCGTAATCAAGTAGATACTATTGCTCCTGACCAAGCCCGGCGGCTATATAAATTACCTCTGCGCGGCAGTGTCACTCGCTTGGAGCGATTTATTGCCTGTCCTTTTGCTCATTTTGTTCATTACGGCCTTTCACCCCGGGAAAGAAAAGAGTTCTCGGTCAGGGCTCCCGATATTGGAGAATTGTTTCATAATTCTCTGCTGGAATTGGCCCTGCAAATAGAGCAGCGGCCTGGAAAATGGCAGGGGATAGAGCGCGAAGATTGCGAGTTATTGATGGACACGGTTATGGACCAAATGCTCACCGCCCAGGGGGAAGGGGTATTTTTCAGCAATAATCGCTATCGCTACCTGAGCCAGCGCTTGAAAAGAATAGGACGGCGAGCTGCCTGGACCGTAAGTGAGCATATAAAAAGAGGCGGCTTTACCCCGCTGGGATATGAAATCAGGTTCGGAACCGGAGGAACTTTGCCGGCTCTGGCGATTGAACTGGAAAACGGTGAGACCATGTACCTGGAAGGACGTATAGACCGGGTGGACATACTGGATCAGGAAGATGCCAGTTATATAAGGATAATAGATTATAAGACCGGGGATAAAAAGCTAAGCCTTTCTGATACCTATTATGGCTTAAGCCTGCAACTGCTCATCTATTTGCGGGCGGTCCTGGCCGGTGAGCAGGAACTGGAGCGGCCCATGCTAAAACCAGCGGGCATTTTTTATTTTAAAATAGATGACCCCCTGATTAAGACTGAAGCTGAGATTAAGGAAGTAATTGAACAGCAGCTGGCAAGGGAACTTAAATTACGAGGGTTGGTGCTGGAGGATGTGAACATCGTTAGGGAGATGGATAGGGAAATTACTGCCTATTCAGATATAATTCCAGTTGGATTGAAACAAGATGACAGCTTTTACACCAATTCTTCTGTTTTAAGTGAAGAGGATTTTGAATATCTGCTTAGCCATGTCGATAACTTGCTAAGGAAAGTTAGCCATGAGCTGGTAGGGGGAAAAGTAAAAATTGAACCCTATAAAATCCAGAATCAAACTCCCTGCAGTTTTTGCCCCTACCTCTCCATTTGCCAGTTTGACCGGCAAATACCCGGAAACACTTATCGAAATCTGCCCCCTTTAAAGAACAATGAAGCTATCCGTAAAATCAGAGCTGAACAGGAGGTGGAGGCCAGGTGAGTTGGACTGAAGCCCAGGAAAATGCGATTAAGGCACGGGAATGCAACCTCCTGGTAGCAGCCGCTGCCGGCTCAGGTAAGACGGCGGTATTGGTAGAGCGTATAATTCAATTGGTCTTAAAAGATGGTGTTGATATAGACCGCATGTTAATCGTCACTTTTACCCAGGCTGCAGCCGGGGAGATGCGGGAAAGGATTAGTAATGCCCTGCAGTCGGAGCTGGAGGGCAGACCGGAAAATGAACAGAACCTGCGACGGCAGCTGAAACTCTTGAACCAGGCCTCCATTAGCACTATTCATGCTTTTTGTACCGATGTTATACGCTGTTACTTTCACCTGGTAGGCATAGACCCCGGTTTCCGCATCAGCGACAGCATGGAAAGTGATTTAATTAAAATGGAGACTTTGGAAGATTTGTTTGAAGCCGAATATGAAAGAGCAACTCCCATTTTTCTTAACCTGGTGGAGTCCTTTGGCAGCAGCCGCAGCGACCAAAGTTTGCAGGAACTGGTTTTGCGAGCTTATGAATTTGCCCAGTGCAAGCCGTATCCACAGCAGTGGCTTGAGGCCAGAGCCTGCGATTTCAATCTGGGAGAAGAGGAATTTCCTGACTGCGTATGGGTCAGGAGTATAATGGAGCAAATTGCTGTCCAGGTGCAAGCAGCGGGCGACCTTTTTGGGAAGGCCTTGCAGCTCTGTTACCAACCGAGCGGACCGGCAGTATATGCCGATGCTCTGCTTGATGATATTGGAATGGTTGAGGAATTACTCCAAATCCTGGGCCAGGGCAACATTTTTGACCTCGCTGCCAGCCTGGGTGACATTAACCATACCCGCCTGTCCCGGGTAGGGCAGGATGTGGATAGTAACCTGAAAGAGCAGGCTCAAAAGCTCCGGGATGAAGGCAAAAAGCTAATCGGGGGAGCAGGTAGTGAATTTCTGTTTAAGGAACCGGCCAAGCTTTTGCATGATTTGAATGAGCTATACCCTCTGATGGAGGAGTTTTGTCGGCTGGTAATAGATTTTAATAAAGAATACGCAAAACGCAAAGCCGATAAAAGCCTCCTGGATTTTAATGATTTGGAACATTATGCCCTGACCATACTATCTAACCCGGAGGCTGCCGGTGAGTACCGGCAAAAATATCAATATATTTTTGTTGACGAGTACCAGGACAGTAATGAGGTTCAGGAAACCCTTATAAATTGCATTAAACGGGATAACAATGTTTTCCTGGTAGGTGATATTAAGCAGAGTATCTACCGTTTTCGCCTGGCTGATCCGACTTTATTTATTCAAAAAATGGAGCAGTTCCAGGAATCTGGCGGGAAGCTTAACCAGCGCATTGATTTGAGTATTAATTTTCGCAGCCGGGAGGAAATTCTTAATGGGGCCAATTATATTTTTACCCACATAATGTCCCCTTATCTGGGCGAAATCACCTATGATACCCGGGCTGCCCTTTATCCCGGACTGGAAAATAGTGATAGCGGAAACGAACCGGTTGAGGTCTACTTGATTGACAAAAACCGGGAAGATGATGAAGAAGATGAATTGGCTCAGGCAGGCGATGCCGAGATAGAAGCCCGCCTGGCAGCGCGGAAAATCAAAGAATTACTGGGGCAGCCGATTTATGATCACAAAATTAAAAACCATCGCCCCCTGGAGTACCGGGATATGGTAGTCTTGATGCGCAGTACCCGCAACTCCATCACCGCTTTCTGGGATATTTTAGCTGCTGAAGGTATTCCTGTTTATGCTGACCTGGGCAGTGGCTATTTTGAGTCCAGTGAAATCACCTTGATACTTAATCTTCTCCGCCTTATTGATAACCGCCGCCAGGATATTCCCCTCTTAAGCATCATGCGTTCTCCCATAGGTGGGTTTACCCTGGATGAGCTGATTGAGATACGGGTACAAAGCCAGGCACGGAGCTATTATGAAGCGATGGAAGCCTATCGGGCAGTTCATGATAATGAGCTTAAAGACAAATTACAGCGTTTTATGGAGGACTTGACCCGCTGGAAGGAAGAGGCCCGCTATCTCCCTATAGATGAATTCATCTGGAAACTGCTGCATGAAACCGGGTATTTTTACTATGCTGGAGCCATGCCGGGCGGACGGCAGCGGCAGGCCAACCTGAAGGCCTTGCTGGAAAGGGCTCGCCAGTTTCAGGATACATCTATAAAAGGTCTGTTCAATTTTATTAAATATGTGGATAAGATTCAGGCCCGCAGTGGAGATATGGGAGTAGCCCGGATTCTGGGTGAAAATGAAAACCTGGTTCGGATTATGAGCATTCACCGCAGTAAAGGACTGGAGTTCCCGGTGGTGATTCTGGCCGGCTTAGGTAAGCAATTTAACTTGAGCGACAGCAGCGAGCGCATATTATTTCATAAAGATCTGGGCATTGGCCCCAGGTATGTCAACCCCGACCTGCGCGGTTTTAATGAAACCATAGCTCGTATTAGCATTAAACATAAAATCCGGCTGGAGAACTTATCGGAAGAAATGCGCATACTCTATGTAGGCTGCACCAGGCCCCAGCACAAGCTAATAATGATAGGCTCGGTGAAGGACGTGGAAAAGAACGTCCAAAAATGGAGCAGTGTGCCCACCCCATTTAACCTGGCCCGGGGCAAAAACCCTCTGGATTGGGTGGCCCCGGTTCTAATGCGTCACCCCGATGGAGGTATTCTGCGGGAACTGGCCGGGGTATCCTGGACGGAGGCGGATCTGCAAAATGATCCTTCCCGGTGGCAGGTGGAAATCCTTAGACGCAGCGATATCGGCGGTACTGATGCCAAAGCAGCTGAGATGCTGGGCGCTTTTTATGAAGAGGTTGAACAGCATGAGCCTGGAAGTGATTGTGAACTGGTATCACAGCGCCTGGGCTGGAACTACCCATTTGAGCAGGCGGAAAGGATTCCCTCCAAGGTTTCAGTTTCCCAGCTCCAAGAAGGACAGGTGGATCCCGCATTAATGGGGATAGAAATTCATGGCTCTCTTGCCCGGCCCCGCTTTGTGGAAGGAATAAAAGAATTAACTCCGGCTCACAAAGGTATTATAATGCATTTTGTTATGCAGCATCTTGATTTTACCAGGGTGCAAGATCAGAAGGCTATTCACCAGCAGGTGGAAACCATGGTAAGGCAGGAAATGCTTCTGGAGGACGAAGCTAAAACCGTAAATACCACTAAAATATTCCGCTTCTTCCGTTCGCCTCTGGGGCAGAGGATACTTAATGCCCGGGAAGTGGAAAGGGAAGTACCCTTCAATCAACTGCGTTATGCAGCTGAAGTAATGGATAACGTCGCTGTCCCTGATGAGAAGATGCTGGTTCAGGGAGTTATAGATCTCTTTTTCTATGAAGAGGATCAAATTGTGCTGGTGGATTTTAAAACTGATTATGTAACTGAAGAGAACCGGGAAGAGTTGATTAGTTATTATCAGCCCCAGTTAAAA
>CAZOIC010000038.1:0-4072 GCA_964579945.1 uncultured Syntrophomonas sp. | reverse complement strand
TGTAACTGAAGAGAACCGGGAAGAGTTGATTAGTTATTATCAGCCCCAGTTAAAATTATACAAAGAAGCCCTGGAGACTATCCAGGGCAAAAAGGTCAAGGAAAGCTATCTTTACTTTTTTGGCATCGATGAGGCCGTGCTGCTGAGACACTGAAGAACACTGATTTTTATGATTAACACTGATTCCCCATGGCCGAAGGCCACAACTATCCATGAAAATAGAAGCTAAAGTACTAGCCTTTATTTATTATTTTATAAAAATTTAGTGCCCTTCATAAATTTCAGTGTCTATGTCCCGGTTAGCAATTTACCAAAAAGGTCTTTCAGTTCTTCTTCGTTACTGAACTGCTCCGGCAAATTATCACCCAAGTTTTTAATAACTGCGTCTAGCAGTGCCCGCAAAACCTGTTCTTTACTAACCAGGGTTTTGGTATTGTTATAGCCGTTGTTAACAATACGGGTGAGCCAGTCAATCTGGTCAGCATAAAGATGAGCCGGCATCTGCATACTAGGTCGCCGCTGGGGGGGGGCAGTTTTACTGGTATTATTAGCCGGAGCGGCAGGGGCATTGTTTTCCGATTTCTCTACCAGTTGAATAGCCGGTTGAACAGTTTTGCTCTCAGAATCCGGCTGCAATCTGGCTTCTTCCCGGGCCAGGGCCCACTGCTCCCGTGCAAGCTTTTCTATTTGAGGATATTGCTTAATATACTTATGTACAATTACCTTATTGAACCAGTTAATAGCTTCTTTGCCCTCTCCATTCCGACGGTATAACTCGCCAATTAGATAAGTAGCCTGGACATCACTCATATTGCCAATCGATTGAAAGTCCTTGTTGTATGCCTCCAGGTAATGGGTCAGGGCTTCCTTTAGATATATGTCTTCCAGTTCCTGATTACCCGCTTCTCGTGCTACCCAGGCAGCTCCCAAAAACAGCCCGGCCAGTTCACCGGCTCGCACCTGTTTTAGCTGGCCCGAGCGAATAGCTAGCTTAAACGAACCCAGAGCTTTCTCCAGATCCCTTTCCTGGTTATATTCAATGGCTGGTTCTGGTCTCAATTGGTATAAGGCCTGAATCAGCTTTTCCAAGAGTATAGGGTTTATTTCCTGGGAGAAGCCATTATTGGAAGCAGCGTAATAGCAGGCAGGGCAAACTATGATAGAGTAATGCAGAGGACTTATTCCCCGATAAATAACGTGGAGGTCAGCCTCCTTACTTTGAACGTAAACCCTTGAACTACGAACAGCCAGAGAAGTAAAACTGGTTTTACATATCGGGCAGTCAAATTTTTTTTCAAAAAATGGATTATTAGCAGTCATGAAATCACCCCATAACCTATTTCTCACATAATCTCCCAAACTCCTTTAATTTTTTAAAAACGTTATTTTGCAAATGTGCAAAATACTTGATTATTACCAGACAATAATTCTAAAATTGTTCATTTGATGGTAAAATTTATATTGACGTGCTGATATTTGTGCTGAACATGAATACTATGGAAAGGTGGAAAAACAATATGGTAAAAACTTTATATATTAGCAGACGAATCAACTACTCTGGAAAGGAGTTAGAGCCACATTGGATTTACCGAAATTTTGATATACTAGGAGATGCATTAATTGCTTTTTGTGGTGAAGCTAATGTACCCCAATCGTTTATGCTGGACCAAACCGATGTTTTGGATAAGGCCTACATTTACTCGCCACTCATGCTTAATTTTATTATTGAGCATTTTGATAACGACCTTAATCTGGCTCTTTACCGGCAACGCCTTTTTTTAATAGGTATTAAGGATGAACTGGAGCAGCTTGGTATTCCGATAGTACGCCGGGTGGAAGCCCTGTATGCCAATAACCGCAAGCTAACCGTATCAGTTGCTTCCAGTTCTAATGTATCAACTTTAGTGCATACTGGTATAAACATAGAGACTACTGGTACCCCGGTAAAAACAGCGGGCCTGGCGGAATTAGGTGTAAGTGATATTCAGTCTTTTGCTGAAAATGTGATGTTGCGTTACCAGGTTGAACTGGAGCAGATTTATGATGCCCGCTGTCGGGTAAGGGGCATAGTTGCCGGGCATAGCCCTCGGGGTGCAATAAAAAGCGACGCGGAAACTGCGAAATAATTGGATTTTTACTCGCCTAACTTGTAATATAACAGAGCTTAAACTAAAATATTACAGGGAAAGGAGACAGGATGGTGAGCGATGATAACGGCAAGTTGGAACTTGTTGCTTTTAAAAGTTTCCCTAGCAATCCGGGGCTGATTTATATAATTGATTTTTTAAACAAAAGCCTGAAAGAAAAAAAGATAATGTTTGGCCTTAGCAAGGATAAGGAAAAGGACGAAATGATAATAAACATTTATGAGTTTTAATGGAGGGTTTCATGAGCAGGGAGATAAAAGAGTTCCTAAAAGAAATAATAAGCATAGTAGTTATAGCCTTCATACTGGCTATGATTTTAAGAACTTTTGTTATTGAGGGCAGAATTATTCCTACCGGATCAATGCTGCCCACTATACAATTAAAAGACCGGGTTATGGTCAATAAATTCATTTATCGTTTCAAAGAACCGGAAAGGGGAGACATAGTAGTTTTTGATCCCCCTGAAGCCCTGCAAACTAATCAGGACTATATTAAGCGAGTTATTGGTCTCCCGGGTGATATAGTAGAAATGAAAAACAGCAAAGTCTACATAAATGACCGCCCCCTCAAGGAACCTTATCTGGCTGAAGCCCTTGATTATGAATATGGCCCGGTAGAGGTACCTGAAGGATGTTTGCTGGTTCTGGGTGATAACCGTAACCATAGCTTTGATAGCCATTACTGGAATGCCTGGCTGACTCAAGATAGATTAAAGGGTAAAGCCTTCCTTACCTACTGGCCCTATAATCATATTAAACTACTGCAGCGGGAGGTTTCTTTCGAATGAGGATCCTGCTAACTAATGATGACGGAATCCATGCCCGGGGATTACATTGCCTGGCGCGGGAATTAAGTTCCATTGCCGAGCTATATGTGGTGGCTCCTGATCGGGAACGAAGCGGAACCGGCCATTCCATCACCGTTTTTGAACCTATCCGGGTAATAAAGACCAATATGACTGAAGCTAAAGCAGCATGGATTGTGGGAGGAACTCCGGTTGACTGTGTGAAACTGGGGCTTAGCCGGTTAGTTGATAATATAGATTATGTAGTATCAGGAATAAATCATGGCCCTAACCTGGGTACCGACGTACTCTACTCAGGGACGGTTTCCGCTGCTGCCGAGGGTGTTATCATGGGGGTACCTTCTATAGCAGTGTCACTTAATTCTTATGATGAGGATATGGAATTTGATTTTGCGGCTAAATTCACCCGTAACGTAGTGCGGGTGGCTATGAAAAGGGGAATAGAAAAGAAGACTTTAATAAACATTAATATACCACCGTTGGATGAGAAAAACATTAAAGGTATTAAAATAGCTAAACTCGGCGTGCGAAATTATGACAATCTCTTTGAGGAGAGACAAGACCCCCGTGGTAATACTTACTACTGGCTGGGAGGAGGAGTTGTCAAGGAGGAACAGGAGGCTGAAAGTGATGTGCTTGCCACCCAGGATGGATATATTAGCATAACCCCCATTCACCTGGATTTGACTGATTACCAGTTAATTCAGGAGTACCGCAAATCTTTTTCAATTTATTTAAGTGTGTCTGGAGCTACAGAATGATATTTCTTAGCCTGCTATTAAACACCCTGTTATTTTTCGTAGTATTAAATATCTCTTATTTACGGCAAAAGAGACGGGATCCCAATTATCCAGATAAGCCTTTTAGCAAGCTGGTGCTGTTTCCGTTAGCACTGGGTATAGTATTTACTCTGGTTGTAGATATGTTCAAGGGTATCTTTATATATCAGATGCTGCTTTTCGGATTGGCTGCACTCTTTCTTTACTGGATATTTTATGTTCTTAATCGGAAATAAAATTTAAGAAAATATTTTGCTACTTTATACAAAGTATAGTACCATTTTTACAGTTATGTAGATTTACGAGGAGGTTATTGGATGAAGGTTTACCCAACTAGTAAA
>CAZOIC010000037.1:13713-14917 GCA_964579945.1 uncultured Syntrophomonas sp. | reverse complement strand
CTGGATTAGCTATTCCTACGATACTTCCGGTAACCTTACCCTGGTAGAAGATCAGCATGGTAAAATCCAGATGCAGTATAACCCGCGCAATCTGCTTACCCGGATAACCTATCCTGATGGTTCCTTTTTTAACTATAGCTATGATAGTGCCGGCAGGTGTATAGGCAGAATGGACCATTCCGGCTATTCCCTGCAATACCTGTATAACAGTGCCGGAAAGCTGCAGGCAGTAAAGGATGGAAAAGGTCGTACCATTGTGACCTATGAATATGATACCGTTGGCCGCATGACCAAAGAAACTAAGGGGAACGGGGTTTACACCATATATAGCTACGATATCAAAGGGCAGTTAACTTCATTGCAAAACTTCAGTTCCTCAGGAGAACTTCTATCTAAATTTAAGTATGCCTACGATTCCACCGGCCGCAAAATTTCCATGACCACCCTGGAAGGCATGACCCAATATAAATATGATGCCCGAGGAATGCTGACCGAGGTTATCTACCCGGATGGCCGGCGGGATGGTTATGCTTACGATGCCGCCGGCAACCGCCGAGCTGCAAGCCAGGGTTCTGCTGCCAAACAGTATGTAACCAACAACATGAATCAATATGTGGCCGCAGGTGATACTACTTATACCTATGATGCCAACGGCAATCTGACCTCCAAAATATCCGAAGGTAAAACTACCACCTACCAGTATGATGCGCAAAACCGACTGATTCGAATGGAAACAGCCGGCGATGTATGGGAATATCGCTACGATGCCCTGGGCAATCAAACTGCGGTCATCCATAATGGCGATGAGCGCCGTTTCCTGGCAGACCCGGTTAATGACATGGGCATGGCCGCAGAGTACGATACGGAAGGCACACTGGTAGCACAAAACATCAAAGGCGCAGGTGTAGCAGCCCGCCTATACGGATAAAACCTGGAGAATAAACGATTTATCCCCGGAAACGCAGTATATTATTTACGTAGTGGCCGAGGATTCATGCAGCAATCTAACCGAAGTCAAAACCCTTAGCATAATGACTCCTGCTCAGGCTGCCGAGGCTGCCCAGACTTTTTCAGCATCATCATTATTGGACCCGGAAGCGCCCACCCCGACTACCATAGAGCTGTCGGCCAGCAATGCCCATTATGAATCGGCAGTTAAGAGTGATTCCGGAAGTTTTACTATCATGGCGGAAACATCAGATAC
>CAZOIC010000037.1:5121-13613 GCA_964579945.1 uncultured Syntrophomonas sp. | reverse complement strand
CTTTGGATTGGAGCAGTTTTCAACCGACCGGCTTTGCTTTTGGCGGGCATGTTTACCCCATCACCCAAACCGGCAATAGCTATTCCACCAGAGTAACTGTTCCAGATTATCGCGCCGATGTAAACAAGGACTGGTGGGTGGATGTTAAAATCACCCTGGACCTGACTTCGGGACAGGCGAAATGGACATTTAAGACCCTGGATCCGGAAACTGGTGAACCACCAGCCGATGCCCTCGCTGGTTTCCTGCCGGTGAATGACAAAGAACTGGCCAATGGTGAAGGCTATGTAACATTTACCATTAAAGTTTTTGAAAATGCAGCGATAGGAAATAATGTTGACAATGAAGCCAAAATCTATTTTGATTACAACCCGGCAATTATTACTGAAAAGGTGTCAAATATAATCGTGGAGCCTCCGCAGCCGGTGGTTCTAACACCCGATATTACCATTGACCCGGCAAACCTTGATTTTGGCAGTATTGTTGAAAATGAAACCAGTGAGCAGAACATAGTTTTATACAATGGAGGGTCCAGTCAGCTGTCAATAAACAGTCTGGCCCTGCCTTTAGAGCCCTTTTATGTGCTTGATTACACCGATGTAAACCCTTACGCTGTTTTAAATCCCGGCGATTCTATAGTTGTAACCGTAAAATTTGCGCCAACTACCACCGGAGACTTCTACGATGTGATTATTGTTAAGTCGAATGATCCCGATGAAGGTGAAGTAAGTATTCCCCTGACCGGACGGGGAATAAAGGCAGCCAGCCCGCAGTTATCAATACTGCCGGCAGCAGTCGGATTTGGTACGGTAACCATTAACACCGAAGCTTATCAAGACATAATTGCTACCAATACTGGAAATAGCAATCTTGAAATAGGAAATGTCAGTCTTACCGATACCGACCCTGCTTTCAGCGTTATAAACGATGGCTTTTCCGGAAAAACTCTGGTACCCGGTAGTTCCGTGACCCTGCGCCTGGGTTTCCTCCCTGCCGCAGAACAGACATATTCCAATAGCCTAAACATTCCCACCAACGATCCTCAAAATGAGCAGAAACAGGTGCAACTGAGCGGAACCGGAGTTCCTCCCACACCTGATATATGTTCCTCCAAAAACCAAATACTATTTGGCAATGTTATCGTGGGGCAGGGGCTGGAACGAATTGTAACCATAGCAAACGCAGGCGGAGCCGACCTGCAGATAGGCGACGTCAGTATTGCGGAAACCGAAAGCCCCTTCAGCCTGGTTGCAGAGAAGGATAACCTGTCCGCAGCTACTCTTTCTCCTGGAGAGTCGGCCACGCTTAGTATCCTTTTTGCCCCTGAAGAAGCTGGAACCTACAATGCCAGCCTGATTATCCCATCCAATGATCCCGACCAGAACCAACTATCCATCAGCTTAACTGGCCAGGGCCAGCTTACCAACAGTGTTCAGGGCATTATCGTAACCGGACAGGATGGAATAACCACCATTCAAGTACAAGATACCCTGCAGATGCTGGCCGAGGTACTACCTGGTAGTGCTACCGATAAAACCATAAGTTGGTCCATAACCGGCGAGGAAGGCAAAGCTACAATAGATGAGAATGGATTACTGAATGCTCTGGCGTCAGGTGTAATTGAGGTTAAAGCCGAGGCTGAAGATGGATCAGGTGTAGCAGGATACCGGGAAATAACCATAGAAGAAGCAGATCCGTTAATCAACGATGAGTGCTTTATAGCCACTGCCGCCTTCGGCTCCAAGTTCACCCGGCCGGTAGTTATGCTGCGCAGTTTCCGCGACCAATACTTGTTGACCAATGCGTGGGGAACAGCTTTCGTTAAATTCTACTACCAACATTCGCCACCTGTTGCTGCCCTTATTGCAGATAATCTATCACTAAAACTGTTGGTCAGAGTAATGCTAATGCCGATAATTGCCCTGGTATATACAATATACCATCCGATGCTGATAATAGCCCTATTGATATTACTAGTAGCCATCTTCGCCCACCGGTTGAGGAGAAGATACATTTCTACCAACCCCTGAGAATAAGCCCGGGAATAAGTCCGGGGACTGTCCCCGGACTTATTCTGTATACGCATATATCATTATGGTATAATAAATGGATAGAAAGCAGGGAAACATTTTGGATATATTATCTATCATTACAGAAAATATCAGTATGGGAAAATGGTGGTTTAGTGAACATGCCATTAAAAATTGTGACCTGCGTAATATAGAAATAGAGGAATTGGTTATGTCAATTATGCAAGGCAATCTGTTAGAGGATTACCAGGAAGATTTTCGTGGTCACAGTTGCCTGATTTTAAGTTACATAAAAGGGCATCCGGTTCACACTGTATGTGGTCTGCATGAAAATGGAACGGTAATTATTACCGCATATTATCCGGAGGCAACTAAATGGATTGATGAAAAAACGAGGAGGGAAAAGTCATGAAGGTATGCTACCTCTGTAAAGGTAATATCGAAAAGAAATTAGTCATGGTGGAACGCGAATGGAACGGGAAAAAGATTATTATTGAAGGTGTTCCAGCGGAAGTGTGCAAACAATGTGGCGAAAAATACTTTGATTCAGAGACGACCTTGAAACTAGAAAAAATCAAAAAGGCATCAACATATCCCCAGGAACAAGATATTTCAATACCAGCTTTAGTTCGCCGATTTGATAGATTACCAAACCAACAAAGAGTGTCAGGTTAACCTTAAAAGGGTAATAAGTCCGGGGGCTGTGATATGCTCCCCTAAAGGTAGACAGGTTAAATAATAAAAACTTACTACCGGAAAGGGGAGCATATAATCACTGACACCGGCCTTACCGCTTATAAGAAAGCCTCAACTCTGCCGTCAACAAACAGTTGGTGCAATTCATCGGTTGCAGCATAAACGGTGCAAATAACCAGAGCAGTAAAAACCTTCACTTTCAACTTCAATTCATGTGAGATCAGGGCACACATACACAATATGCCTATTATAAAATATATCAAAATGTGGACTATGTCTCTGATTTCCAACCCTTATCTTGCCACTCAAGAATATCCACTGCATAAGCAAAAAATCCCTTTAATGTGTTATCACGCTGTTCTTCGGATTCCTGAAAATACGCTGAACATAATGACGCCAATGCATGTATCAACTGCGGAAATTTGTTCCTGAGAATTGTTTTATCTAATGCCTTATTTTGCAAACGTTTCCTTACCTTTATTTTTCTATAGTTTTTTTCTTTTCTCTCAAATCTTGGCTTTGAAGCTTTATGAATAACCATTTCCTGCAATTTATCAATCATATTCTGATATTCGTTATTGAGCAGGATAGAAAGATGCTGAAAATAGCATTCACTAATTTTATTTATATCCTTAGCGGTTGCAATTTTAACCTCTTTTTTATCTTCATTATTTTCTTCTCGTCTATTATCTCCTAATGTTTTCTTACTATTATTTTCCTTATTGTCATAATATCCACGTAGAATGCCGGAAAACATTTTAAGATTCACGATATATATTTTGATTTGTAAAAGCATGCCGAGAACATCATCATCTAGGACATATAAACCGTTCATTATAAGGTTTTCCAGTTCAACAAGAGATTTATTAATTTTCTGCTCAGTTGCTATTCCTTTGCTGGAAAAACAGTATCCATTATCCTTCAACGATAAACCACTTATCTCAAAGTTGTTTTTCACGGCATCAATGTTTTCCGGAAATGCTGCTGTCTTGCTCTGGTCTTCAACGAATGACCTTATAGTATCATATTGTTCAAGGCGCAAATCTAATACTCGCGCTTTTACATTTTGTATTTCTCTTCTCTTGTCAACAAATAATGTTGAGAATATTGCAACAAGAACTGACGCAAACAAGATACCCAATAATTCTATAAGATTCCCTACCATAAAATCCGGTAATCTGTTGACAGCTGCTGAAAATTCAGAAACTGTATGTGAAAACCAAGCAACTATATATTGAAATAGAACCTTCATTGCCACACCTCCTGATCATGGAGGAATGGTGTTACCACATACTCATTTGCTTTGAAATGCTTATATAATATATCAAATGAAATACCAGTTTTCTCTGCGGTCATACCTATTAGCATTCGGAAGAGCCCTATCTCATTTACAGCATATAATGTTTCACAGAACTTCCCATAAAAGAACCTGACTTTTCCTTCTTCATTTTTAAACGGAGGTTTACTGCAGGATTTCAAATTATACAGTTCGCCAACTAAAGCACGCTCAAAATCGGCTTGCATTTTCACCATATCGAAATCTATTACTATGCCGACTTTTGGAAGAAACTCTTTTAAAATCTCATCGGTGATTGACTCATCCAAAAGCGTCCCATTAGGCATTGGTGTAGTCATCAAATATTTATAGTACCCATCAAGTTTTGATAGATAAAAATAAACATATATAAATTGCTTATAAGACTTGGGACCTACCAAATGGAGCTTGTTGGTATAAAAACTGTCAAGTGACTTAATCATGGTTTGAAGTTTTTCTCTACCTTCAAAAAATGGAGGATACTCTACTGCAGGTCTGTCCTTAAGTGTTACAATCCCATACTTATCTATTTCACTGCGGATTTTTAATTCAGTATCCAGGGCGACAGTTCTTTCGTTGATTCTTGCCATAGAATCCAGTATTTCAAGATAAGCAGTTATTCGGTCATTAAGAATTTTCCCTTCACGTTTGTTCAAAGCTTCTTGCTTTGACAACCAATGAATTGTAATAAACCCTACAGCTCCTGCAACGATAATTGTAGAAAGAAAGCCGAAGATACCCTGCCATATACTTTCTGACAACCCAAGAAACACTGTCTGGTCAATCAACTGCCGCCTCCTCCCTGTATTCCGCTTACCTTATTGATGCGGTAGTTATGCAGCAATAAAAACAATTACCCAAGCCTTGCGGCTGTTGTAGCTATATGACCTGCAAGGGAAGATACAAACGCCCTAATGTTAGTCATATCGGATATCTGAGTATAATCGCCACTGTTCACAGCTTCCCTCGGGGAAATGATAACTGATGCTGTGGTATAAAGCTGTTCTTTTACTAATTTCCGACATAATATATCATAACGTTTCAGATAAGATGCATTTTCAAATTCTCTAAACACCGGAAAATGAGGAGAGGCACAATATACTTCAGATCTAGAACCCGGGGCGTCCTCTACCAGGATTAACCAGCCTACGAAAGGTCTAGGTTGATCTCCAAAGGCCCCTTCGCGATAAGCGGTCCAAAAATCATGAGCAGTGCCTATTGCCTCTTCTGTTCGGTTGTTAAAGTTGTTCCCAAAAGACGGTCCAACCTGGCTTTTCAACTCTATAGCGGCAACCAACTCGCCTTTATACATAACAATGAGATCCCATAATTTCGTTGGCCTAAAAAAACCCGGAAGAGTTAAAACAGTTTTCTTCTGATGAATCTCCGCTTGGGATAACCCATTTGCATAAATAAGATCACGTATCAAAGCTATAAAACCATCCATGTTTTTCCCTGCAGTCACCCCAGCTCTTTCTCCTTGGTCAACATTTCCGGATTCTATTTGCCTTTGTCTAGCTGCATTTCTATTTCTCCAAAAGGCTTGAACAGCCTCTCTTGCTTTAACATCATAGTCCACTAAATCTAGTGCCATTATCCCTTATTACCTCCTAACGCAGATTGTTCTTCACGATTTAATTCATATAATTTAAAAACTGCTTTATTACATTTAGCTATATCTCGTCCTTCGGCTGCATTAATAAGCTCCTGCCGTAGTTCGGGTGCTACATTCTCCCATTTTGGAATCCTTATCCTGCGTAAATACTGTGCTTGAAAACGGAGATACCCCCCACGTATTTTAGTGGAATAAGTACCAATAAAGAGCTTTGCGATATTCGACAAAAGTACCGCTTGCAAAGCCCTGATATTCCATTCTTCCGATATAACATAATACAAATTATGATGTGGGTAATATTTGCCCGACTCATATACAATATGAGCTTCACCTTTAATATCCGGTATTAATAGTTTCTCTTTTGTAGTCAAATCAGGCGAAACCCGATCTATCGTTCTGAACCAGTTATCTGGATTTCTCCTGGCAATATGCCTTTTTCTGATTGATTCCTCATGTAAATATAGGAATCTTGAGAGCTTTGGGTAATCCTCCAAATCGACAAGGCCCCCATCATCATTAAATGTATTAATTACACACTGCCCATGCCAATTGGTCTCCCCAGTCTGTATATCTTTCGTTGTTACTAAAGGTATTTTTCTATCTTCTTCAATATTTAGCTCGTTAAAATCTTGAATATAGGTTTTATCTGCTCCTGTAGCAACACCAATCCCAACTTTACAACCGGCCTCCTCAAGTGTTGGATAAACATCTTCAATTTTTCTCAGTAAATTAAATTGGTCAGTTGACTCAAGAAGCCATGGTTCATTGGCATTTACTATCCCCACAACTTCTTTTACTTTTTCATTGCTCGATATTTTTTGACTTAGTATTTCTTTGGATAAGGATTTCAAAATGTTTTTATCAACTTTTGGCCGGTGGCCAATTCTTGTTGGTCCCTGCTTCTCCCTGCTTATTATTGTTATTGCAGGATAGACTGAAACTTCCGTATGAAAAGCATCTGTTTCAACCATGTCAATATAGGCTTTTAAATTAAAGCCGTTAGATATAAATTCCCTTAATGGTCCACCATACCGGTTCTTCATCCACCGATCAGAACATATAAAGCCTAGAGTCCCTCTGGGATTAAGTAAGTTTAATGAACTTTCTATAAACGGGATATATACATCAGCCCTATCGTACATGGTCCTATATCTTAATCTATATTCCTTCAATAAAGGTTCCGGTATAGCTTCCTGTCTTAAATATGGAGGATTCCCAACTACATAATCATAGTTTTCTTGCTTGCCAATTAGTAAAAAGTCCCCCTGAATAAGCCAGGAATCTGCAAGCTTAATCGCCACTTCCTTGGCCACCCCGGCCCCTTTTATTTTTTCTATTATAGTTTTTTTTGTATTTTCATAGGTTTCATAGTGTAATTCAACAGCACGTATTGAATCGGAAAGTTCCGCAAAAATCAGACTACGATTACCCGAATGTTTTATCCATGATTGCAGTAATCTATCAATAACTATTAACAGAAAATCCCCATTGCCAAATGAAGGTTCTAAAATCCTTTTGTTATATAATTTTTCTTCGGCATCGTAACCAACTAAATCGAGTATGAATTCAACTACTTCCGAACGTGTAAATACCGCCCCTCTATCCTCACCATTATTTGAGGTAGCAAGAGTATCTATTGCCGCTAATACAGGGCTATTAATTTGATAGGTAGAAACCCCTAATACATCAAATAAAGACATTTGCCTTGGACCTGCCATAATTCCCCCCCCAAAATCAATAAGAAGTTTTAATCCCTTTTTCCTCTAGTTGCTTCTTTTCTTCCTCATTTAATTTGAGATAACTCTCGAAAAACCCATTTAATAAAGTCGTGCGGGCAACCCAGCCCCAAACATCCGTTCGTTGGTGCAATTATAGCACAACCTTTATTTCCCAGCAATAGGAATTAGAACAAATGTTTTATCTGCTAATCGGAGCAGGGTATTCATATTTTCATCTTAACGTAAATAAGTGGAATGGAAAAGTCCAATAAATCAATAAGTCCGGGGCCTGTCCCCGGACTTATTGCCCTGAACCACCAAACAACCTGTCTTACAACTCCCTGGCACTCAAAAACTCCAAATTCTTCCCATACTTCTTCCCCAAATCCTGCATCACCTTAATCTCCTCACTACTAAGCCGGTCGCGCAAAATCCGGTGTACCTCCTTAAGCTCCGCCGTAGTCATCGAACCCTTAGTGCCCACATCATACATATACTCTATCTCCGACCAGCTTAACCGCCGAATAATAATTAACCCCGCCTTAAACAAATCCTTCTTCTCTATAGGCCGACTGACCTTTTCCTGTACCCCTTTAACTATATCATCCTGCTCCACCTTGCCCTTGGCTGGAGAAGAGGAAGAAGACGGAGATTGTTCCTGAGGCCGAGGCTTGCTCCCATCTGTCCCATCTGTTGATGGCTGTTGCCAAACTACCCCTGGAATCTCGCCTCCAACTTCACTATCCCCGGTACCCGCATCCGCAGGCGGCGCAGACGGACTGATATCACTAAATAATAACCCCGGGCGGTTAATACTTCTTACCACCTGATCCATGCGGTAATTAAGATATACACCTGCACTCACTACCAAAATCAGCGCAATCCCCAGAGCAATAAACCACCTGGCTTTATTTTGCATAACTCATTAGCCTCCTTCCCCTATTATATATACGCCTACAACTTCAACTTTCCTTCCCCACCACTAAAATATGTCCGGGAATATGTACGGGGACTGTCCCCGGACATATTCCCCCTGAAGCAAAGCTGAGGAAGAAACACCCGAACACTTTCTTACACTTTTGTGACCTCAAACACTTTCAATTTACCATAAATTGCGC
>CAZOIC010000037.1:1886-5021 GCA_964579945.1 uncultured Syntrophomonas sp. | reverse complement strand
ACACTTTCTTACACTTTTGTGACCTCAAACACTTTCAATTTACCATAAATTGCGCTAATATCTTTAATAGCACAAACAATTACATTATTCATCTATTATTGTAATATCATACCATCGGTCCTAATTTCAACCGAAACAGTCGCAGGAGAAGAGAAAATGATAGATTTACATACCCACATCCTGCCTGGCCTGGATGACGGCTCCAAAAACCTGGCCGAGTCACTATCCATGGCCCAGGTCGCCAGTGATGATGGAATACATACTATAGTTGCCACCCCCCACGTATTACAGGGAGTGTTTGACAACGATAAAAACAAAATTCTATTAGCCGTAGCCCAATTACACCAAACCCTGCAGGAGCAGAACATAGCAGTTCACATCCTGCCCGGCGCCGAATACTACCTGGAGGCTGATATCCCCCTCAAATTATCGCAGGGGGAACTGCTTACCATAAACAATAACGGGCGTTATTTACTGGTCGAACTGCCCTCGGCCTTCATACCTGAATATACTGCCCAGGTTCTTTATGAAATTCAACTGCAGGGAGTAACACCTATTATTGCCCACCCGGAACGCAACGCTGGTTTTACCAGGCGTCCGGACATTTTACAGGAAATGATTTCCCGCGGAGTACTGGCTCAGGTAACCTCTGCCAGCATCACCGGCTTATTTGGCAAAAAAGTGAAACGGACTGCCTTCAGTTTCTTAAGACGAGGACTGGTTCATCTGGTCTCCTCTGATGCCCACTCCTCTAGGGGGCGGGCACCACTACTAAGCCAGGCCCAAAAAGAAATAGAAAAACATCACGGCAGTCACATAGCCCAACTATTAGTTATACAAAATCCCGGCTCAATTATAAAAGGGGAGTCGACAGAACCCCTTATAATTCGCAGCAACACTCGCTGGAAACTATTCAGGTAAGGGGGAATATTCTACAGATTTATCTACCAATCCAGAAAAAATTATCCCCTAAATCCAAAATAAGCAGGAAAAGAGTAGCATCTGTAGAACTATTTATATATTGTGCCTGAAAGGAGTAACCCGGGATTGAATGATCATAATAACAACCACAATATAGCCGATGAAGAGATTGAAATAGACCTGCGGGAACTTTTAAAGATCCTTAAAAAATGGAGCAAGCTCATAATCGTTATGACCCTGCTCTGCGCTTTTGCCGCGGGACTGCTCAGCTACTTTGTAATGTCGCCCGTATATCAGGCCAAAACCCTCCTAATGGTTACCCAGGCCACCGATAAACTACAGACCAATCCCACCGCCCGTAGCGGTGAAGGCCTGGAAGACGTAGTCAACTCAGTATCTCGTATGCCGGTACTGACCATGAGTACCTACCTGGGCCAGATTAAGAGTGAGACCCTGATGAATCGGATTATTGAGCGCTTAGAACTGGATCCGGAGAAATACAATGCTTACACCCTGGTCGGTATGATAGATGCCAGCGTAGTTAAAGACTCCAACCTGATAGAAGTAAAAGTGACCGGCGCCGACCCGGCCCTGGCCACTAAAATAGCCAACGTAATGTCGGATGAATACCTGAAACTGATGACTGAAAAAAACCAGGAACAAATGAGCCGTTCGGTAGACTTCCTGGAAAAACAGAAAACCGTAACTGATAAAGAACTGGACAAAGCCAGTGACTATTTAAAAGAATTTCAGAGTCAGCCCCGGGGAGTAGCCGTCCTGGATACCGAGTTTACTGCCAGAACCCAGGATGCGGCGAGCTTAAACTCCCGTTTAAAAACGGTGCACATAGAAATTCAACAACTGGCTGCCGGGGTTTACAGCCTGGAAAACCAGCTGGCTATAACCCCCCAGACCATAACCAGTGATAAATGGAACGAAGACCAGGGGAAGGCTTATTCCACCCAGGAGGCTAATCCCGTATATATTTCCCTGGTACAGGAACTGATAGGTAAAAAGGCAGCCCTGGCGGAAAAAGAGGGCGAATCTGCCGGACTGCAGCAGATGCTGGCCCAGACCGATGTGGAACTGGATACCCTGCAGGCTGAACTGGCAAATAAACGTATGCAGGAAGAAAAACTGCAGCGGGAAGTAGACCGCCTGAAAAAAACCTCGGAAACCCTGGCTATGAAAAAAACCGAAACCCAGATCGCCAAATCCATTGATCTGGGTGACACCAGTGTAATGGTAGTCTCGGAAGCA
Organism: uncultured Syntrophomonas sp.; assembly: GCA_964579945.1. GTDB lineage: Bacteria > Bacillota > Syntrophomonadia > Syntrophomonadales > Syntrophomonadaceae > UBA4844. Next base: position 2,840 of record CAZOIC010000037.1, on the reverse strand, counting down.
TCGCTTCCCGAAGCTCCTATAAAACCAAACAAAAAACTGAATGTAGCCATAGCCCTGGTCCTGGGTTTCATGATTTTCACCCTGCTGGCATTTGTACTGGAACACCTGGACAATACCCTGAAGACCCCGGAAGACATTAGCCGGGAACTGGGCCTGTCGGTTATCGGGGTTATCCCCAAAATGACCCGGCAGAATACCCACCACTCATCATACGGAGGTTAAACATGGCAAAGCATGTAAGTACAATAGAACGACTGGTTACCCATGAGCATCCCAAATCCCCGGCGGCTGAAGCTTATCGTACTTTACGTACCAACCTGGGCTTTACCTTTATCGATAGCCCCTGCCGTTCCATACTATTTACCAGTACCAACCCCCAGGACGGCAAATCAACTACTTTATCCAACATAGCTGTAACCATGGCCCAGGCCGGCAACCGGGTAATTGCCGTTGACTGCGACCTGCGCAAGCCTATTCTCCATAAAATATTTGAACTGGAGAACCTGCGCGGACTTACTAACACCATGATGCAGCAGCTCAGCCTGGAGGAAGCAGTACATAAAAATGTTATCGACAAACTGGACATTCTAACCAGCGGCCCTATTCCCCCCAACCCGGCGGAAATGCTGGCATCAGGACGCAGCAAAGCCCTGTGGGCCAAACTGGCGGAAACTTATGACTATGTTCTGATTGATTCCCCCCCGGTTCTGGCCGTAGCCGATGCGTCCATCCTGGCAACCCAGGTGGATGGAGTAATTCTGGTAATACGCTCAGCCGGGACCCGTATTGACCTGGCCAAAGAGGCCAAAGACCAACTGCTCAAGGCCAATGCCAATATCATCGGGACAGTACTAAACCAGCTTAATATGCAAAGCAAAGATTACCAGTATTACTACTACTACTCCCACGAAGGCCAGAGCAGCAAGAAAAAATCCTGGGGAATGAAATTATTTA
>CAZOIC010000037.1:0-1786 GCA_964579945.1 uncultured Syntrophomonas sp. | reverse complement strand
GTCCTGGGCATAACAGACTATAGAAAAAGGTGATATCCAAAATGGACAAAACTAGATACATATTCCTATTAATCATAGATGCCATACTGATAAACCTGTCCGTCTTCGTCGCTCTACTCCTGCGCTTTGACGGCAATATCCCGGCACATGATTTAAACGCCATGCTGCACCTAATCCCCCTGTTCACCCTGGTCAGCCTGGCCTTCCTATTAGCCTTGAAGCTCTATAACCGGGTCTGGGAATATGCCAGCATCGGCGAAATGTTTGCCATCCTGCGGGCTACTACCTGCAGTATGGGAGTAATTATCCTTTTCATCTACCTGTTCTCGCTGCCTCACTTACCCCGCAGCGTATACATAGCATCCTGGGTACTGATGAACATATTCATCGGCGCTTCCCGCATATCCTGGAGAGTCTTCAGGGGTTCATGTCTTAATGGGAAAAACGCTGATGCCCGCCGGGTACTTATTGTAGGCGCCGGAGATGCCGGAGACATGCTGGTGCGGGAGATACAAAACAATCCCCAGCTGAAGCTGAAAGCCGTGGGATTTATTGATGATGACCGCTCCAAATTACGTAAAATACTGCATAATGTCCCGGTTCTGGGGACTACCCACAAGATTCCCGCTCTGGTAAAAGAACTGGAAATAGATGAAATAATAATAGCTATGCCCTCCGTAAGTGGAGAGCAGCTGCGCCCCATAGTTGAAACAGCCAAACAAACTGATGCCCGACTACGTATCCTGCCTGGAATAATCCAGAGCAGCTACGGCAGCATGCTTACCCACCTTCGTGACATCCAAATGGAAGACCTGCTCTGCCGTGAACCGGTTAACAGTGACCTTCAGCATGTAGCAGCCTGTATCGAAGGCCGGGTAGTTATGGTAACCGGTGCCGGAGGCTCCATCGGTTCCGAGCTCTGTCGCCAGCTTCTTACTCTCAACCCGGATCAGCTATTGCTGGTAGACTCCTGCGAAAGCAACCTGTTTGATATAGAACAGGAACTGCTAGATATTAGATTCGCTGCTAACTCCAGCACTACTATACATCCCCTGCTATTAGACGTTAGAGATGCAGCCAAACTGGAGCGCTTCTTCCAGCAATATCACCCCCAGGTAGTCTTTCACGCTGCCGCCTACAAACATGTTCCCATGATGGAACTGCACCCTGATGAAGCCATAAGCAATAACGTTATAGGCACTTGTAATGTAGCCAAACTATCCGACCAGTACCAGGTAGAGACCTACATCCAGGTGTCCACTGATAAAGCAGTAAACCCCACCAGTGTCATGGGTGCCAGCAAACGTTTGGCCGAACTGGTAGTAAAAGATATTGGCCGCAACAGCTCCACCCGCTTTGCCACCGTACGCTTCGGCAACGTCCTGGGCAGCCGGGGCAGCGTAGTACCTACTTTTGTAAAACAAATAGAAGCCGGGGGACCAGTTACCGTAACCCACCCGGAAATGAAACGCTTTTTCATGACAATTCCCGAGGCCGTACAGCTCATAATCTATGCCGGAGCTATAGCCAAAGGCGGCGAAATATTTGTTTTGGACATGGGAAAAATGGTTAAAATCGCTGACCTGGCCCGTGACCTCATCCGCCTCTACGGCTATGAACCGGACAAAGACATTAAAATCGTCTACACCGGCATCCGCCCCGGAGAAAAACTATACGAAGAACTCTTCACCAGTAAAGAAGAAATGGCCGCAACCACCCATAAGAGAATATTTATCTCCAAAAAAGAAATGGATAACATCTACATAGACATCCATAAAACCATAGA
>CAZOIC010000036.1:0-15699 GCA_964579945.1 uncultured Syntrophomonas sp. | reverse complement strand
CTTCTGCAGTACATCTTCACTTACCTGGTTATCCACATTGATTAGCATAATGGCAATCTCGCCCCTGGTCTTGCGGGCAACTTTCATAGAGGCAATGTTTACCTTTTCATCCCCCAGGGCGGTAGCAAGTGGTCCAATAACCCGGGGCCGGTCATGGTTTTCCACCATTATTACATAGCCTTCCAGTATGGTTTCGGTTTCATAACCATTAATTTCTACCAGCAGGGGATCGTGGCCTCGGGATACGGTACCGGCTATTTCCAGTTGGTGGTTATGGTTAAACACCCTGGCAGTAACTATGTTCTTATAGCGCTTGGAACTCTGGTCTTCCTTTTTTTCATAAACCTGGATACCCCGGTCTTCGGCTACTAGTCTGGCGTTAACGTAGTTGACTTTCTCGTCCATAACTGGTTTAAAAAGCCCCTTTAAGAATCCTACTGTGAGTATTTCGGTTTCGTTCATGCTGATAGGGCCGCTATAGGTTAACTCGACCCGGCTCACCGCGGATTTTTCCAGTTGATAATAGAAACTGCCCATTTTTTCAGCCAACAGGATATAGGGCCGCAGGTAGTCCAGTTCCTCACTCATCATGGTAGGCAGGTTAACCATGTTGGGGACAATGTCTCCCTTAAGGGCCTTCATTACCTGCTCAGCTATATTCTCACCCACCCGCTTCTGGGCTTCAAAGGTATCTGCTCCCAGGTGCGGAGTACATACTACATTGTTGAATTTAAACAAGGGATTGTCAGTAGATGGTTCTTTTTCAAAAACGTCCAACCCGGCACTGGCAACTTTTCCCGATTCCAGAGCCTTTAACAGGGCTGCTTCCTTTATAATCCCGCCACGAGCACAATTGACGACCCTTACCCCATCTTTGGCCAAAGCAAACATTTCTTCGTCTATCATGTGCATGGTTTCTTCGTTACGGGGAGTATGAACCGTTATAATATCTGATTCCTGCACCAGTTCTTGCAGGGTATCTTTCTTTTCCGCCCCGAAGCGTTCAAAGCGCTCATTAGTTATATAAGGGTCATAGGCGATTACTTTCATGTTAAAGGATTTCAGCCGGGTAGCTACCATAGAACCAATTCGACCTAAACCAACTATACCTACGGTCTTGCCGTAAAGCTCCATTCCCCGGAAAGGTTTGCGATCCCAGGTGCCTCCTTTAACTACGGCATTGGCCCAGGCGGTGTTACGCACCGAGGAGAGCAGGAGGCTGATGGTCTGTTCGGCTGCGGAAATAGTATTGCTATCCGGAGTATTGGCTACAATGACTCCGTAACGGGTGCAGACCTCAACATTGATATTGTCAATGCCGTTTCCCGCTCGGCCTACAACTTTCAGGCGAGTGCCCCGGCTTATCAGTTCTTCATCCACTTTGGTGACACTGCGAACAATCAGGGCATCGTATTGTTCTATGATATTTAACAGTTCCTCCCGGGAAATGCCGTCCCGGTAATCTACCTCAAGCTCAGTTTTTAACAGCGCTATCCCTTCATCAGCTATTCTTTCGGTAACAATAACCCGCTTTTTCCCCATTTCTATTCCCCCTTTAATTTATTGATATGGGTTTGTAAAAGTATTTCCCGGGCTTTTCTAATCCCGGTGCCGGTCTTTAGATTAAAACCTTGTTTTATCAGAATAATCTCCAAAGCTGCCAGGACTGACAGTAAATCTAGTTCTCTTACATAGCCCAGATGCCCTATGCGGAAAATAATATCATCCAGTCGCTGCTGGCCCCCGGCCATTACTATATTGAATTCTTCTTTCATCGCCTGGCGTATGCGGTTGGCCCCCAGCTCAGGTGGGGCAATAACCGAGGTCAGTGCCGGAGAGGCGTTTTCATCTGCTGCCAATAGATTCAGCCCCATTTCTTTTACTGCTTCCCGTACCATATAACGGCAGCGTGCATGTCGGCTAATTATATTTTCCAGGCCCTCTTCCTGCATTATGTGCAAGGCCTCCTGTAATCCGTAATACAGTGACACTGGTGGTGTAAAAGGAGTTTGCCCTTTTTTAAGGTAATCAAGTCCCTTAGCGATATCCCAGTAGAATTTGTGATTTTGGTTTTGCTTATAGACCTGTAAGGCTTTATCGTTAAATGCTATAAAAGCAAGTCCTGGAGGAATCATAAAGGCTTTCTGGGAACCGCTCACCACTACATCCAAATTCCACTTATCCATATATAAATCTGCTGCTGCCAGGCTACTGACGGCATCAACCATGAAAAGGGCAGGGTGGTCCCCGGTGGCCTGGCGGATAGTCTTTATATCATTGCATACACCGGTGGAAGTCTCGTTATGGGTAATTAGTATAGCTTTTATTTCATGATTAACGTCTGCCTTAATCTTTTCTTTAATTATTTCCGGGTCAGCCGCCTGCCCCCAGGGAAAATCAATTTTTTCGACCCGGGCTCCAAACTCATCGGCTATGGCGGCAAAACGGTCTCCAAATACACCGATGGAGACGGCCAATACCCGATCTCCCGGAGATATGAAGTTTACCACCGCCGCTTCCAATCCTCCGGTTCCTGAAGCCGGATAAATTAATACATTATGCGAGGTACGATAAATTTGTTTTACCCCTGCAATTACCTCTCCCAGTATTTGTTTAAACTCGGGTCCCCGGTGATTAATTACCGGTTTGGACATTGCCCGCACTACTCTTTCCGGTACGGGGGTGGGGCCGGGAAGCAGCAAAAACTGTTCGCCCACAATCATCTGCTTAGTAACCCTCCTTAAATAAAGCTCAACTATAATATAAAAACCCCTCGCCCATTAAGGGACGAGAGGTTTGTTCCCGCGTTGCCACCCTACTTGATGTTAAGATAACACCCAGCTTAAAGGTTATATCGGTACCACCGGTACTGCTTTCACAGCCTGCATCCAGGGTGGATTCAAAATTAAGGCCGCTCTGGTTTACACCTGCCACCAGTTCTCTTAACCAGCCAAATATTTTTACTAATCCCTTTCATCACATTAAAATATCTATTTAAAAGATTGGCTATAATTATATTACATAAACCGCGCTTTGGCAAGGAACTATATTGTATACAAGCGGTCTTACCAACCCCGCTCCTGCATTCTCTCCTCTGGTCTAATGGTGTTAATATCAATTCCTACCATGGCTTCTCCCAGGTCTTTGGAAACTTCGGCTAAAACAGCAGGGTCATTATAATGGGTAGCAGCTGCTACAATAGCCCGGGCCCGTTTCATGGGGTCACCGGATTTAAATATCCCGGATCCCACGAATATGCCATCACAGCCTAACTGCATCATCAACGCGGCATCGGCTGGAGTAGCTATGCCCCCGGCAGCAAAATTAATTACCGGCAATCTTTTTAGCCCGGCCGTTTCCACTACCAGTTCATAAGGAGCCTGCATTTCTTTGGCCGCAGCCATCAATTCTTCCTGAGGCAAGTTGCTGACCCACCTGATTTCATCCATCACCTGGCGAATATGCCGTACCGCTTCTATAACGTTACCGGTTCCGGCCTCACCCTTGGTTCTTATCATGTCTGCTCCTTCGCCCATACGGCGCAGTGCTTCTCCCAGATTACGGGCCCCGCAAACGAAAGGTACTTTAAACCCCTTCTTGTTAACGTGATGTTTCTCATCCGCCGGAGTCAATACTTCGCTTTCATCTATATAATCAATTCCCAGGGTCTCCAAGATCTGAGCCTCAACAAAATGCCCAATGCGGCATTTGGCCATTACCGGTATGGAAACTGCATCCATTATCCGTAAAATAACGCTGGGATCTGCCATCCGGGCAATTCCCCCGGTGGCACGAATATCAGCCGGAACTCTTTCCAGAGCCATGACCGCACCAGCTCCAGCCTCTTCAGCTATTCTGGCCTGTTCCGGTGTAGTTACATCCATTATTACTCTACCTATTAGTTTTTGAGCCACACTACCCGATCTCACTTTAACACTATCCTGTTCTGCCATTCTAAAACACCTCCACTGAACTTAAGGCCTAACATTGTTATATTATCTAACATTATTAATCTTTCTAAACTAACCCGTCAATATTTGCTAAGCACCCTACCCTGTCGGACAAACCGCAACCACGCCTGAGAATACAAGGGTTAATTAGGCAATAAGTCCAATAAGTCCGGTGCCTGTCCCCTTATTCTTCTTTTTCCACTTTAAAGCGAGCCATACTCACAATCTGGTCATTTTCCGGAAGGCGCATTAGTAATACTCCGCGGGAATAACGCTTCTGGCGGGATATGTCCCCTGCCTCCAGGCGAATAGCCTGTCCTTCACCGGTTAAAAGCAACAGTTCCTCGTCTTCGCTGACTATCTGACAAGCCACTACTTTGCCGTTTTTCTTAGTAATCTGTATAGCTTTTAATCCTTTACCGCCTCGATTCTGTTCCCGGTATTCGTTGGTCGAGGTTCTCTTGCCATATCCGTTCTCGGTTACCAGTAAGGCATCAGCATTTTCACGGTATTTGTCTATGCCGATAACTACATCTCCTTTGGACAGGCGAATAGCTCTTACCCCGGTAGCAGTTCTGCCCATGGCCCGGACCTGTTTCTCGTCAAACATTATGGCTAGCCCATAAGAGCTGAAAACCATAATACGGTCGCCTTTTTCAATTCGTTTTACCCCCATTAATTCATCATCTTCCCGCAGGTTTACAGCAATCAGACCGGTTTTGCGAATGTTTTCAAAAGCAGATAGCGCTACCTTTTTAATAATCCCTTTACGGGTTACCATTATCAGATGGCGGCGGGGGTCCAATTTACGAGCAGCTACCATAGTAGTAACTCTTTCTTCCGGCCTCAATTCCAGGAAATTGATTAAGGGCATACCTTTAGCTTGCCGGGACGATTCCGGCAGGCGATAAGCTTTGCTGGAGAACACTCGTCCGGTATTGGTAAAGAACAGCACATTGGCCAGAACACTGGTTACAATTACACTGCTTACTACGTCCTCAGCCCGGGTAGCAGTGGAACTTATTCCTTTACCGCCCCGGCGCTGGGATTTGTAGGTGTCCAGCGGCTGCCTCTTAATATATCCCCGGTCACTCAGGGTTATCATGACCTCATGATCCTCTATCAAATCTTCAATATCATAATCGCTTAATTCCTGGCTGATTTCAGTCCTGCGTGGGTCAGCATATTTACGTTTAATCTCTTCCAAATCCTGTTTGATTATGCCCTGTACTCGCTCCGGGCGGGCCAAAATATCTTCAAAGTCGGCAATGCGATCTAGCAATTCTCCGTGTTCTTCTTCCAGTTTGTTACGCTCCAGTCCGGTTAGTTGGGCCAGGCGCATATCCAGTATGGCATTGGCCTGAATCTCGCTCAATTGAAACCGGGCTATTAATCCTTGCCGGGCTTCTTCCCGGTCTTTGCTGTTGCGGATCAAGTCAATCACTTCATCCAGGTGGTCCAGGGCCTTGAGCAATCCTTCCACTATATGCAGACGGTCCCGAGCTACTTTCAGGTCAAAAGAGGTACGCCGGGTAATAACCTCTTGACGATGTTCGATATAGTTTAGCATCATTTCTTTTAAACTTAATACCCGGGGTTGTCCATTTACCAGGGCCAACATGATGATGCCGAAGCTATCTTCCAGTTGGGTATGCCTGAATAGTTTGTTAACTACTATGTTTACATTAACATCTTTCCTGACCTCGATAACTACGCGGATACCCTGGCGATCAGATTCATCTCTCAGGTCAACAATGCCCTCTATTTTTTTATCACGAGCCAAATCCGCTATTTTCTCCACCAGCCGGGCTTTATTAACCTGATAGGGAAGTTCGGTAACAATAATGGCATTTCTGCCACCCTTTTTTTCTTCTATGTGGTAACGAGCTCGGGTTTTGAAGCTGCCCCGGCCCGTAGCGTAAGCCTTTTTAATGCCATCTGTTCCCATGATTATACCGGCAGTGGGCAGATCCGGCCCGGGTATCTTTTCCATTAATTCTTCCAGGCTGACCTCGGGGTTGTCTATCAGCAGTTCCAGCCCTTCCACCACTTCTCCCAGGTTATGGGGTGGCATATTGGTAGCCATGCCTACGGCAATACCGGCAGAGCCATTTATTAGTAAATTGGGGATACGGGCGGGAAGAACCTGGGGTTCCTGCCGGCTATCATCATAGTTGGGACGCCAATCAACCGTATCCTTCTCGATATCCTGCAGCATTTCTCCGGCAATACGAGCCATGCGGCTTTCCGTATAACGCATAGCCGCGGCTGAATCACCATCAATGGAGCCAAAGTTGCCATGGCCATCAATTAAAGGATACCGCATGGAAAAATTTTGTGCCATTTTAACCATAGTTTCATATATGGCTGAATCCCCATGGGGATGATACTTTCCCATAACTTCTCCCACTATATTGGCCGATTTTTTATGGGCTTTTTCGTGGGTATTACCCTGGTCATAAAGGGCATAAAGTATACGCCGGTGTACTGGCTTAAGCCCATCTCTGACATCGGGAATGGCACGGGAAACGATAACACTCATGGAATACTCCAGGAATGATTTCTTTACTTCTTTTTCAATATCCATCTGAACTACGCGGTTAAATAAACTACCTTCTGACAAAAATTATCACCCCTCTTATATATCCAGGTTGGTCACATATATGGCGTTGGCCTGGATAAACTCCCTGCGGGGCTGGACATTATCGCCCATCAAATCAGAGAATACTTCATCGGCCTTAATGGCATCTTCTATGGTGACCTGTAAAACCGTGCGGTTGTCTGGATCCATGGTGGTTTCCCACAATTGTTGGGGATCCATTTCACCCAGACCTTTATAACGCTGGATGGTCCATTTCTTCTTAGACTCCTCGACAAAGCTGTTTAATTTCCCTTCATCATGGAAATAGTGTATTTCATTACCTCGCTTTAATCCGTACAGGGGAGGCTGGGCGATATAGATATATCCCTGTTCAACCAGTTCTCTCAGGAAACGGTAAAAGAAGGTTAAGAGTAATACCCGAATATGAGACCCGTCTACATCGGCATCAGTCATAATGAACAGACGGTGGTAGCGGGCTTTTTTTAGGTCAAAATCTTCGTCTATGCCGGTGCCGATAGCGGTAATCAGGGCTCTAATTTCCTCGTTGGACAGCACCCGGTCCAGGCGGGCTTTTTCCACATTAAGGATTTTGCCCCGCAGGGGTAGTATGGCCTGGAAATTGCGATCCCTACCCTGTTTAGCTGAACCTCCGGCAGAGTCACCCTCTACTATGAAAAGCTCACACAGAGCCGGATCTTTATTACTGCAATCGGCCAGTTTTCCTGGCAGGGCGGTTGATTCCAGGGCACTTTTGCGCCGGGTCAGTTCCCGGGCTTTTTTGGCCGCTTCCCGCGCCCGGCGGGCCGACACCGCTTTCTCCAGAATTTTTTTGGCTATGGCCGGATTTTCATTGAGATAATCCTCTATGTTTTCGTATACCGTACTCTCGACTATACCTCTGATATAAGTATTACCCAATTTAGTCTTGGTCTGGCCTTCAAACTGGGGGTCTTTTACCAGCACTGATATAATCCCGACCATTCCTTCTCTAATATCTTCGCCGCTCAAGTTGGTATCATTTTCTTTAAGAATATTGTTCTTTTTAGCATACTCGTTAACCACCCGGGTGAGGCCATTTTTAAAACCTATTTCATGGGTGCCGCCTTCCTGGGTGCGGATATTGTTGGCAAAAGAATACAAGTTCTCATTATAGCCGTTATTATACTGAACAGCTACCTGGACAACAACATCGTCTTTCTTTTTTTCAAAATAAACCGGATCACTATTTATTACTTCCTTTTTTTTGTTTACATAAGCCACAAAGTCCCGCAGTCCTTCGGAGTAATGTAACTCCTTTTTAAAGATTTCCTCTTCCCTTTCATCGATAAATACTATCTTCAGGCCGCGGTTAAGAAAAGATAATTCCCGCAGGCGTTGGATGATTATTTCCCTATCAAAAACAGTTTCTTCAAATATCTCCGGATCAGGATAAAAACGTATGCTGGTACCAGTTTCACTGGTATCTCCTATTTCCTTTAGCGCTTCTATTGGTTTACCCTGGGCATATGTCTGAGTATAGATGTGTCCATCCCGTCTAACCGTCACTTCCATACGGCTGGACAGAGCACTAACTACCGACATACCTACCCCATGCAATCCCCCGGATATGGTATAGCCACTGCCCCCAAATTTCCCTCCCGAGTGCAGGGTGGTCAATATAACCTCCAAAGCCGGGATACCCATGGCGGGATGCTCATCTACCGGTATTCCCCGACCATTATCGCTTTCGCTGACACTATTATCAGGATGAATAACCACATTTATCTGGTCACAGTAACCGGCTACGGCCTCATCTATGCTGTTGTCTACAATTTCAAAAACCAGGTGATGCAACCCTTTGGGACCTGTTGATCCAATATACATACCCGGTCTTTTACGAACTGCCTCCATTCCTTCTAGTATCTGGATATCAGAAGCGTTGTAACCATTTTCCCCGTTCAAAATTAAACCTCCTTGTAGTGACTGAACGCCCGCTTATAAAGGGTAGTAGATGAAATGGGCGATAAATAAACTTTATTATCACAAACAATCAGGGCTTTTTCTTTACCCTTCTCACTAATATTAATTAGTTTTTTATCCAATTTGGCACTATCTATAATATCTTTAAGGTCTTCTGATAATGGGGGCTCCATGTTTAATATTGCTATAACATTCTGCGCCGATATTATATGATTGTTTCCCAGGTGAATGTACATAGTAATACCCCTTTCACTGCAGGCTGCCTTTTTCTACTATAGAAATTGCGGCCTGCCCGTATTCTATATCACTTAAATTTACCGAAGTTAGAAAGCTTTGAAATTCAGCTTCCTGCAGGTGATCCAGCAGCAATTGCCTTTTTTGCGCATCCAGTTCCGATAATACCTCGTCCAATAAGAAAATAGGATAGAAACCGCTAATTTTCCTGAAAGTATAGAGTTCTGCCAGTTTCAGGGCCACCGCAATATTTCTCTGTTGACCCTGCGAGGCAAAATATCTCGCCATTTTTCCATCCTGGTAGATATGGATATCATCCAGGTGCGGACCTACCAAACTGCTCTTTCTTCTTACTTCCGCTTCTGCTTTTTCTTGGATTTGTTTTTTTAGACCAGCTTTTAAGATATCCAGATTAATTTTACCACTATCAATCGGAAATGTAATAGCATATCGAGTTTTTAGCTGGCCTTCACGGCTAATTTCTTTGTAAATTGAGGAACTGCTCTCATCCAGTATACTTATCAGGTTAATTCGCGCCAGTATTACCCGGGCAGCATTTTCTATAAAAATATCTTCTATAATTTTAAAGGATCTGGTATTAGATTGTTCTCTTTTTAATAATAAATTCCTCTTTTTTAATACTTTTACATAATTAGCCAAATTATAATCATATTCACTTCTTATTTGACCCAGAATAAAATCCAGGAATTGCCGGCGCTTTCCTGGTGAACCCTTGATTAAATACAAATCGTCTGGAGTAAAAAGCACCACCCGCAGACGATCGCTATGGTTAAAACTAGTTTTTTTGGAGTTAAGGGTAAAATTCTTCCCCGCTTTTAAACTATAACTTAAAACTGATTCAATGTCTCTGTCGTTATAGTTATAACGACCACGTAAAATAAAAGCGTCTTTGTCATACGCAACCATGTTTTTGTCCTGCCCCGTACGAAAGGAACTACCGGTACTCAGTACATAAATTGATTCCAGTATGTTGGTTTTACCCTGGGCGTTATCTCCTAGCAATATATTTAACCCGGGTCCAGGTTGGTAATCCAGCCGGGCAAGATTACGAAAATCCCTGGCTTCTACTTGCCTTACTTTCAAAGTATGAAAATCACTCTCCTAGTTGGTTGTTCGCAGGGGAACCAGAACGTAAAGATAATTATCTTTTTGGGGATTTTGAATCAGGGCTGGCCCTAATGCCCCTGATAATTGAATTTCAATTTCTTCACATTCAGCGGTTAAAATTTTTATTACATCAAGAAAATAATTAGTGTTAAAAGCTATTTGGATATCATCATCCCCACTTAGCTTTATGTCCTCTATTACCTCTTCTATCTCACCCATCATCTCGGAATATGCATTTACCAGTATTTCATTGCCGTTAATATTAAAACGAACATATTGAATTTTGAGTTTATCATCAGTAGGCATGGTACGCGCTCTTTCTAAAGTATCTGCTAAAACCGCGGTATTAACTTTAAATGAGGTATTGAACGATGAAGGTATGACCTGGTCATAGTTGGGATACTGCCCTTCGATTAAACGGGAAAGAAGCATGAAACTATCCTTGGCAAATATTACGTTGTTTTCACTAAAGGCAATATTTATAGGTTCATCGTTGTCATCAAGTATACGTAATAATTCATTAACGGAACGAGTAGGAATTATGAATTTAAAAGGTTCTATTTCATCTTCTTTCAATGCATAGGAAAAACAAGCCAGGCGATGTGTATCTGAAGCTACTACTTTAAGGGTGTTACTATTTATTATATCAAAAAGAACTCCGGTAAAAACCTGGCGAAAATGAGTGTTGGCAGCAGCAAAAGAAGTTTTACGTAAGGCTTCTTTTAGTATTCTTGAGGAAATGGTCATTTTTTCCTGCATTTTCTCCAGAGGGAGATCAGGGTATTCATAATCTCGATAGATGTTGATAGACCCCGATGAGCGTCCATAGTTTATATTTAGTTTAGCTTTGTCCTTATTTAATTCTAAGGTAACCGGGCCATCAGGTAATAGTTTAATAAAGTCGGCAAAATAATGGGCATTTACCAGTACCGAACCAGGCTCAATTATTTCCACACTGCTACTGGAGGCTTTTATGCCTATTTCCATATCGGTGGCGGTCATTAATAGCCCTTTATCGGTGCTGGCTTCAATAAGTAATCCTGCCAGAACGGGTATAGTATTTTTAGTAGATGCTGCCCGATAAACCAGGGTAGTGAGAGAGGATAAATCCCTTTTTTCCATAGTTACTTTCATGATTTGTCTACCTCCAATATCTTTTTGACCACTGAGCAAGCCTGGTCTTATTTATTTATTTATTAACAATTCAGTAGTAGTAGTAGTAGGGCCGCGGAATATGTGGATAAACCTTGTAAAGCCATGTAGTTCTTGAGCTTGTCCCCTTGGATAAACTTGTGGAAAAAAAGTATTTGGTCAGGTAACAAAGTCGGGGTCTATTTTCTTACACAACTCATTTATGGCTGCAGCCATCTCCCTATCTACCTCTAATTCCCGGGTAATTTTCTCATTGGCATGTAAAACGGTTGTATGATCCCGACCTCCGAACTGCTCCCCGATTTGTGGTAATGATGCCTCGGTTAACCGTCGGCACAGGTACATAGCAATATGCCGGGGGTAAACTACATGTTTATTGCGTTTCTTAGATAATAGTTCACTTATTTCTATACCATAGTATTTTGATACTGTGTTTTGAATTGATTCAATAGTTATTTTTTTAGGCTGAGGTGGGGGTAATATATCTTTTAAGGCTTCGCTGGCAGTAGTCATATTAAGAGGTTTGTTGGTTATAGTGGAATAGGCTATAAGACTGACCAGGGCGCCTTCCAACTCCCGAATATTACTATCAATATAATGGGCTATATAATCCAGTATATCGTAAGGAACATTAAAATTCTCGGCTTGTGCTTTTTTTCTTAATATTGCTACCCGGGTTTCCAGATCAGGGGGCTGAATATCAGTTATTAATCCCCATTCAAAGCGGGAGCGTAAGCGATCTTCCAGAGTAGGAATATTACGCGGGGGTCGGTCACTGGAAATAACCACCTGTTTATCAGATTCATAAAGAGTATTAAAGGTGTGGAAAAATTCCTCCTGAGTTCTTTCTTTACCGGCTAAAAACTGAATGTCATCGACTAATAATACATCTACCCCACGGTATTTATTGCGAAAACTGGCCATATTATCGTCTTTAATAGAACCAATAAGATCATTGGTAAACTGTTCCGAAGAGATATATACTACTGCAGAGGTTGGCCGTTTCTTCATTATATGATGGCCAATAGCCTGCATCAAATGAGTTTTTCCCAGACCTACACCACCATAGATGAACAGGGGGTTATAAGCTTTGGAAGGGGATTCCCCTACGGCATAACAGGCAGCATGGGCAAAACGATTACTATTGCCAACTACAAAACTATCAAAAGTATATTTGTAATTAAGAGTAGTAAACATGCCTTCTTTTTCAATCTGAGTTTCAGTGTTAATAATGAGTTCCATTTCCTGGTTAGTCAGGTTGCGTAATTTATTTTGCAGGTTGTCAAGGTAACGGGATTCAATCCATTCTTTGGTAAGGGAATTGGGAACACTGATGTATACCTTGTCATGACGAACCGTCTCAAAATTAACCATAGAAAACCAGATATCAAAACTACTTGCATCTATCTCGTCAGCCAGTGACTGTAATACTTGCTTCCAGATGGCTGAAAAGTTATACTCCTGAGTCATTAATGATTCCTCCTGTGAACTTGTGGAAAAAACAGCTGTTGAAAAACTAATATTGTGGATATTGTCGGGGATAATGCAAAATATAAGCAAAACGCTTAAGGTGATAGATGAAAATATAGTATAATCATAGCAGATTGGCAAAGATTTTAGAAGTATTTACAATGCGACGAAATCTTGACATTAGGGACATACAATCAATATAATTATAAAGTGCTGGAAAAATCGAGGAGGCTTGAAAATAATGAAGAGAACGTTTCAACCCAAAAACCGGCAGAGAAAGAAAGAGCACGGTTTTAGAAAACGGATGTCTACCGCCAGTGGAAGAAAAATACTGGCCAACCGGAGAAAGAAAGGTAGAAAGTCCTTATCTGCATAGGTCGTTTTTGCGACCTATTATTTTACCTGGGAAAAGAGGGCAGCTATGCTTAACCGGATATTTCGAATAAGCAAGAGCAAAGATTATCAGCATACATACAAAAAAGGCCTTAAAGTTCCAGGAAAATATTTAATCGCCTATATCTGTGCTAATGGCACGAATAAGAACCGCTTTGGTATTGTGACCAGTAAGAAGGTAGGTAATGCGGTTAAACGCAATAAAGCCAAAAGGCGCCTGCGGGCTATAGCCCGGGAAAGCCAGGGTAAGTTAGGCTCTGGACATGACATTGTAATGATAGCTCGCCAAAGCATGGTTGGGGCGGATTATAATAGGATAGAAAAAGATTTTTATACGGTGATGAAGAAGGCCCGGTTATGTCAAAAAGATTAATGATTTTTTTTATAAAAATATATCAAAAAGCCACCTTTTTTAAACCTCCTTCTTGCCGTTTTTATCCTTCCTGTTCAAGTTATTCCATTGAGGCGATTGAGAAATATGGAGCGATTAAAGGGGGATGGTTGGCTGCAAAAAGAATATCCAGGTGTCATCCTTATAATAGTGGTGGATATGACCCGGTACCCTGAAGGTAAGGTTAGACAAGACAAGCTAATCTAATCAGGCTACTTTTTTAGTAAAATAATCCGGGTTGTTTATAAACTGGGTAAAGATGACCGACAAGGGCAGGGCAATATTCGCTTAGCTTAGAGCACTAAGGGAGGTGAACCCTGCTATCAGTTAATGATAAGCAGGAGTAGTTTTGTGGCATTCGTTTGTACAGTGGTTTGCTACTGTAATCCAATTCATGTATGGATTAACGGGAAGCCTGGGTGTGCCTAATTATGGACTGGCAATAATTTTTATGACCATAGCTATTAAGCTGGTGCTATTTCCCCTTACCCAAAAACAGCTTAAATCAATGCGTGGGATGCAGGAAATACAACCCAAGCTTAAATATCTGCAGGAGAAATATAAGGACGACCCCCAGACTATGCAGGCCAAGGTTATGGAGATGTATAAGGAGAATGGGGTAAATCCATTTGGGGGCTGTCTGCCATTAATTATTCAAATGCCCATATTTATAGCATTTTACCAGTCATTATTGCATTTTAATTTCAAACTTGCCGAGCATGCCAGTTTTTTGTGGATACCCAACATAGGAGCAAAAGACCCCTATTTTATTCTGGCAGTCCTGGCAGCACTTACGACCTATATACAACAAAGAGTTACCATGGTAGATACCAAAGACCCCACCCAAAAATCAATGCTGTACTTTATGCCACTTTTTATGGCCTGGATAGCTGCCACAATGCCTGCAGGCCTGCCCTTATACTGGGTAATTTTTAACCTAATCGGGATATTGCAGCAACTATATGTTAACTACTCGCACCAAAAAGCCAAACTGGCAACAGGAAATGGGATAGAACTAAGTGTAGAGGCAGAAGGAAAAGCAGTGGAAACAGAAAAACCCAAGGCTTCCACCGAAGAAAAGGTAGCAGGGAGGGACAAAGGAGGAAAGAAGAATGGAAGTCCAAACCGTAGAAAAAAAGGGAAAAAGCGTTGACGAAGCCATTAAGGCGGCCCTGGATGAATTAAGCTGTGAGATTGATGATGTGATTATCGAAGTTATAGAGGAACCGAGCAGAGGCTTGTTAGGTTTAGTTAAAAAACCTGCGATAGTAAAAGTTTCGGTTAGGGAGAAGCCGGAACAAGATGTACGCCAAGCATTGGAAGACCTCCTTAATAAGATGAAACTGGATTACCGGATAACGAATGTAGAACGGGACGAAGGTCGAGTAAGGATAAACATAACCGGTAAAGATATGGGATTACTTATAGGGCGTAAAGGGGAAACCCTGAACGCGGTGCAGTTTGTACTGGGCCTGATAGTTAATCGTAATCGGGAAGACAGGGTAAGGGTAGTTCTGGATGTAGAGGATTACCGCAAAAAGAGAGAAGAATCTTTGGAGGCCCTGGCCATGAGGCTGTCAGATCGGGTAAAGAAAACCAGGAAGAGCGTAGTAATGAGACCTATGAGTTCACAGGAGCGCAGAATAGTTCATACCGCTTTACAGGGGGATCCCCAAATTAGCACCTATTCTATGGGGGATGAACCTAACCGCAAGGTAGTTATTTCATTAAAGAAATAAAGAAAACAAAAAGGCCCCTTAAGCGGGCCTTTTTTTAATGGAAAACTTTCAGGTTTTGCTATTGTGTAGAGGGCGGGGAATTTTGGTAAGATAATAGATAGGTTTTGCGTCTATTTCCGAAAAGCAGGTGATTGTTATGTACCAAGATATAGCTGCCATATCTACTCCTCCGGGAGAGGGGGGGATTGCTATTATCCGTTTGAGTGGCAGCGGGGTAATAGATAAAGCTGCTCAGATCTTTAGACCCCGGCGAAATCAGATTGATATACGTAAAAAAGAAGGGTATTCTTTGACCCTGGGTTGGATAATGGACGCTGATAGTGAGGCCGTAGATGAAGTCTTACTAGCCTTAATGCGTGCTCCCCATAGTTATACGGGTGAAGATGTGGTTGAAATTCACTGTCATGGTGGGATATTGCCGGCCCGACGCTGCCTGGAAGTAGTTTTACACCAGGGTGTCCGCATTGCGGAACCAGGTGAGTTTACTCGCAGGGCATTTTTAAACGGGCGTCTGGATGCCAGTCAGGCGGAGGCGGTTATAGAATTAATCCGGGCCAAGAGCGATAAAAGCATGAAGTTAGCTTTAAAACAACTGGGTGGGCGTAACAGCCAATATATTCACACCCTGGAAGACCGCCTGCTGGAACTAAATGCCATGGTGGAAGCCAGTCTCGATTTTCC
>CAZOIC010000035.1:0-16519 GCA_964579945.1 uncultured Syntrophomonas sp. | reverse complement strand
AAAAACATAAAATCCATTCGGACCTTTGAGGAAGCAGTTAATTATGCTCCTAATCAGGTATATATAGGTAACCTGACTCCGCAGGAACTGCAGGAAGTACCCAGGCCCTGGTACCAAAATCTACTGGCTCAAGGCCGGGAAGGTAAATATGGAGACATTATTCCGGAAAATGAATTTTATGCAGTTATGAAAATAGCAGACAGCTTTCAACTGGTAGAACTGGAACAGGAATTTGCCGCCCGGATTAAAAACACCCTGGCGGCAAAAAAAATGTTTCACGTGAAACAATTGGACCTGCTGGACAAAACTAGTGAAAGGGAGCATATAGAAGAACTGATTAGCTCAGGCAAGGCCGACGGTTTGTATGAGAATAACCAGTTAGTGGGATGCGTCCGCCAGGCTCATGAGAGTGATCCCAACCTTTCTACCCATGTGGTTTTTGAAAACCTGGTAGCAAAAGCCTCGGGGGTACTGGCCTTAAAAAACCTGGTGAGTAAGAATAATCTGGATGCTAATCTAATTGACTATATTATTGAAACTTCCGAAGAGGCTATCGGTGATATGAATCAGCGGGGTGGGGGAAACCTGGCCAAGGCCATTGGAGAAATAGCGGAGTGCAACAACGCTACCGGGGTTGACATGCGGGCTTTTTGTGCCGGCCCTGCTCATGGGATACTATCTGCCGCGGCCCTGGTACAGTCTGGTATTTTCAAAAATGTAGTAGTAATGGCGGGGGGGTCATCCGCCAAGCTGGGAATGAACAGCAGAGACCACGTTAACAAGGAAATGCCGGTATTAGAAGACATGGTTGGGGGTTATGCGGTCCTAATAAGTGAAAATGATGGGCAAAACCCGGTAGTCAGAACTGATATTGTAGGTAAACACAAAATCTCTTCCGGTTCTTCCCCCCAGGCGGTAATACAGGCCATAGTAGTTGACCCTCTGGAAAGAAATAACCTCAAACTAACGGATGTTGATGTCTATGCTCCCGAACTGCAAAATGCGGAAATAACTGCTCCTGCCGGGGCTGGTGACGTACCCCTGGCTAATTATAAAATGATAGGAGCCATGGCCGTTAAACGTGGGGAAATAAGCCGGGAGGAACTTCCCCAATTTGCTACCCGCCACGGGGTAACCGGATTTGCACCTACCCAGGGCCACATACCGTCCGGTGTACCCCTGTTAGGTCATATACGCGATTCCATTTTAGCAGGAAAAATGCAGCGGGCTATGATAATCGGTAAAGGCAGCTTATTCCTGGGACGCATGACTGATCTTTTCGATGGTATTAGCTTTATTATTGAGGGTAATGCGGGAGTTATTGGGCCCACCAGGGATACCGGTAATGGGGAGGAATTTAAACAGGAGATTAGAAACCTGCTGGCCGATGCCATACAGGAATTAGCCAGATCAGTGGCCGGGAGGTGACCTGCGGATGAAAAAAGAAATAAGTAATAAAATGCTCCAGGAGGTTCTCAACGAGACCGCTGAAATATTAAGAACGGGTAAAACAGCCCGGAAAATAAAGATTGGGCTGACTACCCTGGGTAGTGAGATTGCTCCCGTAGAGCTCCTTCGGGGTGCTGAAATAGCTATGCAGCGGGAACCCGGGTTGGAAGTGAGTATCATTGGCCCGGCACCGAAATATGATTTACCAGTGTATAAGGCTGGTGACGAAGACGAAGTACATGCCATATTGGAAAAACTCCTGGACGATAAGGAGTTAGATGGCGTAGTTACCATGCACTATCCGTTTCCCATCGGCGTTGCTACCATTGGTAAGGTTGTAACCCCGGGCCGAGGTAAGGAGATGTATATAGCCAGTACTACTGGAACCAGTGACACTGACCGTATACAGGCTATGGTTAAGAATGCGGTATTTGGTATAGCAGCAGCCCGGGCGGATGGAATAGCTAACCCTACCCTGGGAATATTAAATGTAGATGGTGGCCGTCAGGTAGAACGGTACTTGAATGCCATGAAGTCACGAGGCTATGATTTTAATTGGGGTGAATCCCAAAGAGCAGATGGTGGGCAAATTCTGCGGGGTAATGATTTGATTCTGGGTAGTGTAGATGTTGTACTTTGTGATACTCTAACCGGGAATATACTAATGAAACTTTTTAGTTCCTTTAACAGTGGCGGCGATTATGAAACTGTGGGCTATGGTTATGGCCCCGGTATTGGAGAAAACTTCGACCGGCTGATTTGCATTATTTCGCGGGCTTCAGGTTCTCCGGTTATAGCCGGGGCCATTAATTATTGTGCATCTATGGTGAGTGGCGGCCTGCAGCAGATAGCTGCTGTTGAGATAAGAAAAGCCCAACAAGCAGGCTGGGAAATTCCTGCTGCCCCGGCAGTAGCGGCAGATGCAGAAAGAGAAATCACTCCTCCTCCCGCCAAAGTTACCGGAGAGCAAATTCCTGGTGTGGATATCCTGGAATTAGAAGATGCCGTAAAATCTTTGTGGAAAAATGAGATTTTTGCCTCCAGCGGTATGGGCTGTACCGGACCAGTTATATTGATTGCTGCTGAAGATAAAGAAAAAGCTGTAGAAATTTTAAAGGCAAATCAATATTTATAGGTTAAAATAGAATCATTATGCGAAAAGGAGGGGAAATATTTTTCCATGAAAAGCGACATTGAAATAGCCCAGGAAGCAAGGATGCTTCCCATAATCGAGGTGGCCCAGTCACTTGGACTGAGTGAAGATGATATTGACCTTTATGGTAAATATAAGGCCAAAGTCTCTCTTGATGTCTGGCACAGGCTGGAAAATGAACCCTCGGGAAAACTAGTTTTAGTTACGGCCATAACTCCTACACCAGCGGGTGAAGGAAAAACAACAACTACGGTAGGGCTAGGACAAGCCCTGAACCGGATTGGGAAAAAGGCGATTATTGCCTTACGGGAACCCTCCCTGGGTCCCAGTTTCGGTATAAAAGGCGGAGCAGCAGGTGGAGGTTATTCGCAGGTTATTCCAATGGAGGATATTAACCTGCATTTTACCGGTGATATTCATGCCGTTACCACTGCCCATAATCTGTTGGCAGCAATGCTGGACAATCACCTGCACCAGGGTAACCAGTTAAACATCGACCCTCGTCAGGTAGTTTTACGTCGGGCTATGGACTTGAATGAACGAGCCCTGCGTAATATTGTTCTGGGGCTGGGCGGGAGAATTAACGGTGTTCCCCGCGAATCCGGTTTTGACATAACGGTGGCCTCTGAGGTAATGGCTGCCTTGTGTTTGGCCACTGATCTTATGGACCTAAAAGAACGCTTCAAGCGCATTGTGGTAGCTTATACCTATGACGGTCGCCCGGTAACGGCTGATGACCTGAAAGCTGCCGGTTCCATGGCTTTACTTATGAAAGATGCCATCAAACCCAATTTGGTACAAACTCTGGAAAATACCCCGGCCTTTGTCCATGGTGGTCCTTTCGCCAACATAGCTCATGGTGCTAACAGCATAATGGCTACCCGTATCGGCATGAAACTGGCAGATTACATGATTACTGAGGCCGGCTTCGGTGCCGACCTGGGAGCGGAAAAATTCTTCAATATAGTTTGCCGCTATGGCCAAATGAAACCTTCGGCAGTAGTACTGGTAGCTACCATTAGAGCACTGAAGAACCATGGCGGAGTACCTAAGGACCGCCTGGGTGAAAAGAACATGGAAGCACTGGAAAAAGGCGTAGAAAACCTGGAGAAACAGCTGGAAAATATTCAGAAGTTCGGATTACCGGTAGTAGTTGCCTTGAACGAGTTCCCCACTGATACCAGCGAAGAAATGGATTTTGTAATTGACAAATGTTCAGCTATGGGAGCCGATGTAGCACTTTCCCAGGTATGGTCTAAAGGTGGTGCCGGGGGAGAAGAACTGGCTAAAAAGGTAATTGCCGCCACCGAAAAACCTTCCTCGTTCAGGTTCCTTTATGAACTGGATAAACCTTTAAAAGATAAAATCGAGACTGTCTGCAAAGAAATCTATGGTGCCGATGGAGTAAGTTATGCACCTGAAGCCAGCCGGTTGTTGCAGAAGTTTGAAGACCTGGGTTATGGTAATCTCCCGGTATGTATGGCCAAGACCCAATACTCCCTTTCCGATGACCCGGACAAAAAGGGACGCCCCCGCAATTTTACCGTTATTATCAGAGAAGTGCGGCTATCTGCTGGAGCCGGTTTTGTTGTTGCCTTAACCGGAACTATCATGACCATGCCCGGACTGGGTAAAACCCCGGCAGCCGAAAAAATCGACATTAAACCCAACGGAGAAATCGTGGGACTATTTTAATCACAAAAAAAGGAGGTTGGGAAAAGCATCTCCCCAACCTCTTTTAATATTTGTTCTTGTAACTTGCTTGACAATAACTTGACCTAGCCTGGCAGTTTAATTTTACGATACATTATTAGTCTTTTGGGGGTGTTTTTATGATATATATAGCAGGTTATCATGTAGACCGATATTATGGTTATGCCCTAGAAATCCGAGAAGAAAACATAAAACTGCCTGTATGTCCTAAATGCAATCGGTCATACGGAGAACGGTGGGCTTACACAACTGACGAAGACTTGATAATAACTGCGGTAATGTCCAATAGTCGCATGGCTGATTTTTCAAGATATGGGACTAGTTATTTTGTTTCAGATCGTGCCAAAGAAATAATGGAGAAGGAAAAGGTTACCGGTTACCATCTGGGTCCAATAAATATCGTCGGAATAAATGAGTTGACCAAGGAAGAAATACAAGAGCTTAAATATGACTATGATATAAAAAAAATACCGACTGATCCCATTCGCTATCACCGTTTGTTTGCAGATGGCAGAATCAAACTACACGAAATCCAGATTTGTCCTGGATGAGAAATGTGATTTCTGCGGATATGATCATTATAGCAATGTTATTAAACCATTAACCCATAATATTCTGGTCGATGTTAATACATGGGATGGAAGCGATCTGTTTGTACCGGAAGAATTTGGTGCTTATCTGCTATGTTCAGAAAGATTTAAAAACATATGAGAGAAGTATAAATTAACGGGACTAGAATTTCGAGAACTTCCGCAATCTCTTGATGATTAGAATCAATTTATAATCGAAGGAGAACTACTATTTGAGCCGGTCGTAGATGAAGTGGCTCCAGGCAAAAGACCTAATAACATTGAAGTATCAGCCATACCTGTTCAAAATCACGGGCTTTCAATGCATCTTGGGGAATCCAAAAGTATAGCCTTCCAACATCTCCCCAGAACATGCCCAGATCTTCCTCAGAGTCTAGTTGAAATAATAGCTGCCAGTTATGCGCTCCAGGCTTCAACTCGCGAACTCGGGGATCATTATAAGCATCTGCATCACCCATATATAGCCCATGGGATACTAATTGGCACTCCAGTTGCATTTCGCCTTGAATTTCTTGGGGATAACCTAGCAACCGGTGCATATTCGGGTCATTCCAGCTGTTTACTTGTTCTGCTAGTACCAGGTATTTGTCCAGTTCCTCACGATCTAAATCAAGGCTTTGAATCGGTAGCGACTCCCAGCCTGGTATGATGTACTCAGGGTAAAAGGACAGTTTCCCGGTATCAAATATGCCGTTCTGATGCAGTTTAGGGGGTGGAGCAGTTCGAGAAAGCTGCTGATAAGGGATATTGGAATAAGCCACCAGCCAATTCCCGCGATCTGCAGGATCAAATCCCCATACTTGGTTTTCATCATTATAGAAAAAATAGAGCATTCCTTCTGTGGGTAGTATTCCTTCAATATCATATTGCTTAACGTCAAGTAGGTTTAGTTGTGCCAAAAACGATAGAGGACTATCCTCAAAAACAGGCCATTTGAAACCTGGGGGTAAATCAGGGCTCCCTCCTAATTTAGATGTGCCCAACTTTAAATGCTCGTCATTGCTTAAAAAACTGCAAACCCTAATAGATGGTTTGATAAGCTTCTCAATTGAACTTGCTCGTTTTGAAGAAAAGCCTATATCTCTTATAATTTTCTCAATATCCACAGCTAATATCCCCTTCCCCCAAAATAATCTAAATTAACAGCTGACTTTTTAAAGAAATTGGTGTTTTTATTGGCTGTTACTTTTTTAAACCTGACTGGAGTACCTGATTTTCAATCCCTTTCTATAATTATTGTAAGATATTATATGCAATCGTCAATATATCATTTATAAAGGCTTTACAAAGTCATTATAAGTTTGCCATTATAGTCAAATAAAACCCTCGTATTCCACCCTCTTTTGAGCCGCCAGTCCGGTCAGTGAGAGCCACTCATCTGGAACGGAGACCATGATGATCATCCTTTAGAATGCAACCATAGGTAATAGAACTAATTGAACCGGACAGGGCGTATGCCACATGAATATTTCCTCTTTAGGAAGTTCTTTCACCGAGAGAACAGCAAAGGCGAGGAATTTCTGATCGGTTGGCGCAATCAGAACGTTTGACCCCTGTTATTTTATTCCCAGGTAATCCATTAAAGCAGATTGAAATATCTTTGAATAATTCACGCCCTGAGCTTCTGCGATTTCCTTTAACCATGCCGGTATGGTTAGATTAGTTTTTACCGCTCTATTATCTAATTCATTCCTTACTATGCTCGGGAAGACGCTTACAGGAGAAATTATATATCCTGCTGCAGTCTCAGTATCCACTTGCGGTATTTTAGAAGGAGCAGGTATTTCATCTCCATCTTTTTCCATACCGTATAAATGAAGTCCCAATGCATCGGCAGCTTGTTTTTGGGCTTCTTCAAAATCTTCTCCATAGCTTACACATCCGGGAAGGTCAGGAAAATACACGCTATATCCTGTTTCTACCGGTTCAAACACTGCAAAATAAGTAAGCTTATGCATAATACTTTATCCCCCTTATAATTATGGATGCGATTTATTTTAGTCCTGCCTGTTTAAGTATGCTGTTTAGAGTACCGGGAGCAATATCTCCTTTGTGGTCAGGTACTGTTACTTTGCCTGTTTTAGTAGGGTGCTTTAATTGAATATGGGAACCTTTTGTTCGCCCCTCAATTTCTTTCCATCCGTCTTTGTATAAGAGTTTTAATACTTCTCTGACGGTCATACCTTGCCCCCTCCCCATGTCTATTATACGCCCTGGTTATACGCATGTAAATGTCTAAATGTTTTTAGAAAAATTATTACTAGTGAGTGCTACAGTCGTGGTCAACCAGTACCTTGGGGTGGCTCTTCCTGAAAACCTCTCAAGCTTTTAGCAATTCGGGCTTTTGTTGTAATATCTTGTTTAGCCATATATTTAATGGCAGGAGTTAAGGGAACTGGCAGGCTAACATCATACTAATGTTTGACAATAGTATTGTTAAGCATTATCATTTCTATATGATAATCACATTCAAATGCAAAGAAACAAAGAAAATATTTGCGGGCAGATTTTCTAAAAAACTGCCTCAGGATATTCAAGAAATAGCCAGAAGAAAACTCAGGCTTATGAACAACGCAATATCGTTAAACGATTTACGCTCACCACCGAGTAATCATTTGGAACAATTATATGGTGATAGGGAAGGGCAATATAGCATAATGATTAACGACCAATGGAGAATTTGTTTTAAATGGCACAATGGGAATTGTACAGATGTTGCGATTACCGACTACCATTGAAGGGAGAAAACAAAGTGAATAGAATTAGGAACATTCATCCTGGCGAAATATTAAACGAAGAATTTTTAAAACCATTAAAGATTACACCGTATACCCTGGCTAAAGAAATACATGTCGATCAAACAAGAATATCCGAGATTATCAAAGGCAAAAGAAGGATTACCCCTGATACTGCCATCAGATTCGGGAAATATTTTAAAACGTCACCTCAATTATGGTTGGGATTACAAAACGATTTTGACCTGGAGGAGGAGAGGCTAAAAAGACGGAAAGAATTTGCAGGCATCAAACCGCATCATTCTATACGTACCACCAAGAAATAAATCAAGAGGAGATAGTGGCAGGTGTCTGAAACAGTCTGACGGTTCGTTTTTGCCCCTGTTTCCCCTTGTTATTTTTCAATTTCAGGATTTATGGCTTTTCACATAATCATCAATTATAGCATCATAACCAGCCATGATATCCTGAATAATCTTGTTGCTGCCGGAATTAATGATTTTATCATCCACCTGGCTTACTGGTAAAACCCTGGGTGAAGTGGATGATATGAAAATAGCATCCATATTAAGCATCTCTTCCAGGCTGATTTCCTTTTCCACCACCTGATACCCTTGATTCTGGCAGGCGGCTAAAACCATCTGCCGGGTAATACCTTTTAACACCTTGTCACCCGGTGCGGTATAAACAACATCACCTTTGACCATAAATAAATTGGATCTGCCACCTTCGCTCACTTTACCTTCCCGGTCTACCAGTAAAGCCTCATAGGAATCAGTTCTACGTTTAGCTTCATCTACCATATTACGATAATCTGCCCGGTCTACCTTGGCATTGGGATTGGGCCTTTCTACATGAACCAGAACAGTTTTGACCCCTTTCTGATAATCCTCGTTTGAGGGGTAACTGTGCTCCACAAAATAAGTATAAAAATCAGGCGTCTTACCTGCTTCAGGGTAATTAATTACAAACTTAATATTACCATTTTCCACCTGATTGCTGTTAATCAACTCCCGTAAACGCTGGTCAATCTCTTTGTCATTGAGGGGCAACTCCAAATTAGTTAACCTTGCGGAATTTTTCAATCTTTCCAGGTGCTGTTCCAGAAACAGGGGTACACCCCGAATAACCCTTAATACTTCATAGAGAGAAATGCCCTGTTCAATAAACTCAGGGTGCAATTCTTCCTTTCTCATTTGCTGGTTATTTTTAATCCAGATATTCTGATAGGAAATCTCCATTCCCAGTTACCTCCTTATTTTTTTAACGTAGATTTATAAATTCGGCGCTATTTACAAGACAATTTGATATCAGCTCTTATTTCCTTATTAATAACAGTTTTTCCTGTACTGATGAGAATATTTGCTCTTAAAAATATTATGCTATGCCATTTTATGGCAAGCATAGTCCTGGCAATATAGAAAATACTAACTATTGATATATTTTGGAAGGAAGTGATGCCTCATAACCCAAGCATACATGAATTTGTAAGCTAAGTCTTAAGGAAATTATACAAAAAAGGAGGCAAAACTTTTGGAAAAAACCAGTACTACTTGTAAAGTTAAAAGCTGTGCTTTTCATCACCCTGATGACCTGTGTGCAGCCGGCGAAATTCAAGTCGAAAACAATAGTGACTTTGCTGTCTGTGATACCTTTTATCCCCGAGATGTAAACAAACAATCAGTTAGTGGCAAAGATGTTCAAGCTGGAACCGACCTGCGCGACTCGGTAATGGCAGATGATAATCTGGGTATTAATGCTGCTGACTCCAGCCATATATACGAAAGCAGTGCCGGCAACCTTACCCCGTTGGTAGTATGTAATGCTGATGATTGCAGGTATTGGGAACATGACGTATGTAAGGCTGAAGAAATTACTATCGATGGGGCAGAAGCTGCCATTTCCGGTGATACCCGGTGCAAAACCTATGATCCCGAATAATAACCAGTGGTGTACCTCCTAAAGAACCGGAATTTACTACAGAGAAGATATGAATGGAGGAATCTAAATGCATAAAAAACCAATTGTCTACCCCTATATACCTAACTCGGCTCCGGAAACCAAGGCAGCCATGATGAAAGAAGTCGGGGTAACTGATCCTATGCAGCTCTATGAAGAAATACCGGAGCATCTCAAATATGACCAGGACATGCAGTTACCGAAACCAATTCTGGACGAGTATTCTATCCGCCGACACACAGATGAAATCTTGAGCAAAAACAAAACTTGTGGTGAATACCTTTCCTTCCTGGGAGCAGGATGTGCCCAGCATTTTGTTCCGGCAGTTTGTGACGAAATTAATGGACGAGGCGAATTCTTAACTGCTTATGTTGGTGAATCAATGGGTGACCACGGTAAGTGGCAGGCTCTGTTTGAATACTGCAGCCTTATGGGTGAGCTAATGGACATGGATGTACTAAGTATTCCTATGTACGACGGTGGTCAGGCAGCCTCCAGTTCATTGCGTATGGCCAATCGTATAAATGATCGTAAAAAAGTTTTGCTGCCCGCTACTATGAGTCCGGAAATATTTATGATAGTACAAAACTACCTTAACTCGGTACCGGCACCGGAAATTGAAATAGTAAAAATAGGTTTTGACCCCAACACTGGATTGATGGACTTAAATGACCTGAAAAAGAACATCTCCGCTGATGTATCAGCTGTATTTATCGAGAATCCCTCGTATCTGGGATTCATCGAGACCCAGGCTGAGGAAATCGGTAAAATTGCTCGGGAAGCAGGAGCCGAGTTTATAGTCTACACCGACCCCATATCGCTAGGAGTTATGGAAGCTCCGGCTAACTATGGCGCTACTATTACCTGTGGAGATTATCACCCTCTGGGACTTCACCTGGGGGCTGGAGGATGTCAGGGTGGTTTTATTGCCACCCATGATGATATGAAGTATATCTCTGAGTTCAAAGATCTAATGTTTGGCTTAACCGACACTTTAAAAGATGGCGAATGGGGCTTTGGCGAAGTACTGTATGATCGTACCTCCTATGGCTCCCGGGACAAGGGTAAAGAGTTTACCGGAACTAGTACCGGGCTCTGGGCTATTACTGCCGGGGTTTATTTATCCCTGATGGGACCTCAGGGTATGCAGGAAGTGGGAACTACCATAATGCAAAACTGCCAGTACACAGCTAAAAAGATTTCCGAACTGCCCGGGGTTAAAATCCAGATGTCCTCTCCTTCCTTTAAGGAATTTGTGGTGAATTTTGACATGACCGGCAAATCGGTAGCTCAGATAAACAAACATCTGCTGGAATTTAAAATATTTGGAGGCAAGGATTTGTCCAAGGAATTTCCCCAGTTCGGTCAGAGTGCTTTGTACTGTGTAACCGAGGTACATCAGCATAAGGATCTAGACAAACTGGTCTACGCTTTACAGGGGGTTATCTCCTGTTAAATGGCACCAGCTATCTACAAGGAAAGGACTGAGATTTAATGGCAAGACAAAAGAAATTACTTAGAGATAATTACCACCAGGCAAGATGGGATGAACCCATTATATTTGAGATGAGCGTCCCTGGCGAAAGAGGAGTACTGGTTCCCCTGGCCTGCAAAGATGTCGTTAGTCAGGTGGGTGATGGAGTTTCAGCTATTCCCGCTAACCTGCGGCGGAAAAAAGCCCCCGCCCTCCCAGAAGTTAATCAGATGCGAGTAAACCGCCACTATTATCACCTTTCCCAGGAAACTCTGGGTACTGATGTTACTTTGGGAATAAGTGAAGGCACTTGTACCATGAAATACAGCCCCAAAGTACAGGAGCATATGGCTGCCCGTCACCCTGGTATTGTAAATGTCCACCCCTTGCAGGACCCTGATACCATGCAGGGTGTTTTGGAAATTTACTACCAGGTAGAGCAGTTTTTAAAAGAAATCTCCGGCATGGATGCTTTCAGCTTACAGCCCGGTGGCGGTGCCCACGGAGTATATGCCAATGCTTCCATGATCAGGGCGTATCATCGCGCCCGGGGAGATAACAAGAGAACTGAGATAATTACCACCATGTTCTCCCATCCCTGTGATGCGGCTACCCCTAATACAGCCGGTTTCAAAGTAATAACCCTGATGCCGGATGAAAGCGGCTATCCTGACCTGGAGGCTATGAAAGCGGCACTATCTGAGCGTACTGCCGGAATAATGATAACCAACCCTGAAGACACTGGTATTTACAATCCCAGGATAGAGGAATACGTAAAAGCAGCTCATGCAGTAGGCGCCATTTGTTCTTATGACCAGGCCAATGCCAACGGCATGTTGGGCATCCACCGCGCCCGGGAAGCCGGTTTCGACATGGTTCATTTTAACCTGCATAAAACCTTTTCCGCTCCTCATGGTTGTATGGGACCGGCCACCGGAGCTATCGGGGTAAAGGAATTCCTTAAGCCCTTCCTCCCTGTACCCCGGGTAGAATTTGATGGCCAAAAGTATATCCTTAATTCCAACTACCCTGAGAGTATTGGCAAAGTAAGAAGCTATTTCGGAAATACCAATGTAGTCTTGAAGGTTTATATGTGGATACTGCAGCACGGGGCTGAAGGCTTAAAAGAAGCCGCCATTTGTTCAGTATTAAACAACCAGTACTTTATGAAAAAAATTGCTGCTATACCCGGCGTAGTTATATGGTATGCCAAAGGTAAGCGTCGCCTGGAACAGGTTCGCTACTCCTGGGAGAAACTTAAACAGGATACCGGAGTTGGCACTGACGATGTTAATAAGCGCATAGTAGACTTTGGCATCGAGCATTACTGGACCTCCCATCATCCCTGGGTGGTACCGGAACCCTTTACCCTGGAGCCATGTGAATCCTACAACAAAGAGGACTTGGATGAATATATAGAGGCCTTGCAGCAGATTTCCAAAGAAGCTCATGAAGATGCCAATTTTGTTAAGACTGCTCCGCATAAGGCTGCTTCCCATCGTCCTACCCATGAAGCCATTGATGACGCCGAATTAATTGCGGTTACTTGGAGACAATATCTTAAGAAAAGGGGTAAAAAATAGCATCTTACACCATCTCCGTCCTCTGGGCGGAGATGGACTAACAAAAGAGCGGTGATTTAAGTATGAAAAAGCTGGGGGTAATCGTTAATCCAATTGCTGGTATGGGTGGCCGGGTCGGGTTAAAAGGTAGTGACGGAATTGAAATCCTACAGAAAGCCCGGGAGATGGGAGCAGAGCCTGAATCTCCCCGCCGCGCTATCGAGGCCTTAAAGATAATCGCCAAATTAAAGGATGAAATCGAAGTGCTGGCTTATCCCAATGAAATGGGTGCGGATGAATGCCGTGAGGCTGGCCTGGAGCCGGAGGTAATAGGATATATAAAGAGCGGAGAAACTAGTCCGGAAGATACCATGGAAGCTGCTCGGGAAATGGCCCAAAAAGGAGTGGATTTTATTCTGTTTGCCGGAGGGGACGGAACTGCACGAAATATATATTCGGCAATAGGATCTAAGATTCCAGTACTGGGCATTCCCGCAGGGGTAAAGATTCACTCGGCAGTATATGCGATTAATCCTCGTAGTGCGGGTGAAGTAGCCAGTCTTTATCTGCAGGGTCAGGTGGTAAATATTCGTGAAGCTGAGGTAATGGATATAGACGAAGAGGCCTTCCGTCAAGGTCGGGTCAATGCCAAACTTTATGGTTATCTTAAAGTACCGGTGGAACGAAGGGTACAGAGCGTCAAATCCGGTGGTCGTTCCGAACAGGCTGAAGTCGAAGGCATGGCTGCAGAAGTAGTTGCCAACATGGAGAAGGATACCCTGTATATAATTGGTCCGGGAACTACTACTCGCGCTATTATGGAAAGATTGGAGCTTCCTAACACCTTGCTGGGAGTAGACGTAGTTCTTAACCGGGAACTAATAGCCAATGATGTAGGCGAAAAACAGCTTTTTAATCTGCTTAACCAGCATGGAGGCAATGCTCGTATCGTAGTTACTGCTATCGGAGGACAAGGACATGTTTTTGGCCGGGGCAATCAGCAGGTAAGCCCTCGCGTAATCAGGTTAGTAGGGAAAAATAATATTATCGTGGTAGCCAGCCGCGATAAATTAGTAGCTCTGCAGCCCCACCCCCTGCTAGTCGATACCGGCGACCCGGATTTGGATCAGGAATTAAGCGGCTATGTACGGGTGGTAACTGGTTGGGAAGACAGCATCATGTACCGAATAAGCAATGATGCCGATTAGTCCTGTAATAGACGAAATGCGAAGCATTTCAACCATAATTCAAAATTAAAAATTAAGAATTCAAAATTCATCCTAATTACTATAAGGAGGGATATTTTGTGGCAAGAGGTTTAGAACTATTCCAACAGAGTGCAGTAGGCTTTACCCGGCAGATAAGCCCTTATGATACTCTTGTTTACTCCACGGTTAACCCCGGTCTTATGTACGCCCTGGTCTACCTGATGTGGGCCCCGTTCCTTTATCCCGGTGGACATATGCCCTGGGCCATACTGACCGTTTCTCAGATGTTTGTAATTGCCGGACTATACTGGTTGCTTTCCGTAGCTATGCCCCGGCAGGGAGGCGAATATATCTATATTAGCCGTATCCTGCACCCGGCTCTGGGCCTGATGTCCAGTTTTATGATTTCCTTTACCGCTATATCCTGGACCGGAGTATGCTCAGACTGGGCTTTAAAATACGCCCTGGTTGAATTCTTTGCTTCCATGGGTATTGTAAGTGGAAACCAAATGTGGCTGCAGTGGGCCGCTGCTCTAAATGCACCGACTGTGCGTGCCATACTGGGTACTATCATGATAATAATCATCTGGATGGTATTCTACAAAGGCAGCCGAGCGATGATGAAAATGTCGTGGATGGCCTTAATTGGTACCGGTATTGGGGCTCTGACCTTTATCGTTGCTGCTTTAATGGCTGATCCTGGTACCTTTGCCGCCAACTTTACCCGCTTAAGCGGCTTAAACTACAACGATGTTATACCTCTGGCGGTTCAAGCCGGGCACCCGACTAAATTCCTTTTTGGCGCTACATTAATGGCTGGTTCTACTTATATTATTCTTAACACTTTGGGAGCTACCTTCGGGGCTAACCTGGCTGGTGAAGTTCGCAGCGTACAAAAATCACAACTTCTGGCCATGTTTGGTTCACTAGCTCTCTTGATGAGTGCCTGGGCCATATTTTATGGGTTGAGTTACAAAATCTTTGGTGGCTTGTGGACCAATGCCCTGATGTATCTGGCGGGCTCCGGTAATCCGGCTTATCCCTTTGGCTCCTATGAACCCTTTGCTACTATACTGCTGGGTATACTCACCCAGAGCCCCATATTTATTTTCCTGATAGCCATTGCTTTCTTTATGGCTACCTTCGGTTCCTGTGCCGGAATGAGCTTTGGACCTACCCGTAATATTTATGCCTGGGGATTTGACCGTTTAGTTCCTGCCAAGGTGGCAAAGATTGACCCTAAATCGGGTTCACCGGTTATTGCCTCTACTATTGCCCTGGCAGTAGCTGAATTGTTTTTACTCTTGGATGTATTTCTACCCGCCTGGACAGCTTATATCGGATATACCATTTTTACCTGGTTCCTGGCCTGGATTCTGCTGGGTATAGCCGGTATTGTCTTTCCCTATCGCCGGAAACTTCTGTTTGAGTCAGCGCCACCAGTGGTGCGGGCTAGATTTCTAGGTTTACCGGTGGTAACCTGGTTGGGCATTTTTACCACGATTATCAGTGTTTCCATTTGCAGCTACCTGTTAATACCCTTCTTCAAAGGTGATATGCCCTATACCATGATAGTAATGGCTATTATACTTCTGGTTTTGCCGTTAATAATATATTACCTTTCCAAAGCCTCATATGCCAACCAGGGTATAAATATAGACATTCAGTTTTTAGAGATACCTGCGGACTAGGTTAGTACGAAATAAGGCGTTAGTGATATGGTTGTTGAGTAATGAATTCGAGGTTAAGAAATTGACTGGTATCCAGAGTAAGGGGTTAGGGGTTAGGTATACTTCCCTGACTCTGCTAACCCGATACACCATTTTCATTCATGGTTGTTTCCTGTAGGCCATGGAAGGACAAACTGAAATAAGGGGTGTAGCGTTTAAATGAAAATCTTTTATGCAAGTGATACCCATGCGGCGGAAAGCACATTTCGCAAGTTTACCAATGCCGGACCTTTTTACAAGGCAGATATGGTTATTTATGGTGGGGATTTTGTAGGTAAAGCGGTAGTTCCTATAATAAAAACTAGAGAGGGTTACTACGAAGCCACTTATTATGGTTCAACCGTAAGGCTTAAAGATGAAAAAGAACTGCCGGATCTCCAAAAAACTCTCCGGGATGCAGGGTTTTACTGGGTAATCCTGAGTGAAGAGGAAATTGATCGTCTTAATGAAAACGATGTAGAGCGTATTACCAAAGAACTGCAGGTACAGCAGATAGAAGAGTGGGCCAAACTTATGGATGAGCGCTTTAAAAAGAACGGTATTCCCTGTGTAGTAATACCAGGTAATGATGACCCACTTTATATTGATGACTATCTTAACAAAATGAAATACGTGAAAAACGGAGATGGCAAAGTGGTAGAGATGAACGGATTTGAGATATTGTCTCTAAGCTATGGGCATCCTACCATCTTCAAGTACCCCCGCGATATTAGCGAAGAAGAACTGGCTGAAAAAATTGACAAGTTGGCTGAGCAGGTTAAAAACATGGATAAATGTATTTTTAATATTCATGTTCCCCCCAGGGACACCGACCTGGACCAGGATACTCTTTATGATGAAGATTTAAACCCGATTTTGGATGGCGACTCCCTGGCTACTGGATCGGTAGGTAGTAAAGCTGTAGCTGAGGCCATAAAAAAATACCAACCTCTGTTAAGCTTACATG
>CAZOIC010000034.1:0-17149 GCA_964579945.1 uncultured Syntrophomonas sp. | reverse complement strand
GTACGGATGTTATTAAGATTGAGGGAGTAAAAGAGCTCAAGGCTTGCCGTTATGCCATTATCCCGGATCGGATTGAAGCCGGTACCTATATGGTGGCCGCAGCTATTTCCGGTGGTGAAGTGATGGTGGAAAACGTTATTCCTACTCATTTACACCCGATTATAGCCAAACTGCAGGAGACCGGAGCTGAAGTTAGGGAGACGAATGGTGGTATTCTGGTAAGGGCTGCCGATAAAATACTGCCGGTTGATATTAAGACATTGCCTTACCCGGGATTTCCAACCGACATGCAGTCACAGATGATGACTCTGTTATCCCTGGGTGAGGGGTCCAGTGTAATCGTGGAGAATGTCTTTGAAAACCGTTTTCAAATAGTTGATGAACTGAAACGTATGGGAGCTAATATTAAGGTGGAAGGGCATACCGCGGTGGTAGAGGGAGTTAGTACCCTTTATGGAGCCAGGGTAAAAGCAACTGACCTGCGGGCTGGTGCAGCCCTGGTGTTGGCAGCTTTGGTAGCCCGGGGCCAGACCGTAATCGACAATGCCATCTACATTTTCCGGGGATATGAAGATATTTGCAGTAAATTACGGGCTTTAGGTGCTAATGTTATAGAGTAGCTAAAAAGCCAGAGGACAGATATTTTACTTTGCTATGGGCAAGGCAAAATATCTGTCCTTTTTTATATGGAAGATATTGAACAGTATAATAAAAGACTAATGTCAAGGTTAAGCTAGATAAGTAAACAGTCCAGATAGGACTGAACCTACCGGACTGTTTTTGACTTGCTATGATGTTTTAGGGAAACCAGGGACCTTATTCTTCAATTGGTGTCGGGACTACCCCTTTCCTTCCTGTGTTAAATGTAATGATAACACTTTTACCCAGGCTTTCGCCTGCTTTTGATGTCAGTTTGGGACCGATACGGATAGTGTATTTGGTATTGGCAGCCAGCCGTCCGATAGGCTTGATATAAATATTTTGGCGTTTAGCGATAGCCGTAGATCGGACTACATTGTAGTTTATCCTCTTCTCCAGACGAGTACTGCCGGCCCAAAATTCTATTTGTGTCTTGTTTTCATCCCAAACTGAATCATCTACCACATTCTTATCAAAAACCAGGGTGATGGTGCCGATACTACGAGAAACGTTGGTTGCACCATTGGCAGGAATGGAGCTTACAAAATTCAGGGGCTTTTCTCCGGGTTGCGCCATTTCTATACCTCCTTTTCTTAACTTGGTGTATACTATGCAGGCAAATACAACCCGGTTACCCCACAAAACAGGTAAGTTATGGTATATAAGTTACCGCTATTGTGAGAAAGGCATTGTTAATAATCCGTAACGTACATATCTGCTTAGCTATAGTTACAAATTTAAGTGTTTTGTATCTGGAATAGACTGGAATATAAACACTGTGGTCCATATAATGTTGGCACGTATTTTGCTAGTCAAAAGACGCAAACCCGGAGATAAGTTACGCCTTATTCAGCAGGAATAATACCATTAGCCCCAGTGGTAAAGGAAACTCGTACGGTTTCACCTAGAGTTTCTCCTGCCTTGGATTTTAGATTACGACCAATGACGATGGTATATCTGGTATTGGCACGTAGCCGGTTTACCGGATGGACGAAAATTTTACGGCGCTGGGTTACATCCACGGTATCAGGGATTCTGGTAACCCGGATAGCTACCCTGGTAGAACCTCTATACATACGAATTTGGTTACGGTTATTAGTCCAGACAGAATCGTTAACAACGTTCTTGTCAAAATATAGGGTTATAACACTGATACCAGGGGATACATTGGTCGACCCGCGGGCGGGCACCGAGCGCACAAAATTTAAAGGTTTACCAACATTTGGCATTTTCATACCTCCTTTTATAGATTTGTTGTATAATATGCAAATAAATAAGCGGGGGCTACTATATAATCAGGTAAATAATGGTTTTTATTACCCGGGGTATAAGCAAAGGTAAACCATTACTATGAGAAATAAGGGGAAAACGCTTTTTTATTAATGGGATAGACTGGAATAATTACACTTCTGTCCGGGGAAGATGGTATATATTTTGCATAAGGAGGGGCTATGCGGTATCGTATTATATCGGTAGGTAAGATTAAAGAAGTCTTCTATTTAAACGGAATTAAAGAATACCTGAAAAGACTGCAGCCTTATACTGGAATCGAACTGGTGGATGGTCTGGAGGAAAAAACTAACCCCCGGGCGGGGCAGAGTGAGATTGACCGAGTGCTTGGTCGGGAAGGTGAACGGATTTTAAAGCTGGTTAGTGATGATGACATCCTGGTGGTCCTGGATATCCAGGGGAATAGTATTAGCTCGGAAGCGTTAGCCCAGTTGCTGGAGCAGTGGAACCTCTCCGGTAAATCCCGGGTTAACCTGGTTATAGGAGGTTCCCACGGCCTATCCAAAGAGGTAAAGAAAAGGGCTAATTACCGTCTCTCCTTTTCCCCCATGACTTTCCCCCATCAGATGGCGGTTCTCATGCTTAGCGAACAGCTTTACCGGGGATTTAAAATATTAAAGGGGGAACCGTATCATAAGTGAGGGTAAAACCTGATTGATATTCGAGTCAGTAGGCAACCGTTTCAGCTTGGCTATGTATGTGGGTATGGAGAATGCCTTCTTTGTTTTCATCTGTCCTTTTCAGTATAATTTTAATAATTTTATGACAAGTACAGTTATCATACATACAAATAATGAATTCATGATATAATGTAGTAAACAATTGAAAAAGAGATGGTGAATATGGACCAAAATAATATTGCTATGAATCTACGGCGACTTCGGGAAGCTAAGGGATATACTCAGGAGGAGATGGCCAACATGGCTGGAATCTCTAGAGTAGCTTATCGGAATATTGAAAGCGGTAAATCAACCCCGAAAGTTTTGACTTTACAGAACATCGCGTTAGGAGCCGGAATTAAGCTTCAAGATCTCTTCGTTTCTGTTCGAACTATGGAAAAGGTTAGATTCAGAGCCTTAAAGAAAATGCATAGCAGGGATAGCATCTTGATTGAGGTAGCGCGGTGGCTAGATGATTTTAGTTATTTGGAAAAAGTATTAAATGACAATAAAGAATATAAACTCCAGGCTCTCGCTAATCGTCTTGATTCATTTCCTGATGGAGAAGATCGGTCTAAATTTGCAGCTAAAGAAGCTAGAGCGATACTTAAATTAAAACCAAAAGAACCCATTCGGGATATTGCCGGTTTGCTAGAATCAGGTGGAATAAAAGTATATCCATTGGTACTGACCTCCGATGCGTTCTTTGGATTATCCGTTGCAAAAGAGGAGGGGGGGCCGGCAATTATTGTTAATGTTTGGGAGCGGATTTCGGTGGAAAGATGGATATTTAGTGCTACTCACGAATTAGGGCATCTACTTCTGCATTTGGATTCTTATAACATTGATGAGAGTATCGAGAATAAAGCTGAGGAGAAAGAAGCGGATATCTTTGCTTCGTATTTCCTAATGCCCGAAGAAGCCTTTTGGTCCGAATGGGAAGATACTTATGGGTTGCCTTTGGTTAACAGGGTATTTAAGGTTAAGGGGATATTCCAGGTTAGTTACCGAACTGTGTTATATCGGCTTTCTGAAAAATATGGGAATAGTATTTGGGGAAGGTTTTATGCAACCTATAAAGCTAAAACCGGTAAAAGCCTCGGGATTAAAGACGAACCAGAGGCCTTAACCCAGGATAAATTTCAACACTCGCCAGAAGCTCTGCGCTCAAGGGAACCTAATTCACTCTTGCCGTCCTACTTTGTTGAAGATCGCTTAGCCAGGCTGGTCCGGCGAGCAATCGAAAATGACAAAATTACTATGAGTCGGGGAGCAGAGATTCTTAGAATGGATCTTGTTTCAATGAGAGAACTAGTTTCTTCGTGGGTATAGGCAGATGCGGGAAAAGAAGAGATCTTTGTTAATACTTGATGCAAATGTTCTGATTGATTTTTGTGTAACTGACATATCGTTACTTAGTTTAATATGTAACTATGTAGGTCAGATTTATTTGCCTACGCCCATTTTTAATGAGGTTAGCAATGTTAACGAAGATTATTGTAACGAATCGGGTATAAAGCTTGTTGAACCAGAATTAGAGCAGGTCGCGTTGGCAGCACAAGAAGAGCTGAGTTCTTTATCTTTTGAAGATAAACTATGTCTTATAATGGCCAAATAAAATGGATGGACTTGTGTTACAAAT
The DNA here is from genome assembly GCA_964579945.1 of uncultured Syntrophomonas sp. GTDB lineage: Bacteria > Bacillota > Syntrophomonadia > Syntrophomonadales > Syntrophomonadaceae > UBA4844. The sequence continues at coordinate 12,919 of CAZOIC010000034.1, read as the reverse complement.
GATAAACCTTTGAGACAGAAATGCGAGGCGGAAGGGGTACCACTAATTTGGGGGGTAGAGCTTATCTGCATCTTAGTAGAATCCGGAGGTCTACCTGCCCGTGAAGCAAGGGACGTAATACTTGAGATACAGAATTCTAATCCTAAATACATAACGGCTGCTATTGTTACAAGAGCTTTTAAAAGACTCGGTATAAAGTCATAAAAAGTTGCTCACAGGCGACAACAAGAACTATTGGTAGTTGGAGTACGCCAAAAAGCATAGATATAAATCTCGAACAATTTCAGGCCAGAAGCACGGGGCAGGGATTTAATCCCTGCCCCTGTGCTTCATATCTTTATGTAAACATAAGCATAAAAAAAAGATCGCCGATTATGATGGCTTAGTATTATTTCCCGATCGGAATAGCCGCTATACATTGGGCTTTTAAAAAATGGTTTAGTATAACAGAAGCCGTGCCTAAATATTTAATAACGAAAGAAGTTATCCCCAAGCGTATAGCTGCAATATTCAGGGAGAATATGACTGAATACGATTGTTAGTGTTAGGTAAGATTGTTCAAAGGGTATCATTTTAAATGAGCCCTTTTTTTACGAGGGTTTTCCAACAAACTTAGTCATTTATCCTACCGATTCTAATGAATATATTATTGCATGATAATATGACATTATAACCATTGAATATAATGTGACGATATGATATATTATAGTAAAGGAGATGGTTTAATGAGTTACCCAAAACCCAAACGACCAGTAACAACAAATTATTTGGTTAGCGATCTTGGTCGATTCCCGCAAGTATATCGACGCTTCTCAAGTTATGTAGGTACTGAGTTGTGGGATATATTATCACATGTAGTTGCAACCAAAGATCTCATTTCGCCAGTAGTGTTTTGCAACGATGTACTTGAAATTCCCCCAGCTCTAGTCTTTATTAATTTGAGCGAAAAAGGATATCTCAGCAATGGACTGGGAGAACTACAGGATTTCGACAAGCGGTTTATCGGAGCATTCTGGGGTTTTGTTTTTAAAGAACTGCTAGGTTATAACGGACAAAAGCAGGTTAGGACCGGTCATAAAGTTATTCGCAATGCAACCTATTTTTTTGACTGTGACGATCAAATTATTATAAAGAGGGGGTAATTTAATGATAAGAAATAAAAATCAGGTCAATAGGGACGGGAAAGAGACTTCGATAACCCAACATGACCAAGTATACAATCGTATCTATAGAGATTTACAAACCAAGGATCCAGGTGTAATTGAACAGATTAAAGTTTCATTCGATAATCGACATATAGAATTCGCTGATAAGATTTTTTCGAACAATGTAGCAGCTCAAGTTCGCAAAGAGCTCGGTATAGAATGGGAAGATCGAGTAAAACAAGTTTTCCCCAATGTGCCCAAAGATGATTGGGATCGCTTTGTACATGGCATTATTGGACAATGCCTATATGAGTATATTAAGATATCATCATGGAATTTCGATGCTTTGAAAAAGTGCTTACCGATAACTCTGGTTATATGATCTATACCGCAGTATAAACTTTGCATATGCCAGCCGATCCTTCGACAAATTCACTATACACAGGTTTGGCTGGCATGTTTAAATATACTAGAATTATACCCTATCAAACGATACGGTGAACCGTATCATAAGTGAGTGAAGGGTGAGATAATAATATAGATACCTCATTAATAAGGGGGATTAACAAGTGGAAAAAACAGCAGTTAGGCAGTTGGTAAGGAATACCGGCAGATATGCTAACCAGGAAGTAAAAATCAGCGGGTGGATTAGGAGTAATCGCGACCAGAAATCCTTTGGGTTTATTGCGTTAAATGATGGCACTCACTTTAATACAGTTCAAATAGTGTATGAAAAGGAGTCCCTGGACAACTTTGAGGAAGTGGCCCGGTTTAGAACTGGTGCGGCGGTTACGGTTCGAGGGATACTGGTAGAGACCCCGCAGGCTAAACAGGCTTTTGAAATAAAGGCCCGGGAGGTAATTTTAGCCGGAGATTCCCCGGAAGATTATCCTATACAACCTAAACGCCATACCCGGGAGTTTTTACGCGAAATGGCCCATTTACGCCCCCGCACCAATTTATTCGCTGCTGTTTTCCGGGTACGTTCCCTGGTCTCCTATGCTATCCACAAGTTTTTTCAGGAACGGGGATTCGTTTATGTCCATTCTCCTATTATCACCGCCAGTGATGCCGAAGGAGCCGGGGAAATGTTTCGAGTTACCACATTGGATGCGAAAAAGCCACCGCTTACTGAGGCCGGCGAAGTTGATTTTGGGGAAGACTTTTTTGGTCGCAGGACCAACCTTACCGTTAGCGGTCAGCTGGAAGCGGAAGCATTTGCTCTGGCTTTTAAGGACGTATATACTTTTGGACCCACATTTCGAGCGGAAAACTCCAATACCGCCCGCCATGCGGCTGAATTCTGGATGATTGAGCCGGAGATAGCCTTTGCCGATTTAAATGATGATATGCAGCTGGCTGAGGCTATGGTAAAATTCGTGATCGGTTATGTCCTGGAAAATGCCGCTGAGGAAATAAAATTCTGCAATGATTTTGTGGATAAAGGCCTGCTGGAGAGGCTCACCAGTATCATAAATCAGGAATTTGCCCGGGTAACTTATAACCGGGCCGTGGAAATCCTGCAAGCATCGGGGGAGAGTTTTGATTACCCGGTGGAATGGGGCAGTGACCTGCAAACAGAGCATGAACGTTATTTAACTGAGAAGGTCTTTAAGAGGCCGGTCTTTGTAACCGACTATCCTCGCGACATCAAAGCTTTCTATATGCGGCAAAATGATGATGGTAAAACTGTAGCGGCTATGGATTTATTAGTTCCTGGAGTAGGAGAACTGATTGGCGGTAGCCAAAGGGAAGAGAGGTTGGAGATCCTGAAAAACAGGATGGCAGAACTGGGTATGCATAAGGAAGATTTATGGTGGTATCTGGAGCTGCGAAAATACGGCGGGGTCAAGCATGCCGGATTTGGCCTGGGTTTTGAGCGCTTTATCATGTATCTCACCGGGGTAAGTAATATCCGCGATGTAATCCCCTTCCCCCGAACCGTTAAATCGTGTGAGTTTTAGTCGCGGGTTCCGCGTCTAATTATTCAGGCTCATAAACGGGATACTTATCTTTGTCACTGTCAACGAAGTGCCACCATTCATAATAAATACTTTTAAAACCATGCTTCACCATTATTTCTTCCAGGAAGCGGGTATTGGCAGCCGTTTCCCGATCCAAATCGTTGTAATCCCGGTTAGCCCGGGCAGTAAAATCATCAAATTCGGTGGGCATAATTACTTCATGGCCCTTTTCATCTACCAGGGTAACATCTACGGCTACACCCCGGGAATGATGGGAAAAGCCTTTATTGGGATTGATAACGAAGCGGGCATCGGGTACTTTTTCCCAGAGCTTGAACTGGGCTGCCGGGGGGCGGTAAGCGTCCCATACCTTTATAGTATAACCATGAGTGGCAAATTCCGCCTGAGCAGCCTTTAATTTTTCTGCAGTGCCCCTTCTTAGGTAAGCAGTATCATCATCATAAATTATGGCACCGGTAAAATTATTTGCAGTAGCATACCTTAAATCCACCTGTATTCCAGGGATAAACTTGGCCAGGTTCACCATATCCTGAGGAGAAACCTTCGGGGTAATATCTTTAGTTTCTTCCTGTAAAGGTTGTTCGGGCAAGTCATTCTCTTGTCTAAGTAGAGATTTATACTGCAGGTAAAGAAATGGAGTTACTAAGACTATCAGTACTAAAGCTATTATTATTAAACGCCATGTCCTCTGTCCCTGGTTACTTGATTGCATTAATATAGCTCCCCCCGATTAGTATTTTACAGTAATATGTGCTAATCTACGTAATTATACTACCTGGTTTTTTACCCTTAGCTGGTTTCACTATTCCAGTCCGTGTTATAATTACAAGCAAAATCATCGACTATTAATCGACAGCCTGGTGCTTAAACCTTATCATATAAGGGAGATAATATAATGAGACCAGGCCCGTTCTGGCTCAAGGAGGATAGATATGACTGAAGACGTGTTGAACGATAATACGGAAACTGAAGAGAGCAGCAAAACTCCGATTAATTTTATTCAGACTATTATAAACGAAGATTTACGTACTGGTAAAAACGGTGGGAGAGTACATACGCGCTTTCCCCCTGAACCTAACGGTTACCTGCATATAGGACATGCCAAATCGATTTGTCTTAATTTCGGGCTGGCAGCAGCCAATAATGGCATAACCAATCTGCGCTTTGATGATACTAATCCCAGCAAGGAAGAAGTAGAATATGTAGAATCTATTAAAACCGATGTACGCTGGCTGGGGTTTGATTGGGAAGACCGTTTGTATTATGCTTCTGATTATTTTGAACTACTTTATAGTTTTGCCGTGCAGCTCATCAAGACCGGTAAAGCATTTGTATGTGATTTAAGTGCTCAGGAAATTAAGGATTATCGGGGAACCCTGACTGAACCAGGTAAAGAAAGCTCCTATCGCAATCGCTCAGCGGAGGAAAATCTAGACCTTTTTGAACGGATGCGGGCGGGAGAATTTGAAGATGGCTCCCGGGTACTGAGGGCCAAAATAGATATGGCTTCTCCCAATCTGAATATGCGAGACCCGGTTATTTATCGTATATTAAGGGCTACTCACCATCGTACTGGGGATAAATGGTGTATTTACCCCATGTATGACTATGCCCATCCCTTGTCTGATGCCCTGGAGGCTATAACTCATTCTGTTTGTACCCTGGAATTTGCTGATCACCGTCCCTTATACGAATGGGTTATCGATAATGTAGACTACGATAGTGCCAAATATGGGCGACCCCAGCAGATTGAATTTGCCCGCCTGAACTTAACCCATACCGTAATGAGTAAACGTAAGCTTCGGCAACTGGTAGAGGAGGGCTATGTGAACGGCTGGGATGACCCTCGTATGCCTACTATATCAGGGCTGCGCCGACGTGGATATACTCCTGCATCTATCCGGGATTTTTGTGAACGTATCGGAGTAGCCAAGCGGGATAGCATGGTAGATATAGCTTTGTTGGAACATTGTATCCGGGAAGAATTAAACTTCAAAGCTCCCCGGGTTATGGCAGTTTTGCAGCCGATTAAAGTGATAATTGATAATTACCCGGAAGGCCAGGTGGAATGGCTTCAGGCTGAAAATAACCCGGAAGACCCGGAGGCTGGCAGCAGAAAGATTCCATTTTCTCGAGAAATATATATTGAGCAGGAAGACTTTATGGAAAATCCCCCCAAGAAATTCTTCCGCCTGGTTCCGGGTGGAGAAATACGTCTTAAGAGTGCTTATATTATTAAGTGTGAAGAAGTAATTAAGGATGAACAGGGTAAGATTATTGAACTGCACTGTACTTATGACCCTGATTCTAAAAGTGGTGGACCTACTGCCGGTCGTAAAATTAAGGGTACTTCTCACTGGGTTTCGGCTCTTCATGCTATCCCCGCAGAAGTGCGTTTGTATGACCACCTCTTTCTCCAGGAAGATCCGGAAGAGGATGAAACCGAAGATTTTATCGGCAATATTAACCCCCATTCTCTGGAAAGGCTTACATCATGTATGCTGGAACCAGGTTTGGCCGATGCAGCAATAGGAAACCGCTATCAGTTCATGCGCCAGGGTTATTTCTGCATTGATCCCGATTCCACACCGGATAAACTGGTGTTTAACCGCATCGTATCCCTACGTGACAGTTGGGCTAAAGCGCAGAAAAAGTAAGGATACAACTACAACATTAAAACGGACAGGGTTTAAATGCCCTGTCTTTTTATTTCCGGGGTAAAAGTGGACCAGCGATAAACCCTGCGCATCAGTGGATTAGGAGGCTGTTTAAGCTGCTCTTTCATGGACAGAAAAAGGGCAGAAGTATCTTCCATTTGTTTAACCCCACCGTGAGCCATGAGTATGGTGGAAGAGTTGAGAGAAGCTAGTTTATCGTATGAGTTTTCTATTTGGGGAGGAGAAAGCACTGGTAAGGGGAGCAGCATTTTTCCTTTTACATCACAAACAACAATATCACCAATATATAGCAAGGCCTCCTTTTGGTGATACAGAACGATGTCATGCAGGGTATGCCCAGGTGTATGCAACACTACCCAATCTTCAAAGAAGGGGAGGATTTGCAAGTCATTAAGCAGAAATTCAGGGTGGATAATAGGTTTAAAAAGCATACGCTCCCGCTTGCGTTTATTCGTTCGGGCTACGCCCATGGCCATAAAGCAGTCTAGTTTATGCTGCAGTAAACCCCCTAAACCAGAGTACCACAGGTCTACATCCTTATGGGCCGCAATGGGTATACCGTATTTACTGCGTAAAGTGGCTGCACCACCGGCATGGTCGGGATGCATATGGGATACAAGTGTCAGCTTGATATCGCCCGGGGGGCGATTAATAACCTGCTTACAATACTCTTCTATGCGTTTAACATCATTAACACAGCCACTATCCAGGAGCAACATACTATCATCATATTCCACTAAATATATACTTGATATATACCCTTCGATTACGTGGATTGTAAACGATTGTAATTTCATTAAGCATTCCTTACCTTATATTTTTATTTTATGTCTTAACCTGTCATGTCTTTACGGGAATATCTTCCCTTTCTATCCGGGGAAGGACGCTGTCGGCATTTACTGCGGGCAGGTCAAATAGAAACTCGGTGCCAATATGGGGACGACTATTTACCGTTACCGTGCCCCCGATATTGTCCAATTCTGCTTTTACCGCTGACAAACCTACCCCCCGGCCGGAAATTAAAGAGACTTCGGTTTGGGTGGAGAATTCCCGGTAAAAGATAAGCTCAAGTAATTGCTGCTCGGTACAATTGTTGGCCTCTTCCAGGGTATAAATGCCGATGTCTATTGCTCGCCGGCGCAGAGCAGCAAAGTCTATTCCCGAGCCATCATCACGGATACTAATTAATATGTGGTTACCTTTCCCCTGTATACTACAGCGAATGCTGCCAAATTCGTCCTTGTCTTGAATAACTCTTGTTTCCGCATTTTCCAGGCCATGATCTACACAGTTACGGAAAACATGAACCAGAGAGCGGGCAAATGGGTGATAGTAATCACTATCTACCAGCAGGTCGTCGCCCTCAATTGTGAAAGGATAGACCTGCTTTTCCAGGCGTTCAGCCATTTTCTGTACGTATTCCGGGTAAGATTTTAATAGCTCCTTAAAAGGTCTAGAACGCAAACTGCGCAGAAGAGGCAGTAGTAGCTGATATTTTGTCGGGGGTAAAATGTCATGCATGGTTTGTTCCAAAGCAAGCAGTTTTTCTTTACTAATAACAAAAGTATCTTTACGGTCGAAAAACTCAGTCCCCAGGAATTTTGTTATTATTTCTAAATCATTTTCCAGGCAGGATATAAGCTGCGCTTGCTGAAAAATTTGCAACAGGTATTTCCGATCAAACCACGTTACCTGATCACGAGTCTCAACTAGCATTGATTCCAGATGGTGAAGTTCACCCACTACGGAGGCAGTGTCGAATTGGCTGAAGTTGCCCTTGAAAGTATGGAGGTAACGTAGTATCTCTGCCAATATATCATCTAATCCCCTGGAACTGAAGAGTATGTTTTGGAATTCATGGTTACAGAAATTTCTAAAATCTTCTATGCATTCCAGCAAATCTTCATGAAAGATTATGGCTTTAACTACCATGCTAAATATATCTTTTTCTTCCTGCATGCGCGCTTCCAGGAGGCGTTTTTCGCTAATATCGGTAAGAATGACCAATATAATACGCTCACTTTCAACTGTACTATCATGTACGACCCTATAGGCAATGCTGATGCACCGATCATAAAGGCTGGTCTCTTCCGGCAAAAGGGATAAGAAAAGCTCTAACCTCAGCGGGTTAGATTCCTGCATAATTTCGTTAAACAGAGTATCCATGAATTCTGCCTGTTCTTTATCCTGGGAATAAATTAGGCTGGAGAGGCGCTTGCCGGTAGGGTTTTCTCTGAATATAGCAAGGCATTCGCGGCTATTTTCCTGGTGAATTAATAGGTCCTGGGAAAAGCTCAAAAATCCTTGCCCCACATTATTGAAAAGGTTTTCGAGCTGGCTGTTTTTTTCTTCCAGGGTATGGTTGGCTTCAGCCAGATTGGTAGTCATAGCTTCTAATTCGGCGTTCTGAAACTCCAGTTTATGGTTTTGCTCCTCCAGAAGAGTGGAATAATCTTTGATCTGCAATACTGTTTCTTGTAAAGCCTGTTCGGCGCGACGGCGCTCGTTAATTTCCCTTTCCAACGCTTTGGTGGGACGCAAATCCTGAGCTACCATAACCAGGCAGACCAGGTCGGAATAATTATCTTTAACCGCAGAAGCGGAAATTTGTACCGGTATGGTGGCACCTGATTTGGTAACCCAGCTTGCTTCTTCCTGATAGAAACCGGTCAGGCCGGTAGCCAGGTTATAAAGTGCTTGGTTGCTTATATCCCAGGTTTCTGATATTAGGTTAATGGGTTTACCCAGCAATTCTTTTTCCACATAGCCCAGCACTTCTTCTACTGAACGGTTAACCTTAAGAATTATGGCATTTAAATCCAGGAGCACCATCATATCCGTAATACTGGCTACTATTTGATCTGCGGCAATGGCCGGAGTAAGAATCAGGAGGCGGTAGCGGCTTATGGCTATCCACATACCATAAGCCCAGATTAACCATAAGACTACCGGAACTTTTGGGGTATCAGCATAGCCCAATACCGGCAGCAGGGTTTCATTGAAAAAGGCCAATAAAGTACCCAGAAAGGTGGAATATACAACTATGCGGGCTTGTTTTTGCTGACGCCGGGAGGGCGAATTTTTACCCCATTGCCATACTACAATAATGCTCAAGGCTATACATGCCGCGTAATATGCGGCATAAGCCCAGTAGCGTACCATATTGCCGGAGTTGACCGGACTCCAGCCGAAGCTCATCAGGGTTACATGAGAGGCGGTTACTCCTACGGTTAGACCCAGAAAGGTAAAGATTAAGCCGGGTAAATAGATTAGATAGACCGGTAGTTGTTTATTACCACGCCGATCCCGGCCAGTTAAAGCGAGGGCAAAATGCACTACCAGAGCAGGTCCCAGACACCATCCCGGAGAGGAAAGACGAAACCAGAGCCAGGCCGTTTGATTATCTGTGGCAGGAAACATAAAGGCTATACAAAAGGCCCACAGTGCACAGGCCAGACAGAGGCAGAAGAAGATGCGGTTCAGCCGGGAGCGGGAATCCATTTGCAGACCGAAAAAGGCCAGGAATATATAAATAATGAAAGCTGTAAAAGTAATTAGTGAAACCAGGTTCATCTATACCCCCCACTTCTCTCCTAATCTATAACCTGCCTTGATCCAATATCGATCAGGAATTTACTTCCAGCCTTTTTTCTATATCATTCAGTATTTTATATAATATTCCTGCTTTTAAGGATAAGAATAGGGTAAGGTGAAAATATGGAGAATATATTAAACTTCGGCCACAATTTCTCCGGTTTCACTTAAATCATAATCACCTAATCCCTCTAATTCGGTTTTAAAAGCCGAAGATTTAAGGATTTCCAGTACCACCTGAAAGGGTGCTCGGTTCATATCTTCCTTTTTAATTACCACTTCATATCTTTCTCGCCGTAGAGGAATAAAATCAATATCCCGTACCTGCATGGAGGCTTTTTCATTACCTACGCCAACATCCACGATTCCGCGGGAAACAGCGCTGGCAACAGCCAGGTGGGAAAACTCCAGGTTTTCATAGCCTTTAACCATCTGCCGATTAATGCCTAAAACCCGAAATTGCTCGTCAATAAGCACCCTGGTTCCAGATCCGGCTTCCCGGTTAACGAAACGGATACCTGGTTGTATCAAATCTTCACACTGCTTAATGTCCTTAGGGTTGCCCCGGGCTACATAAAAGCCCTGCATACGGCAGCCCAAATGGATGATGACGGCGGGAATACCAGGTAACAGGCGGCGGACATAGGGTATGTTATAGGAATTACTATCACTATCCCAGAGGTGGATAGCTGCCAGGTCGGCTCTATCCTGATAAAGTGCCAGCAGTCCGGCAAAACTACCCAGGTTCTGCCGATAAGCCCGCACTCCTGCCGGGTGATGTTCCAGGTAGCGGCCAAGTATATCCAGGGAAAGATCCTGCCCACAGATTATCAACCCGGGTTCTCGGGTGGGTTCAACCGATAAAAGTGGTGACTCCAGAAGGGAAGCCGGTGGCAGGTCCAATTGTTCATCGGGACCAGGCTCGTTCCCCTTACCTTTGTCAATATACTCTTGTAGATCATGGCTGTCGACGCGAATCTTTTTACCAACTCGATAAGCCGGGAGTTCACCTCGTTTTACCATTTCATAAACGGTGTATTTGCTTATTTTAAGTATTTCAGCGATTTCTGCCGGTGTAAGGGGGTTGCTTTCTTTACGCATAAGTTACCTCCTATCTAAGTACGAAATATATGCCTATAAAAAAGTTAAAAGTTGTCTTTAGTAAATTACCTTGAATCTGAACTTGATTAAGGTCTAGAGTTAGGAGTCGGGGGTAAGAGGTAAATAGATTATAGCGACAAACCAGGATATATAATTACTTAACACCAATCAACAGGTTTTTCGCAATAGAAACAAACAAAACTAATTTCATAGTCGGAAGTGGTTTAACCATGTAATCTGATCAAATGTTATGTTATATTATATTTAGTTATATTGGGTTGAATACTGTACATATCGGTCGAATAGTTTAATTTAATAGAGTTTATTTAATAGGGTGAATTTATTGTCGCTTGATTATTCTTAATTGTAAATCAGATGGCAATAAAATGCTATTGCTATGATTAGCTTTAGGCCGTTAAGGGTTAACAAAGTCTATGAAAAAGCTTGTGAAAGGAGGGGGTATGGCGAATTGGGGTTTGTAAGGAAAGTAAGATTTTAAACTTTATTTTTTGAGGAGGAAGAGGAGATGCGTAATTTTACATCCAGGAAGTGGTTTATAGCCGGACTTATTATGGTATTTCTGGCAGTCGCTTTAATTGGCTGCGGTAACCAGGACGCCGATACCCCTAAGGAACCTGAAGTACAGCAGAGTGCTGAGCCTGTAACTTTACTGGTATCAGCTGCTGCCAGCTTGACTGATGCTATGGCTGATATTGAGAAGGCCTATCAGGAGGAACATTCGAATGTAAGCTTTGATTTTAACCTGGCTTCTTCCGGTTCCCTGCAGCAGCAGATTGAAAACGGAGCTCCGGCTGATGTATTTATCTCTGCCGCCAAGGGTAAAATGGATGCTTTAGATGAAAAGGATTTGATTGTCAAAGAAACTCGTAAAGATATTGTTAAAAATACGCTGGTTTTGGTTGTAGGTAAAGATAATGATACTATAAAAAGTTTTGAGGATTTAGAAAAAGCCCAAAAAATTGCTATGGGTGAACCGGAATCGGTTCCGGCAGGTAAATATGCTTCTGAGACCTTGACCAGTCTTAATTTATTGGACAAGGTAAAAAGCAAACTGGTTTATGCCAAGGATGTACGTCAGGTACTGGCCTACGTTGAAAGTGGCGATGCTGAAGCTGGTTTAGTATATCAGACTGATGCTAACATATCGGACAAGGTTAAAGTAGCAGCAGTAGCCGATGCAAGTCTGCATTCTTCCCTGGTTTATCCGGCAGCAGTAGTTAAGGATAGTAAAAACCAGGAAGAGGCCAAGGCTTTTGTCGATTTCTTAAGCGGTGATAAAGCTGCAGCCGTATTCGAGAAATATGGCTTTACAGTTATTAAATAATGTTACGGATACTCCCGGCACCCAGTCAAGATTCGACTGAGTGCCGGGTAATGTTGTTTTCCCTCTGGATAGACTGAGAGAGAGTTTAAGGAAATAGGTATAAATAATGGCAGTGATGGATCTTAATCCACTTTGGATATCATTAAAAACAGCATTGGTAGCAACCGCCATCACTTTTATCCTGGGTATTATAATAGCCCGCTGGATGGCAAGGCATGAATTCAAGGGCAAAAGCTTGTTGGATGGAATCTTTATTCTACCTCTGGTTTTACCACCTACGGTAGTAGGTTTCATCCTGTTGTGGATTCTGGGAAGAAACGGCTGGCTGGGGTCACTGTTTTTTGAAATAGGCCGACCGGTGGTTTTCTCCTGGTCGGCAACAGTAATTGCCGCTGCGGTAGTATCGTTTCCTTTAATGTACCAGACTGCCCGCGGAGCCTTTGAACAGATTGACGCTAACATTGAGGATGCTGCCCGTACTCTGGGTGCTTCGGAATGGACCATTTTCTGGCGGGTCACTATACCTATGGCCTGGCCGGGAATAGCAGCGGGAACCATTCTGGCCTTTGCCCGTTCCCTGGGGGAATTCGGGGCTACCCTGATGCTGGCTGGCAATATTCCGGGCCGAACCCAGACTATACCGGTGGCTATATATTTCCTGGTTGAGGGCGGCAGGCAGCAGCAAGCCGTAATCTGGGTGCTGGTAATTTTATTAATCTCCCTTGCCAGCATAGTAGCTTTAAACTACTGGAAAAAATATCAACGCCGGTTTAGCAGCCACCCGGTCAGGGAGGTGACTGCTGATTCTTAGTATAGATATTAAGAAATCCCTGCCCGAGTTTAAACTGGAGGTTAACTTTGTGGTTGGCCAGGAAATAATGGCGATTCTAGGACCGTCCGGTTGTGGTAAAACTATGACTTTAAAGTGCATAGCCGGGCTGATGACCCCTGACCGGGGCAGAATTGTATTGAATGAACAGGTTTTATTCGATAGCCAACAAGGAATCAATCTACCGGCCCGGCAACGCAAGATAGGTTTTCTTTTTCAAAATTATGCCCTGTTTCCCCACC
>CAZOIC010000033.1:1773-17960 GCA_964579945.1 uncultured Syntrophomonas sp. | reverse complement strand
CATACTGGTATTATTCACAACCTTACTCGGTTCTTATGCTTATATAGAATATAATGAGCCTTTAAACCAGAACGTATTAAGGTTACACGTAGTGGCTAACAGCGACTCACCGAATGACCAGGCCTTAAAGCTGGAAATCAAGGATCGTATTGTTAACCAGATGGGTGAGCAGTTTAAAGATGTAGATTCAGCCCAGGAGGCACGCCGTATTGCTATAAGTAAAAAAGCGGAAATTAAAGCAGTGGCTGAATCGATGGTAACTTCCCGGGGATATGATTATCCGGTAGAAGTATATATAGGAGAGTTTGATTTCCCCACCAAAAGATATGGCAATCTGGTATTTCCCCAGGGCCGTTATGAAGCTGTAAGGGTTGTATTGGGTGAAGGTGAAGGTAAAAACTGGTGGTGTGTACTATTTCCACCTTTATGCATGGTATCTTCATCTGACAAAGGTTTAAGTCTGGATAGTCCTGAGGAAGCTCAGGTTAGTCTTAAATGCCTGGAGTTACTCCCCCAGGGAGTAAAATTAAAACTTTCTGGGAAATAATAATCACAGCTAATTTACTTAAATCTCATTACATTCCCCCCCCTAACCCTGGGGAACGGTGGCAAGCCGTTCCCCCTTTTTAATAATTGATGGCGGGGCAAGTGGGGACGGTTCTTGACTTGCGTCCAAAGGACGCAAGTCAAGAACCGTCCCCACTTGCCCCATGATTAATGGTGATGGGTATAGAGGAAAAATATTGGTCATATGGAACTTTAGATATATAATTAAAAAATGCAGGAGCAATATAATGCAGATAGTAAAGATAGAAGCACCCGCTAAAATTAACCTTACTCTCGATGTTAAAGGCAAACGCAGTGATGGCTACCATGAACTGGAAACGGTTATGCATCAGGTTGACCTGTTTGATCGAATAACTCTAGAATCCCGTTCCTCAGGGATTGAGATAGCCAGCAATAGTAACTCAATACCTTTGGGTGAGGAGAACCTGGCTTATAAGGCAGCCCTGATGATTTTACAAGAGTACCAACCAGGAGCGGGGGTTAACATTTTTATAGAAAAAAACATACCGGTAGGTGCCGGGCTGGCAGGTGGTAGCACTGATGCTGCTGCAGTACTGGTAGGGATTAACCATTTATATAACTGCCGTTTTTCCCGCCCGCAGTTGCTTAAAATGGCTGCTGCTATTGGTTCTGATGTGGCTTTCTGTCTGTCCGGGCATTATTTTGAGGCCCGACCCGGAGAATTAGTAAGCCGGGGCTTTACCGCTATAGCCAGGGGCCGGGGGGAACTATTGGAATCATTGCCGAGTAGAATGATACCCAATATAGTAATTGTAAAACCCGAGTTTGAGCTATCCACTGCCCAGGTTTATTCTGAACTGGATTTAGAAGCGGTGGAGCAATTCCCAGACAATGGAAGTTTTTTGCAAGCCTGGAATAAAGGCGATATTATAAACATATCCGTTTATATGGCTAATGTACTGGAATCAGTAAGCATAAGAAAAAAACCGGAAATAGGAATAATAAAATCCAGGTTAATAGAAATGGGGGCGCTTAGGGCTCTGATGTCCGGCAGTGGGCCCAGTGTTTTTGCCATCTTCCCCGATAATGAAACAGCCTTCAGGGCTTATCAGGTTTTTAAAAAAGATTACCACGAAATATACCTGCTTTCATCCTATAAAAGAGGTGATTAAAATGGAAGCTAAAAGACTGTTACCAGTAAATCTTGAATCCTATAAACCCCTGCGGGAACTCGTTCTGGAGGCAATAAGGGAAGCTATCATTAACGGCAGCTTGAAGCCGCGGGAGAGGCTAATGGAGATACAACTGGCAGAAGAACTGGGAGTTTCTCGTACTCCTGTACGCGAAGCCCTGCGTAAATTGGAATTGGAGGGTTTTATAGTTATGGTTCCTCGGAAGGGAGCCTATGTGGCTGACCTTTCATTAAAGGATATTGCTGATGTATTTGAGATTCGAGCCGCACTGGAGGGACTGGCTGCAGGTTTAGCTGCGGAACGGATAACCGATGAAGAACTGGAATATATGGAAAGGCATCTGGTGGAAAAAGGAGATGCCATTTCTCAAAACGATATGGAACGGCTGGTAGCCATTGACACTGATTTTCATGAAGCTATCTATCGGGCCAGCCGAAATGAACGTCTTTTTGCCATAATCAACAATTTGCGTGAGCAAATCCAAAGATTTAGAGCCACTTCTCTGGCTTATCCGGGTAGAATGAAACAATCTTTGGAAGAACACCGTATAATAGTAGAAGCTATTCAATCGCGAGATGTCCAAGGTGCCAGGCAGGCAGCTCAGGAGCATATAGAAAATGCTGAAAACAGCATGATTGAATCTATAAAAAAAGACGGATTCCCCACAGCTTAAGTAACGGAGGTATAAGAATGCAATATGATGCTATTATCCTGGCCGGGGGAGAGAGCAGTGGTGAACTAAAAAAAATAGCTCCCTATGATAATGAAGCTCTGATTATAATAGGCAATTATCCTATGATTTATTACGTCTATCATGCCTTGCGCCAATCTCCTGCTATTAGAAACATTGTAATTAGCGGACCGACTGAAGCTTTGCGTAATATATTTACCGGGCAAGATCGGCTATTCTTTGTTAGCGGGGGACAGGATGCTATTGAAAGCTTTGCCCACGGGGTTGAATTACTGCGGGAAAAAGGTATTAGTGAGCAAATTTTAATCATGCCTTCAGATATACCCTTTATTACCACCGAGGCTATTAATGATTTTATAAATCGGGCAGAACAATATGATGCTGAATTTTACTACCCGGTAACCCAAAAAGAAGTTAATGAAGCTCGTTTTCCTGGAGTTAGCCGGACTTATGTTAAGCTTAAAGATGGAATTTTTACCGGAGGTAACCTCTTTATCTTGCGCTCGGAATTGTTTGACCAGATCCTGGAAATAGCTTTGAAACTGGTAGAGCGAAGGAAGAATCCCCTGGCTATGGCTAAACTGTTCGGCTTTGGCCTGGTATGGAAATATATTATCCGCCGTCTAAACATAGAAACAGTGGAGAAAAGATTCTATAAAACCCTGGGTATCAAGGGTAAAGCCATAATATCCCCCTATGCCGAGGTAGGCGTAGACGTCGATAAACCCAGTGACTTGAAACTGGCTCAAAAACATTTGGAAGGAATAAGATTTTAGAGGATAATTAAATGTACCTGCTATCTATTGGGTAACTGCTGGCAGCAGGAGGTGAAAAGTACTACCCTTACCTGGAGTGCTTTCGGCCCAGATTGTACCTTTCTGAGCTTCTACAAAACCTCGGGCTATAGCTAGCCCCAGCCCGGTTCCACCTAATCGCCGTGAACGAGAACGATCGGCCCGGTAAAAACGGTCAAATATGTGCTCCAGATCTTGCTTGCCTATTCCTTTGCCGGAATCGCTTATAGTTAAATGAATAAAACCGTCTTCTCCTTTATTAGCCTGCAGCATTATTGTGCCCCCCTCAGGGGTATAGTGCATGGCATTGCTGAGCAGATTAATTAACACCTGTAACGTCCTGCCCCTATCCACATAAAGAGGGGGGAGATCGTCTGCTATTTCACTCTTAAATATCTTTCCTTGCAGCTCCAGGGTATTTATGATAGGAAACAGGGCATCAAGCAGCCCGGACATTTCACAGGGCTGCTGGTCCAGAGCCAGCCTTCCACTCTCCAGGCGGCTTAACACTTCCAAATCTTCCACCAGTTTAGTTAGTCGAATTACCTCGTCCTGCAGGGATAGAAAGGTTTCCTCTGAAGCTACCAGGGCGCCGCTCTGCAGTGACTCCAGGTTACCTCGCAAAATAGACAGCGGGGTTTTCAGTTCGTGAATAATATCAGCAGTCATATTTTCCCGCCGGGTTTGGGCCTCCTCCAGCTTTTTTGCCATCAGGTTAAAATTATCAGCCAGGATAACAATTTCCTGGTCGCCTTTAATCCTTGCCCGGGTTGACCAACGGCCCTGGGCTAACTGATTGGTAGCCACAGTCAACTCGCTTATGGGGTAACTTATTTTCCTGCTGATAAAAACCGCCAGAACAATAGCTATGATTAAGGTAAGCAAGCCCGCCAGCAGAGTAGCCCGACTCATATTGGCCAAAAAATCTATTTCCAGCTCACCCAGCCTATTCATTCCAGTTTCGTAAAAGATAACACTGCCAATATATTTATTACCCACCTGCAGGGGATAGGCATTTTTTAATTCTTCGTTGCTCATATAAGCGCCCAGCCGGGTAGCGCTGGAGTCGCCTATTACCTGGTGGTTAGCGTCCACTACTACTATGTCCCCCATCATAAAGCGCTGGGCATTGGCCCCAGCTCCGCGACCGCGGTGATGACCTGGTGAAATTGTATTCCCGGTTGAATTTTGTAGGTAGGATTGCAGGTTGTCCCAGTTTTCCTGCTCAGCATAATAGGATTCCAACCCCTCAGCCCAACGTTGGCATTGAACCAACATGCTGCGGTTAATATAGCGGGAGAAAATACTACCGGTAGAATTATAAATTAGGCCAGCCAACAGAAAAACGGAGAAGATCGCTATAGCAGCCATAGTTAAAGTTAACCTATGGGATATCTTCATCGCTGCTATCCTCCGTTTCAACTTTATAGCCAATACCGTAAACCGATTTTATTAAAATTTGGCTACCGGCCTTTTCCAGTTTACGACGCAGGTTACTAATATGGGTATCAATAGAGCGTTCATAACCCTCATAAATATCTCCGTAAGCTCTCTCTAAAAGCTGCAGGCGGCTGAAAACCTGGCCTGGATATTCTAACAGAGCATTGATAAGTTTAAATTCGGTGGGGGTCAAGGTGATTAAGGTATTATCCACATACAATTCGAAACGGGACGGTTCCAGGCGCAGATTATTTACCTTTATCGTGGTGACTGCCGGTGAATGATTCTTACTCCGCCGCAAAACCGCTTTGATACGAGCACTTAACTCCCGCAGGCTAAAAGGCTTGCTTATATAATCATCAGCACCCAATTCCAACCCTAATAATTTATCTATTTCATCATTTTTGGCTGTCAGCATAATAATCGGGATCTCACTAAAACGGCGAATTTCTTTACATACTTCCAGGCCATTCAGTTCAGGCAGCATTAAATCCAGGACAACAAGGTCAAAGCTCTGGTTGCGAAAGAGCTCCAGAGCCTCATTACCGTTACTCGCCCGGCCAGTTTCAAACCCCTCCTTTTTAAGATAATTATCAATCATATCCAGGATTTTAACTTCATCATCCACCAGGAGTAGTCGATTGGTCATTATTAATCACCTCTATATGCTTATCTTAACACCCCTAACGGGTATTCATCCACAGGTTGGATAAAGTGATATAAAAATTTTCATTATTTCGGATAAAAGGTATAATACAAGTGACTGTGTTTTTCTATTACCGGACTAATATGTAAAAGCATATAATAAATTAATAATTATAGCTGAAATATTCCGTATTTCTCTTTATTTTGAGGTTTTATAAACCATAATGAATTTGCGTTCTCTGCGTCTAATTATAAGGTGAAATGAATATTTATGTCTTTTTGAGTGGAATCAGAATTCAAAAATAAATAAATAGGGGTGGAATTAATAGAGTGAATTACTCAGCAGTTATACTGGCCGCTGGCAAAGGGGTGCGTATGCATTCGCAAATGCCCAAGGTGTTACACCGGGTAGCCGGCAAACCCATGATATGGTATGTAGTTAAAGCAGTCAAAGAAGCCGGAATAGATGATATTACTCTGGTGGTAGGACATGGTCGGGAAATGGTACAAGAGGCTTTATCGGGCGAAAATTTACGCTTTGTAGTACAAGAAGAACAGCTGGGCACTGGTCATGCCCTGATGCAGGCCCAGGGCAGTATTGATCCGGCCAACACTTTGCTGGTTTTAGCCGGAGACACTCCGCTTTTAGAAGGTAAAACTTTAAAAAAATTACTGGACTTCCATCGGCAGCAGCAAGCCCGGGCCACCGTTCTCAGCGGTCTGCTCCCTGACCCTTTTGGCTATGGCCGCATTATTCGCCAGGCCGATGGAGGATTGGAGCGTATTGTCGAAGAAAAGGATGCCACCCCGGAAGAAAAGGAAATAGCAGAAATTAACACTGGTATGTACTGCTTTCAGGCCGGAGCTGTATTTGCAGCACTTTCTCAGGTTAAGTGCAGTAATGCTCAGGGAGAATACTATCTTACCGATGTTTTACCCAAATTAAAAAATGATGGACATAAAGTGGCGGTACTGGCTACTGATGAAGTAGACCAGATTCATGGAATTAATGACCGGGTACAGATGGCTTCGGCCGAAACTATAATTAGGCAGCGACATAACCAGGAACTGATGAAAAACGGCGTAACTATTAGGGCTCCGGAAACAACTTTTATCGACAGTACAGTGAAAATTGGTATAGATACAGTTATTTACCCCTTTACTATCATTGAGGGACAGACTATTATTGGGGAGAATTGCACTATTGGGCCTTACACCCGCATAAATGATTCCTCCATAGGTAATGATGTAGTAATCGAAAGCTCACGAGTAAAAGAAGCCCGTATAGGCAATCACTGCAATATCGGCCCCTTTGCTTACCTGAGACCAGAGGCCGACTTGCAGGAGAATGTTAAAGTGGGCGATTTTGTTGAGATAAAAAAATCTATCATTGGGGCCGGAAGCAAAATTCCTCACCTCAGTTACGTAGGGGATGCTCTTTTAGGAAAAGGAGTCAATGTCGGTGCTGGTACTATTACTTGCAACTATGATGGCAAAAAGAAATTTCGCACCATATTGGAAGACCGCGTATTTATCGGCAGTAATACTAATCTGGTAGCGCCGGTAACCATTGGTGAAGATTCCATGACCGGGGCCGGGTCTACCATTACCCGTGATATCCCCGCTCACACCCTGGCCGTGGAACGGGCCGAACAAAAACATAGTAGGAAAAAATCCAAGGAATAGAGTATGAGGAGCACCAGGAGCAGATACAACAGGTAAAGGGAAGTATCCTCACTACCCCTAACTCCTCACTCAAAACAAATTAATCAAGTTCTATATTCAAAGTTATTTACAAGGCAGCTTTGTTATTAGCGCCTTATTAACCATCCATGGTGGGAGGCCGCAACCACTGATGAAAATAGAAGTGAGGGCTAAATTATTTTAAAAAGATTCAGCGTTAATCATAAAAAGCTGCGTCCTTCTGCGTCTAAAAAACTTTATTTTCTTATTATCAGGAACAAAATTTTTTAGGAGGTTAAAATAATGAAAGCATCCAGGTGGAGGATGAAACTGTTTACCGGAAATGCTAACCCCTGTTTAGCCGAAGAAATAGCGAAATACCTGGGGATGCCGGTGGGTGATGCTAAAGTGTCGCGTTTTTCCGATGGTGAAATTAACTGTGTTATTGACGAGAGTGTGCGTGGAGTAGACGTTTTTGTAGTACAACCAACTTGTTCGCCAGTTAATGATAACCTGATGGAACTCCTCATAATGATTGATGCTTTTAGGCGGGCTTCTGCTTCCCGTATCAATGCGGTGATTCCCTATTATGGATATGCCCGCCAGGATCGTAAAAGCAAGGCCCGTGACCCGATTACCGCCAAACTGGTTTCCAACCTGATAGTTGAAGCTGGTGCCCAGCGGGTAGTTGCAGTAGATTTACATGCCAACCAGATTCAGGGTTTTTTTGACATACCAGTTGACCATCTCCCTGGAGTACCGACTATAGCCGAGTATTTGAAGGCCCAGGGACTGAATGAAACTTCCGTTATACTCTCTCCTGATGTTGGAGGAGTTACCAGAGCTCGTGATTTAGCGGCAAAACTGGGGGCACCTCTGGCCATAGTGGACAAGCGGCGACCTGAACCCAATGTATCTGAAGTGATGAATATTATCGGAGATGTAGCGGGTAAATCAGTTATAATTGTTGACGATATTATAGACACTGCCGGTACCCTGTGTATGGCAGCAGAAGCCATGAAAGAAAAGGGGGCCTTAAAGGTTTATGGTTGCTGTACCCACCCGGTTTTTTCCGGACCAGCTATAGACAGGCTGTCTCGCGCACCCTTTGAAGAAATTGTGGTAACCAACACCATTCCCCTGGGCGAGGAAAAAAGACTCCCCAATCTTACGGTTCTCTCCGTGGCTCCGCTAATAGGCGAGGCCGTTCTTAGAATTCATGAAGACCTTTCCGTAAGTAAACTTTTTGAAGGTTAGTAGTTTTTGGACATATACAAGCTAAACTGGTATAATAATTACTTGATAATTTAATAAATGCAGCCTGGTTTGTAAGGTTGATTAAGGAGTGATAATAATGGCTGAGGCAGAGAAAATAAGCTGCCAGAAACGCGATATAAAAACTAGAGGTTTTCTAAATGAGCTGAAGCGCAGCGGACTCGTGCCCGGAACGGTATATGGTAAAGGAATAGAGAATCAAGCCATATCCCTGGCATCGAAACAGCTTTCCCGTATTTTTCAGGTTCATGGCTCGCGGGGTCTGTTTTCCCTGGAAATAGACGGGGATAGCGGCTTAATGGTGGTAGTGCGGGAAGTACAGAGGCATCCTATCACCGGGCAGCTGGTTCATGTTGACTTCTGGAAGGTAAGACTGGATGAGAAAATAAACAGTACCGTGGGTATTTCCATAGTTGGTGAAGAAGAGATTATGAAAAAAGGTGGTATCCTGCAATCGGGCGCTAAAGAAATTGAGGTTTCCAGCTTGCCCCAGGATATTCCCGAAACCCTGGTCTATGATATAGCTGCTCTGGAAATTGGGGATAAGGTTACGGTAGCTGATTTGCAGGTACCGGCAGATGTAGAAATACTTACTGATTTGGATACACTGGTAGCTACTGTACTGGCTCCAACCGTAACTACTGACGGAGAGGAAGTTGAAGGAGAAGGCGAAGATATTGAAGCCGAAGAGACCGAGGCAACCGAAGGCGAATAAAGCAAATAAGTATAAAGGATTGGGCCTTATCGCTCAATCCTTTTTTAACCTATGGTGAACTTCGTTAATTTTACATACCCCATAGGCCACACGCAATATTTTTAACACCAACGAGAGCATCAGTAGTACACGTAGGGTGTATTTCGACGTTAATTCTTAATTTAATCATGAGGTAGGATTATGAAAGTTATCGTAGGGTTGGGCAATCCAGGAAGGAAATACAGCGATACCCGGCATAACATTGGTTATAGGGTCTTGGAGGAAATAGCCGGGCGCTTTTCTATTGAAAAAGAAGAAAGCCGTTTCGATGCTATTATTGGGCATATCCGCATTGATGGGGAAAAAGTCCTGTTGGTTAAGCCCCTTACTTACATGAACCTTAGCGGCAAAACAGTTCAGCCCCTGGTACGCTGGTTTAAGTTGAACCTCGGCGACCTCATAGTAATTTATGATGATATGGATTTACCCCCCGGTACTTTGCGCCTGCGGGCCCAGGGCGGGGGCGGAGGTCATAAAGGCATGGCTTCTATTATCGAACGATTAGGTAGCTCGGAATTTGCCCGCATCAGAATTGGTATCGGTCGCCCCGATAATGAAGCCATTGACTGGGTGTTGGGTAAATTTAGCCCCACCGAAAAGAAACTTATGGAAGAGGTAATTGGCCAGGTTGCCGTTGCAGTCGAATGCTGGGTAAAGCACGGCATAGACCGGGCTATGAATGAGTATAATTGATAGGGAGTATATTTGCCTGCTATCTCAGACAGAATATTAAAAAAGTCAAAGGAGCAGGCATAATGAAAATATATCATGTGTGCGAGTATTGTCAGCAGGTTTACTCCACGGCTGAAGTTGAAGGACCCGAAGGAGCTGTGCAATTAAACGGAATCTGCGAAGATTGCGCCCTGGAACTGGGGATGAATGAGACATTTAATAACGTGGGACAGCACTTCTATAACTGAGTGAGGAGTAAGGCGTGAGGGGTAAGAATGTTTTCCTCACGAACGGGAGCACGGGGATTTGCCTTAAAATTGTTTCACGTGAAACAATTGACGTTATTTTTAAGAAAACGTTATTATACGAGCTATACCAAACATCGGGGAGGAGTTTTGAACGTTTGAATCTTGAGGTCTTGCAGCGCACTGCTAACTGCCTGCAAAATAACGAAAATGTGATATTAACCGGGCTAGCAGGAAGCGCCCGGAGTTTTGTGCTTTCTGAACTTATAAAATTAGCTCATGGCAAAATGCTTTGCCTGGTGGGGAGCGAAGAAAAAGCGTATGACCTGGCTCGTGAACTCCAGGGATTCCTGGATCGGGAGCGTATATTTATGTTTCTGGGGCGGGACTTTGTATTTATGAAAGAAAACTATTCCGCTGTAGAGACCGGGCGCATCCTCGCTTTACAGGAATGTTTGCTCCACCCTTCTCGTAGTGCTGTAATTATTGCTACCCCGGCAGCTTTTCTATATTATTTCATAAGCCCAGCGCAGATGCAGGCTGCTACTATAGAACTACATAGCGGTGAGGAACAAGAGCTGGAAAAGCTGTTAAAGAAGCTGGTTAACAGCGGCTATAACCGGGTTATTACGGTTAGTCGACCGGGTGAGTTTGCCGTGCGCGGAGGTATATTGGATATTTTCCCCCCGGCTGAAAAAGAAGCCCTGAGGGTAGAATTTTTTGGTGATTTTATCGACTCCATCCGTCGTTTTAATACAGACAGTCAGCGCTCTGGAAAAACGGAGAACCTTTTAAGGATAAGCCCGGCGGATGAGCTGTATGGTGATAAACTGGAAAGCATCTTACTTAATTATCTGCCCGCCAATGCCGCCATTTTTATGGACGAGGCTCGTGATTTCTACCGCGCTTATGAGAAAAACTTAAGGCGCCACCGGGAATTTATCCGGGAGGCTAAACGTGAGGGCAGGATGATCCACGAACCGGTAGTCCAGGAATTGGAGAAACTACAGGAGGCCGTAAAATCGCGGTCGGTAATATATCATTCCTTTTTTCCCGGTAACATCCCCCAGGTACCGGTAGCTATGATGGAACATATTTCCCAGCAGGAAATGGAGCCTTTCTATGCCAACCTGGATATATTCTATAGCCGGATAAAAGAATGGCAGGAAAAAGGTTATAGCGTGCAGATAGCCGTTAAAAGCAAATTAGGCCGGGAACAGCTTAAGAAGGAACTGCTGGATCAGCACATAAACCAGGTGGAATACCTGAACCGGTCGGTGGAAAAAGGCTTTGTTAGCCATAGCCTGGAACTGGCATTATTTAGTGAAAAGGATATCTGGGGTAAATCACCAGGTCGCAGCAGCAGGCAACGTAAAAAATCCGAAGAGCGCATACTGCTGGAAGATTTAAAATTGGGAGATTATGTAGTCCACGAGAATTACGGTATCGGTATTTTCCGCGGGGTAACTCAGGTGGAAAACGATGGAGTTACCCGGGAATATATCCTCCTGCAGTATGCCGGGACTGATAAACTCTACCTGCCGGTAGAAAAACTGGACTTGCTTTATAAATACACCACCTCAGAAGAGAAGACCCCACGCTTAAGCAAACTGGGCGGCAGTGAGTGGGAACGCACCCGCAAAAAAATATCAGAGTCTATTCGCGAGATGGCTGAAGATTTGCTGAGATTATATGCCACCCGAGAAGCCACTGAGGGTTGTACCTTTTCCCCCGATACCCCCTGGCAGCAGGAATTTGAAGGGTCTTTTCCCTATGAAGAAACCCCGGATCAGTTAAAAAGCATAAATGAGGTTAAGTCAGACATGGAGAGCAAACAGCCCATGGACCGTCTTATCTGTGGAGATGTCGGCTACGGCAAGACCGAGGTAGCCATGCGGGCAGTTTTTAAGGCCATAATGGATGGCAAACAGGCAGCTATACTGGTTCCTACCACCGTACTGGCGGAACAGCACTACCAGACTTTTACCGAGCGTTTCCAGGATTACCCTTGTACTATAGAGGTATTAAGCCGTTTTCGCACCAGTACCCAGCAAAAGCGTATAATATCTGATATCCAAAAAGGGGTGACTGATATAGTAATTGGCACCCACCGCTTACTGTCGCGCGATGTCCAGTTTAAAGACCTGGGTTTATTGGTGATTGATGAGGAGCATCGCTTTGGCGTAGCTCAAAAAGAGAAAATTAAGGCATTAAAACAAACTGTAGATGTAGTCAGCCTATCGGCTACTCCCATACCACGCAGCCTACATATGTCCCTTACCGGTCTACGTGACCTCAGCGTAATAGAGACTCCGCCCCCGGAGCGTTATCCTATTACTACCTATGTGTTGGAATATAACGACGAAATAATCTCCCAGGCTATCAAAAATGAATTGGAGCGCAAGGGCCAGGTCTTTTTTGTTCATAATCGTATAGAGGATATCCACCGGGTGCACGAGCATCTGCAGGAACTGCTGCCCGGAGTAACAATTGCTGTTGGTCATGGGCGTATGAAAGAAGACGAATTGTCCCATACGGTAATGGACTTTTTACATGGAAAATACCAGATTTTTCTCTGTACCACTATTATCGAATCAGGCCTGGATATGCCCAATGTAAACACCATAATAATCGATGAAGCAGATAAAATGGGGTTGGCTCAGCTCTACCAGTTGCGGGGACGGGTAGGGCGCTCCAACCGTATCGCTTACGCCTACCTTACCTACCGACCAGACAAAGTATTGACAGAAACGGCTCAAAAGCGGCTTAATGCCATTCGCGAATTTAATGAGCTGGGCTCAGGTATGAAAATTGCTCTGCGGGATTTAGAAATCAGAGGTGCAGGCAACATCCTGGGCGCGGAGCAACATGGCTATATCCATGCCGTAGGTTTTGATCTGTACTGCCGATTACTGGAACAGGAGACGGCTCGCTTAAAAGGACATAGCCCTCGGGAAGAATTTAATACCCAAATGGATATTGACGTCGACTACTATATACCTGAAGCCTATATACCAGACTCCGGTGCTAAAATGCGGCTCTACCGGCGGCTATTGCTGGCCAGTGAACAGCAGGAAATTGAAGATATCCGTAGTGAACTAAATGACCGTTTCGGCCATCCTCCCCAACCGGTGGAAAACTTCCTGCAAATAGCATCTTTGCGTATTATGGCCCGTAATAAAGAAATAAAATCCCTGCGCCGTAAGGGGCGCCAACTGGAAATAAAAACTATCGGTAAGCTGCCCCAACATTTAACCCGGATGAGTCGGGAGTTAAAAGTTCGGCGCCTTAACGATTACACCCTTCTACTTAACCTGGACCGGGCTTCCTCCCTGCAGAACCTGGGCGAAATCTTGCAGATGATATAATTTTAATTTGTCAATAATCCAGTCCATGCATAGGGCAACTGCCAGTAAGCGGGAATTTTTCTGGGCAAAAAGGGCAATATTATTGTAAGAGGCAAGAGGGAAGAAAGTGAACTCCCGATTTTAAGGTAGTTAAAACTTTTCACACTTTGATGGTAAAAAGTGAATAAAAGGGTATTTTGAGTTATATACTATCACTGAGAAGAAAACAACATTTACAAGTTTTTAAAAAAGGAGGGATAATTGTAAATTGAAAGCAACAGGAATTGTTCGCCGCATTGACGACCTGGGAAGAGTCGTTATTCCCAAGGAGATACGCAGAACACTACGCATTCGTGAGGGTGACCCTCTGGAAATCTTTGTTGACCGAGAAGGTGAAGTTATCTTAAAGAAATATTCTCCCATCAGAGAATTGGGGGATTTTGCTAAAGAATATGCGGACTCACTGCACGAAACTATCGGTCATATTTCCATGATAGCTGACCGGGATGTTATTATAGCAGTAGCAGGCGCTAACAAAAGGGAGTTTTTAAGCAAGGCTATCGGTAACGCAGTAGAACGGGCCCTGGAGGAAAGAACTACCCTGATTATGAACGACCTGCAGGCGGCTGATGATGAAAATGTTCACGTAATTCAAAACGATGATAGGGAGTACACCATAAAATCCCAGGTAATTGCACCTATTATTACTCAGGGGGACCCTATCGGAGCAGTAATAATCGTGACCAAAGATGCAGGAGTTAAGCTGGGCGATATGGAAGTTAAACTGGCGGAAACCGCTGCCGGTTTCCTGGCTAAACAGATGGAACAGTAATTGTAGCAGTATAAGAGCGGTCTTATTTACAATAGGATCGCTCTTTTTTATGCTATAATATACCTCACGAGAAATTGGGGAGGATCTGAATTGGAGAATAAAAAGAATTTTCTCCGGGGCGCCCTGGTATTGAGCATTGCCGGAGCTATTAGTAAGCTTTTAGGCGCAGTTTACCGTATTCCCCTGGCCCGGTTACTGGGTGGCGAGGGAATGGGCCTGTACCAGATGGCTTACCCTATTTATACCACTATTCTGGCCCTGGCCACGGCCGGGGTACCAGTAGCTATTTCCGTACTAGTTTCTCGCAAAGAGACTGAGGGCTGTAGTGGCGATAGCCGTAAGATATTTAGGGTCTCTTTAGCAATATTATTTATTTTTGGTATCATTCTGACCTTACTGGTAATGCAATCAGCCCATTTTATAGCTAATAACATATTAGGAGAACCGCGGGCCTATTACCCGATAATGGCAGTAGCCCCGGCCATCTTTTTTTCCGGGTTGATGTCGGTCTTCCGGGGCTATTTCCAGGGGCACCAGACTATGGTCCCCACCGCCGTATCCCAGGTAATAGAGCAGCTTTTCCGGGTAAGTGCAGTTTTAATCCTGGCATTTTTCCTTTTTCCCCGGGGTTTAGAATATTCAGCTGCCGGAGCCACCTTCGGTGCTGTAGTAGGCGGGATAGTCGGGCTGATCGTGCTCAGTGCATACTATTTAAGTTTTCGCTCAAAAAATAGAATCCAGGGCAAGGATTTAAAATACTCCGGAGCTACCTCCATGGAACTGGCCCGGGAAATGATTACCCTGGCTATACCGGTGTCCTTTGGTGCGGTAGTATTACCCCTGGTACAGATGCTGGATGCGGTAATAGTACCGGGACGTTTGATGGCTATAAACTATACTACCTCTCAGGCCACCGCCCTTTACGGGCAACTTTCCGGTATGGCTGGCATACTCATAGGGTTACCTTCCATTTTTACCATTGCCATTGCTACCAGCCTGGTACCGGCAGTATCCGAGGCCGTGGCTATGAGGGATACTAGAGTTTTAAATACTCGTATTAATAACGGTTTTCGCGCTGGTATACTCCTATCCTTTCCCTGCGCGGCAGGTTTGTTTATTCTAGCTTACCCCATTTGCGACCTGCTTTACGCTACTCCGGAAGCGGGTATACCCCTGGAAATACTGGCCTTTTCTTGTATCATGCTGGCTGCTTTCCAGCTATCCAGTGCCAGCTTACAAGGTATTGGTCATCCCGAGATAGCTATGCGCAACCTGATTATTACCGGTATTATCAAGGTGGTTCTTAACTATGCCCTGACCAGCGTGCCCATATTAAATGTGCGCGGTGCGGCTTTAGGTACGGTAACGGCTTTCCTAATAGGTTCATTGTTGAATATAATCTATCTTAAAAAACTAACCGGAGTAGTTTATGAAGGCCGAAGGATGGTTAAAATAGGCCTGGTAACAGTTGTCATGACCCTGGGAGTTAAATTTGTTTTCCAGGCCCTGGTAGGTGCTGATATCCACTCCCATATTGCTACCCTGCTGGCCATTACAGTGGGTATAGGCATTTACGGGATATTACTCTTGCTATTAAAAGAACTGGATTGGGATATGGTGAAGAGGCTAATAGGGAGATAGTAGGAGTGAGGCGTAAGGAGTAAGGGGTAAGGAGTGCGGGGGACTGGAACCCTGTAGGGGCGAACCCGTATGTTCGCCCTGGATGTGCAATTCAGTTACTAAAGAGGCAGCCAGGTTTGAGACTCGACCGGGCAGTGCGGCACTCAATCTAATCTTTTTGAAAACGTTATTGTTGTTATAATTGCTGAGTGCCGAAAGTCTGCCCCTACAATACTAGGAAACCGCAAGAGTTCTACTCCCCTTACTGTTAAATTAAGTTAGAATAAGCGTGATTCACGTCTATTTCTATAATTATGATAAAACAGGAGGCTTGTTTAATGAGTACTGCTGGCACGGCGCTAGATGAGCTTATTCAGGTGATGGCCAGACTGTTGGGGCCGCAGGGCTGTCCCTGGGATCGGGAACAGACCCATGAATCCCTGATACGCTATTTGATTGAGGAAAGCT
>CAZOIC010000033.1:0-1673 GCA_964579945.1 uncultured Syntrophomonas sp. | reverse complement strand
GAATCCCTGATACGCTATTTGATTGAGGAAAGCTACGAAGTTATCGAAGCTATAAACGAAAATAATATGCAAAAACTTAGAGAGGAACTAGGCGACCTGCTACTGCAGGTAGTCTTTCATGCTGCCCTGGCCCAGCGGGAAGGACACTTTGACTTCTCCGATGTAGCCCGAAGTGTTAGCCATAAGATGGTTACTCGCCACCCGCATGTCTTTGGCGAGGCTAAACAATTACAAACCGGCGATGAAGTGATGGAAGTCTGGGATGGTTTTAAGCGGCGGGAAGGTCAGCAATATCTTCTGGGTGGAATCCCTACTATCCTGCCGGCACTTATGCGGGCTGAAAAAATTCAGGAAAAAGCTGCCCGGGTAGGATTTGATTGGCCTAATGTAAATGGAGCACTGGAGAAATTTCAGGAAGAAATAGAGGAATTAGGGCGAGCCGAAAATGAAGCCCAGGTACAAGAGGAATGGGGAGACATCTTTTTTGCCCTGGTTAATGTAGCCCGCCTGAAAAACATTGAACCCGAACAGGCTCTGCAATCTTGTAATGATAAATTTACCAGACGTTTTAACTTCATAGAAGACAATATTAAGCAGGCGGGGCAGGATTTTACTGATCTTAGCCTGGAAGAAATGGACGTCCTATGGAATGAATCTAAGACCAAAGGACTATGATTTAAATGAACTATCGATTATTTTTATATCTTTTTAACTGTAAAAGAAGGATAATCCCGGCAAACAGCGAATAACCAGTTAATACCACTTATAAGGAGGGATGCATTCTTGAATAAGTCCGATTTAGTTACCCATGTTGCTTCAAAAGCCGGTATGACCAAAAAGGATGCGGAGCAGGTAATTAATGCTTTCTTTACTGTAGTTGAAGATGCATTAAAAGGCGGAGACAAAATACAGCTCATCGGCTTTGGTACATTTGAAACCAGGGATCGCCAGGCCAGGAAAGGAAGAAATCCTCAAACTGGAGCTGAAATTAACATTCCAGCCACCCGGGTTCC
Organism: uncultured Syntrophomonas sp.; assembly: GCA_964579945.1. Lineage (GTDB taxonomy): Bacteria > Bacillota > Syntrophomonadia > Syntrophomonadales > Syntrophomonadaceae > UBA4844. The sequence goes on along the minus strand of CAZOIC010000033.1, from coordinate 660 downwards.
AGCTTTCAAGGCGGGCAAAGCATTAAAAGATGCCGTAAGTTAAAATGCGTCTGGACAAATTCCTTAAAATATCGCGCATTATAAAGAGACGCACCGTTGCCCGCGATTTTGCTGCCAATGAAAGGGTTTTGCTTAACGGAAGAACAGCTAAACCCTCCAGTGAAGTAAAAAAAGGTGATATCATTGTTCTTCAGATTGGAGACAAAAGTACCACCTTTGAAGTACTGGATATCAAGGATAATGTCAAGGCAACGGAAGCCAAAAATTTATACCGGATTATGGAATAACGAGAATAACAAGGGGACTGTTTAGAACAGTCCCCTTCCCGATTTTTAAAAACATAACAGGAACAAAAATTCATAAACTACATGGTCAACTGCATATTGTTTAGAAAACCAGTTTTAACCTGGATTAAAAGAGGGGGCGAATTATAGTGGGGGATCATTCCTTAACCCTGGTAAATCGTAATAACATGCAACTTAGCGGAATAAAAAATGTCAATACCTTTGATGAGGATGAAATAGTTCTGGAGACTGAACTAGGATACCTATGTATACTAGGCCAGGAGCTTCATGTTAGTATGTTAAACTTGGAAGAAGGTAAGGTAGCTCTGGAAGGCATTATTAACAGTGTGGAATATAAAGCCCAGGGAACTGATAT